>CAZEVP010000069.1:0-14455 GCA_964515735.1 uncultured Verrucomicrobiaceae bacterium | reverse complement strand
TGCGCCACTCGTTCAGGTAGAGCGCGTCCTCGGAGCGGCGCGTCGCCACCGAGGTCAGCCGGCGCACGCGCGGCCGCGCGGCGTAGGCCTGACGCTGGATGTCGAGCTTGGCCTCCAGGCTGGCGATCTCCAGACTGCGCTGCAGCAGCGTCATCTCGCTGTCGGTCTTCTGCCGGGTCTCGTCGCGCTCGGTTCGGGTCGCGCTCTTGACCGGCGCGCTGGCGGTGGTCGCCACCAGCGTCTGCTGTTTCGCCTGCTGCTGCTGTGCGGCGATCTGCTGCGCCGGGCTCACCTCGCGGATGGCGTTGTCGTGGAAGTCGGCGGTCTGGCGCGTGGTCAGCAGCGCCTTCTCCTGCAGCGTGCCGCTGCCCTCCTGATCGTGCTGGGCGAGGAAGTCGACCCGCTCCGGCGCCTTGTCGCTGCGGTACTGCGCCAGCGTGATCTCCAGTTTGGCGGCGGCCTGCTGGCGCAGCTCCTTGTCGAAACTGATGCCGAGGATGACGGCGGCGTGCAGCGCCAGCGCCAGCAGCACGGTGAAGCCGAGCCGGTCGTGGCGGTAGCGGTCGAGCTCGGTCGGCTCCAGCGACAGCGCGTCGGTCGCCATCAGGGTCTTTGCTCCAGACGCCGGGCGATGGCGTCCATCAGCCGTTCGCCGATACGGGTGTCGTAGGCGGCGTCGATCTCGCGCGCGCAGGTCGGGCTGGTGACGTTGATCTCGGTCAGGTAGTCGCCGATGACGTCGAGGCCGACGAACAGCAGGCCGCGCCGCTGCAGCTCGGGGCCGACGCGTGCGGCGATCTCGCGGTCGCGTTCGGACAGCGGCTGCGGCCGGCCGCTGCCGCCGGCGGCGAGGTTGCCGCGGCTCTCGCCGGCCATCGGCACGCGCGCCAGACAGTACGGCACCGGCTCGCCGTCGATCATCAGGATGCGTTTGTCACCCTCCTTGATGGCGGGCAGGTAGCGCTGCGCCATGATGGTCTGGCGGCCGTGGTCGGTCAGGGTCTCGATGATGACGTTCAGGTTGGGGTCGTCCTGGCGCACGCGGAAGATCGAACTGCCGCCCATGCCGTCGAGCGGCTTGAACACGACGTCGCCGTGGTGCTGGTGGAATTGCCGCAGCAGCGCGGCGTCGCGGCTGACCAGCAGCGGCGGGCAGCAGTCGGGAAACTGGGTCGCGAACATCTTCTCGTTGCAGTCGCGCAGGCTCTGCGGCCGGTTCACCACCAGCGCGCCGCGCGCCTCGGCCGCCTCCAGGATGTAGGTGCTGTAGATGAACTCGTTGTCGAACGGCGGGTCCTTGCGCATCAGGATCACGTCGAGGTCGGCCAGCGCCAGCGGCTGCGGCTCGCCGAGGTCGAACCAGTGGTCCGGGTCGCGGCGCACGGCCAGCGGCCGCGCGATCGCCTTCGGCTCGCCGCCGTCGAGGAACAGGTTGCCCTGCTCCATATATATGAGCTGCCAGCCGCGCTCGGCGGCCGCCCACAGCAGCGCCAGCGTGGTGTCCTTCTTGTAGGTGATGTCGGCGATGGGGTCCATCACCACGCCGAGGCGGATCGTCATAGTGTTACCTGCATCATGGAGCGCCGTTCGCATCGCGACGTCGCCGTGCGGTTTTGCGACTCGCTTCTATACTTGGGAACCGGACGACCGGCCGCGCTTCGCGACCGGCCTTCCGCAATCGAGCCGGCGTTGCTCGGGGGCTTTGCTATATTTCCCCGACGCGGCGCCGGATGCGCCGAACTGTATCAGAAATCGGGCGGCCCCCAGCCGGGGTGAACGCTCGCCGACGCGGTGTGCCGACACCGACGCGGCATCGAGGTTGGAGCAACCATGGAACCCAATTTCCAAGATCTGAAAGTGATGGTGATCGACGACAGCAAGACCATCCGTCGCACCGCCGAGACGCTGCTGACCAAGGTCGGCTGCGAGGTGATCACCGCGACCGACGGCTTCGACGCCCTCGCCAAGATCGCCGATACCCGCCCCGACATCATCTTCGTCGACATCATGATGCCGCGTCTGGATGGCTATCAGACCTGCGCCCTGATCAAGAACAACAGCGAATTCAAGCAGACGCCGGTGATCATGCTGTCCAGCAAGGACGGCCTGTTCGACAAGGCCAAGGGCCGCATCGTCGGCTCCGACCAGTACCTGACCAAGCCGTTCAGCCGCAACGAACTGCTGGGTGCGATCCAGGCCCACGTCGGCCAGGCGGCGCACTGACCCAAACAGCTGCGGTGACCACCCGGGGCGGGTGCGCCGCATGAACCAGCGGGAGCGCAACAACAGATGGGTGCAAGCGGAGGAAACATGGCGCGCGTACTGATCGTCGACGATTCGCCGACCGAGACCTACAAGATGAGCTCGATCCTGAGCAAGCACGGTTTCGAGGTGATCACGGCCGAGAACGGCGAAGACGGTGTCAGCGTCGCCAAGCGGGAACTGCCCGACGTGGTGCTGATGGACATCGTCATGCCGGGTCTGAACGGGTTTCAGGCGACGCGCCAGCTGTCGCGCGAGCCGTCGACCAGCAAGATCCCCGTCATCATCGTCACCACCAAGGATCAGGAGACCGACCGCGTCTGGGGCCAGCGCCAGGGCGCGCGCGGCTACCTGACCAAGCCGGTCGACGGCCGCGTGCTGGTGCAGACCATCGAAGACGTACTGAAGGGCTGAACCGGTGCACGACGGATCGAAACATGTCCATGGCTGAGTCTCTGGAACCGTTCGCCGCGCTGGTGGCGCTGGCACAGCGCTCGGTCGAACACGCCCACGGCCTGCCGGCGCAGATCGAGGTCAAGCCGACCTGGAGCGGTGTCGGTTTCACGCTGGCCGGCCAGCGCTGCGTGGCGCCGATGGCCGAAGTGGCCGAGGTGCTGGTGGTGCCGGCGGCGACGCGGCTGCCCGGCGTACAGCCGTGGGTGCGCGGCGTCGCCAACGTGCGCGGCCGGCTGCTGCCGCTGATCGACCTCGAAGGCTTCTTCGGCGGCCAGATCGGCGGCAATCGCAAGCGCCAGCGCGTGCTGGTGCTCGAATTCGGCGACCTCTACACCGGGCTGCTGGTCGGCGAAATGCACGGCATGCAGCACTTCCCGGTCGACAGTTTCCACAACGAGCCGATCGAGGAGCTGGCGCCGATGCGCCCGTTCCTGGCCGGCGCCTATCGCGTGCGCGAGCTGGACTGGGCGGTGTTCAGCCCGTTCCGTCTGGCGCGCGATACCCGTTTCTTCAACGCGGCGGCCTGATGGCGGCCATCAGGCAACTCTCACAGGTTCGGGCGGAGTCCGAGGGATAAACATGAAGACGCAAGGTGCGATATCGCGGTTGCCGGCCAATCCGGTGATCAGCTTCTTTCTGCTGCTGCTGGTGGTCGGCTTCATCGGCGCCGGCATCAATGCCTACTATCTGATTCGGGATACCGGTCACGACCAGCGCTACCTCGAGATCACCGGCGAGCTGCGACTGCTGGCGCAGCAGATATCGACCGCCTCGCGCGAGGCGACCGAGGGCAACGCCGCCGCGTTCGACACGCTGGCCAGGAACCGCGCCGAATTCGACGCCGCGCTGAAGCTGCTGACCAACGGCAACGCTTCGCTGCCGTCGCCGAAGTCGATGCTCGGCAGCGAGCTGTCGACGCTGAGCGGGCTGTGGCAGCAGGTCAACGGCGCCTCCGCCACCATCGTCAACAACCGCGAGCGGACGCTGTTCCTGCATGACGTCGCCCGCACGCTGAATGCGTCGATCCCCGAACTGCAGACCGAGTACCGCAACGTCGTCGAGATCCTGCTCTCCAGCAAGGCCAGCGCCGACCAGATCTCGGTCGCCGAACGCCAGATGTGGCTGGCCGAGCGGATCGCCCGCAACGTCGACAAGATGCTCGAAGGCCAGAGCGATGCGCCGCAGGCCGCCGACCAGTTCAACCAGGACGCCACCGAGTTCGGCGTCGCGCTGCAGGGGATGCTGAACGGCAACCCGGTGATGCGCATCAGCCGCGTCACCGACCGCGACGCCCGCGCCTCGCTGGAGGAGATCGCCAAGCTGTTCGAATTCGTCAGCGGTTCGGTCGACGAGATCTTCCAGGCCTCGCCGGAGCTGCTGAAAGCGACGCAGGCCGCCGCCGCGATCACGGTCGACGCGCCGAAGGTGATGGAGGCCTCGACCAAGACCGCCGAGCGCATCAACAACCTCGACGCCGAGCGCTTCTGGACCACCACTACGCTGCTGTTCTTCGTCGGCCTGATCCTGTTCTCGATCGCGATGATCGGCGTGCAGCTGTTCGTCAACACCCGCAACCGCCTGCGCGACACCGCCGAGCAGAACGAGCGCAACCAGAACGCGATCCTGCGTCTGCTCGACGAGCTGACCTACCTCGCCGACGGTGACCTGACCACCACCGCGACGGTAACCGAGGACTTCACCGGCGCCATCGCCGACTCGATCAACTTCACCATCGACCAGCTGCGTATCCTGGTATCGCAGATCAACGACACGGCGCAGCGGGTATCGGGCGCGGCGCAGGAGACGCAGGGCACCGCGCTGCAGCTGTCCGAGGCCTCCGAGCATCAGGCGCAGGAGATCGCCGGGGCGTCGGCCGCGGTCAACGAGATGGCGGTGACGATCGACCAGGTATCGTCGAACGCCGCCGAATCGGCCGCGGTAGCCGAGCGCTCGGTATCGATCGCCAACGACGGCGCCGAAGTCGTACAGAACACGATCAAGGGCATGGAGAACATCCGCGAGCAGATCCAGGAGACCTCGAAGCGGATCAAGCGTCTCGGTGAATCGTCGCAGGAGATCGGCGACATCGTCAGCCTGATCAACGACATCGCCGACCAGACCAACATCCTCGCACTGAACGCCGCGATCCAGGCGTCGATGGCCGGCGACGCCGGCCGCGGCTTCGCGGTGGTCGCGGACGAGGTTCAGCGCCTCGCAGAACGTTCGTCCGCTGCAACGAAGCAGATCGAGGCGCTGGTCAAGACGATTCAGTCCGACACCAACGAGGCGGTCATCTCGATGGAGCAGACCACCGCCGAGGTGGTGCGCGGTGCCCGTCTGGCGCAGGACGCCGGTCAGGCACTGGAGCAGATCGAGACCGTATCGCAGGAGCTGGCCGAACTGATCCAGAACATCTCCAACGCCGCGCGCCAGCAGGCGTCGTCGGCGGGCCACATCTCCAACACGATGAACGTCATTCAGGAGATCACCTCGCAGACCTCCACCGGCACCACCGACACGGCGAGCTCGATCGGCAAGCTGGCGTCGATGGCGCAGGAGCTGCGCGACTCGGTCGCCGGCTTCAAGCTGCCGGAAGGCGACGAGGCCGACTGAACGGCGGCCGGCTGAGCCGTACCCGTGATGGCCTGGTCGTATCGGGCGCCGTTGCCGGCCCTGACCGACGCGGCGTTCCTGCGCTGGCAGCGGCTGGTCGAGGAGCGCACCGGCATCGATCTGTCGCAGCATCGCTCGATCCTGCAGGCCGGCCTTGGCCGGCATCTGCGCGAGTGTGGCGATGGCGACGTCGATGCACTGTTCGCGCGCGTCAGCGCGCCGGGCGGAGCGCCCGAGTGGCAGCAGCTGCTCGCTCAGATCACCGTCAAGGAGACCAGCTTCCTGCGCCAGCCCGCCGCTTTCGAGCTGGTGCGGCGGCATCTGCTGGCGCGCGCCGCCGAGCGGCCGGCGTCAGGGGCGTTACGAGAGTCGCTGGAGCTGTGGAGCGTCGGCTGCGCTACCGGCGAGGAGACGTGGGGGCTGGCGATGCTGGCCGATCAGGTGGCGTCGAGCGCCGGCCTCTATTTCGGCGTGCTCGGCAGCGACATCTGCCAGCACGCGCTGGGCATCGCCCGCAACGGCTGCTACGCGGCGCGCAGGCTCGAACCGCTGCCGGCCGAATGGCGCCAGCGCTACTTCGAGACGTCTGTCGACGGGCAGGGGCGGCCGGACGGGCGCCTGCGCGTGGTCGAGCGCCTGCGCAGCCGCGTCGGCTGGGTGCGCGCCAACCTGTTGCAGGTGCGGCAGCTGCCGCCGCTGGCGATGGATGTCATCTACTGCCAGAACGTGCTGGTCTACTTCCGCCGCTGGCGGGTCAAACAGATCGCGGACGCGCTGGCGGCGCGGCTGAAACCGGGCGGGCTGCTGGTGCTCGGTCCCGGCGAGGCGGCGCAGTGGCAGCATCCGGCGATGGTGCGGGTCGTGTGCGATGGCGTCAGCGCCTGGCGCCGCGAACCCGACGGACGCGATCCGCAATGAGCGGTGCGACGGCGAACGAACGCAGTGCGATCGCAAATAAAAAGGTGTGAGCGATGGCTGAACGTCGAGATTTCATAGCCCTGGAGTGGGTCGCCGGCGAGATCGCCGAGACGCTGAAGCAGGCCCACGCTGCGCTGGCCGGCTACCGCGAGGCGCGCGACGACATTTCGCGGCTGCGCTTCTGCCTCGCCTATATCCACCAGGTCAGTGGCACGCTGCGGATGGTCGAGTTCGCCGGCGCCGGCCTGCTGGCCGAGGAGCTGGAGGCGACCGCGCAGGCGCTGCTGGCCGGCCGTGTGCCGGCGCTGGCGCGCGACGACGCCGTCGCTGCGCTCGACGCCGGCCTCGGTTTTCTGCCCGACTACATCACCCGCCTGCAGCAGGAGCGGCGCGACCGCCCGGTCGCGGTGCTCGGGCCGGTCAACGATCTGCGCGCCGTGCGCGGCGAACAGCTGATCACCGAATCGGCGGTGTTCCAGCCGCGGCTCGACGCCGACGCCGGTCCGCGTACCGACAGCGGCCTGCCGGCCGGCGAGCTGGCGGCGGTATTGAAGAAGCTGCGCCAGATGTACCAGGCGGCGCTGCTCGGCTATCTGCGCGGCGAGCAGCCGCGCGACAACCTCAACTATCTGGCCAAGGTCTGCGCCCGCCTCGAGAAACTGGCCGGTGGCCAGCCGTCGGCGCTGCTGTGGCGGGTGCTGATCGCGCTGCTGGAGGGGCTGCTGAACCGCTCGGTGCAGCCGACCGCGGCGGTCAGGGCGCTGCTGCGGCAGGTCGACAGCCAGCTGAAGCGGCTGTGCGAACAGGGCGATGCCGGCTTCGAACAGCCGGCGCCGGCCGGGTTGCTCGGCAACCTGCTCTATTACGTCGCCATCAGCGGCGCATCGAGCCGTTACATCGCCGCTGCCAGGAGCGCGCACCGGCTCGACGAGGCGCTGCCGCCGGAGAGCCCGGAGGCGCTGCGGCCGCGGCTGATCGATGCACTGACCGGACTGCAGCGGACGCTGCCGGCGACGATCGCGGCCGGCACCGCCGCGACGCAGGTGGCGGTGGTCAAGCAGGCGCGCGATCTGGCGGCGCTGCTCGGCCTCGCACGCACGCAGCAGGCGCTGCAGACGCTGGCCGGCCAGCTCAACGGCGCGGTCGATGCCGCCGTCGTCGAGCGCCAGCTCGGCGAACTGGTCGCCGAGCTGCAGGCGCTGCCGGAGGACGATGCCGAGCGGCCGCTGTTCAACGACAGCGAGGAGGCGCAGGAGCAGCTCGACAAGGCCTACGACGCCGTGCTCGGCGAGTGCCGCAACCACCTCGAACAGGCCAAGGACGCGGTCATCGAATATGTCGCCAACCAGTGGCAGCAGAGCTATCTGGAGGGGCTGCCGGAGCTGATCGCCGGCGTCCGCGGCAGTCTGGTGCTGGCCGACATGCCGCGCGCCGCGGCCGTGCTGACGGCCTGCGAGCAGTACCTGCGCAACGACCTGCTGACGCGCGCCGAACCGCCGGCGTGGCAGCAGCTCGACACGCTGGCCGACGCCATCGCCTCGGTCGACTACTACCTGGAGCGGCGCAGCGAGGATGCCGACGCCGACTGCGAGTCGGTGCTCGACGTCGCCGCGCAGAGCGTCGCCCAGCTCGGCTATCCGCTCGACGATGTTGCGGCCGCCGCTGTGTGGAGCGCCGATGCCGGCGCACCGATGGCCGCGCAACCGTACGACGAGCTGGCCGATACCTTCGCCGCCGAACCGGTCGCCGAGACCGAGTCGGCGGCTGTCGCGGATGCGCCCGCCCCGGAACCGGTGGCCGAGGAGGCGGCGGCGGAAGAAGAGGAGGAGGTCGAGCCGGTCGATCCCGAGATCGCCGAGATCTTCATCGAGGAGGCGGGCGAGGTGCTCGCCACCATCGACGAGTTCTTCCCGCAGTGGTGCGCCAATTACGCCGACACTGACAGCCTGATCGAGGTGCGGCGCGCCTTCCACACGCTGAAGGGCAGCGGCCGCATGGTCGGCGCCGTCGACATCGGCGAGCTGGCGTGGTCGATCGAGAACATGCTGAACCGGGTGCTGGACGGCAGCGTGCCGGCCGACCCGCTGCGCGCCGAGACCGTGCGCGCGGCGCTGGCGCTGGTGCCGGCGATGGTGAGTGCGTTCGAGCAGCGGCGCACGCCCGATCGCGTCGCCGCGCAGCAGGTGGCCGAGCGCGCCTTCGCACTGGCGCGCGAGGCGGTACCGGCCGTGCTGCCGGCGCTGCCGGGCAGCGAGCTGCTGGCGTCCGCGCCTGCATTCGAATCCGAACCCGAGCCGCTGGAAGCGGTCGCCGCATCTGCAGAAGACGATGTGAGCGAGGAGATCGTCGAGCCGGACGAGGCGGCGTGGTCGCCGGACACCGACGAGCCGGCACCACTGCTCGCCGATGCCGATGCTGGCGCCGACGAACCCGACGCGGTACTGCTGGAGATCTTCGCCGGCGAGGCCGCTACCCACCTCGAAGCGCTGGAGCAGTTCCTCGATTACGCGCGCCAGCTGGCCGGCCCGGCCGAGCTGGACGAGAACCTGCAGCGCGCGCTGCACACGCTGAAAGGCAGCGCCCACATGGCCGACGTGGCGCCGGTGGCGCTGCTGGTGACGCCGGTCGAGCGCCTGGTCAAGGAGCTGCGCTCGGCGCGGATCAAGAGCGACCCCGAAGTGCTGGCCGCGCTGACGCAGGCCGACACACTGCTGCGCCGCGCGCTGACGCAGCTGGCCGACGGCCGTGTCGAGCCGCTGCCGGAGACCGATGATTTCGTCCGCGACATCGACGCGCTGCGGCAGGTGCGGATGGCGCTGGTCGAGGGTGGCGAGGAGCAGGCCGAGGAGACCATCTCGCCAGCGCTGCTCGACAGCTTCCTCGCCGACGCCATCGAACTGATCTCGGCCGTCTCCGACGACCTGCAGCTGTGGCGCGACGGCCATCTCGACGAGGCGCGCCGCCGCACGCTGGCGGCCACCGTCGCCCAGATCGCCGACAGCGGCGAGGCGATCGGCCTCGGCACCGTCGCCGAGCTGGCGCAGCCGCTGCAGGCGCTGCTGCGTCGCGGCGCCGACTTCGACGCGCCGCCGGCCGACTACCTGCAGCTCGGCGCGTCCGCCGCCGACCAGCTGATCGACATGCTCGACCGCATCGCTGGCGGCCAGCAGCCGCAGCTCGACGCGGCGCTGGTGTCGGCGCTGCAGGACTATCAGTTACCGGAGAGCCAGCTGCCGGACTATCAACCGTCGAGTGACCAGCTGTCGCCGGAGCCGGCGACCGGCGACGACCTCGCCGAAGCACCGCTCGCCTTCGCCGAGCCGCCGCTGCTGACCGACAGTGTCGACGAGACGGCCGCCGAGGCGTGGACCGAGGCGGCCGCATCGCCGGTCGCCGATGCCGAACCGCACTGGAACGGCGATGCCGATGACGCGGAGCTGGCGCAGCCGGTCGTCGACGGCGAGATCGACAGCGAGACCGAAATCGTCATCGATGAAGTGGCCGAAATCGTCGAGGTCGCGGCCGTCGATCTGATCGAACCGCCGCTGCTGACCGAGACCATCGACGACGAAGCGGTCGCCGCCGAGCCGCCACTGCTGACCGATGTCGAGATGGCGCTGCTCGAAGACGATACGCAGACGGCGTCGGAGGAGCAGAGCGAAGCCGTCGAACTGCTCGGTGAATACCTGTCGGCGCCGGTGGCCGGTGTCGCCGACGAGACCGATGACGCGGATCTGACCGAATCGCTGCCGGTGGCGGAGGCGCTGGACGAGGCCGCCGAGGCGCTCGCCGCCTCGACCGACGACGCGATCCGGATCGACATCGACGCGGAGGCTGTCACGGAGGTCATCAGCGATGATCTTTCGGGCGACGAGAACGGGACGGTCGCCGGCGCCGAACCGGAGCCGCCGCTGCTCTCCGATGCCGCGGCGCTGCTCGACAGCGACGCCATCGAGGGCGAGCTGATCATCGATCTCGACACCGCGTTCGAGGCGGCGCCGACATTCAGCGCCGCCGAGCCGCCGAGTCGCAGTGTCGAAGCACCGCGCGCGCCGGTCGCCGATTTCGACGAGCGGCCGCAGGCGCCGGCCTTCGCATCGTTGGACGATGGCGCCGACGACATCGACAGCGAGATTCTCGAAATCTTCCTCGAAGAGGCGGTCGACCTGCTCGAAGGGATCGACAGCGCGATCCACCAGTGGGGCGAGGCGCGCGACGACAGCCGTTATCTCGACGATCTGCAGCGGCTGCTGCACACGCTGAAGGGTGGCGCGCGGCTGGCCGGGCTGAAGAATCTCGGCAACCTGAGCCACAACTTCGAGACGCTGCTGATCAACGCGCAGCAGCAGGGGCGCGAAGTCGACGATCCGTTCCTGGCCGAGGTGCAGTCCTATCAGGATCAGCTGATCCATCTGGTCGATGCCGTGCGCGCCGGTGGCCATGCCGCCGAGCGCCTGATCGAAGCCGAACCGGAAACCACTGCGACCGGCGAAATGAGCGAGCCGGTGGCCGACTACATCGCCGGGCTGGCGACGCCGGAGCGCGACGACGCAACGCCGGCCGCGCCGCACGATGGCGGTGTCAGAGAGAACGGTTACGAAGACGCCACGCGCAAGATCGTGCCGTTCGCGCGCCCGGCCGCCAGCGCCGAGGTGGTGCCGTTCACAGTGCCGACGCGCGCGCTCGTCAGCGCCGACGACACACTGCCCGACAACACCGACGGCGGCATGAACGTGCAGCTGCGGCGCGGCCCGCAGGAGGCGGTCAAGATCGCCGCCAACGTGCTCGAACAGCTGGTCAACCTCGCCGGCGAAACGTCGATCGCCCGTTCGCGCGCGCAGGAGCAGGTCAGCGAATTCGGCTTCGCGCTCGACGAGATGCAGATCACCGTCGACCGCCTGCACGAACAGGTGCGCCGCCTCGATCTCGAAACCGAGGCGCAGATCCTGTTCCGTCAGGAGCAGGTCGAGAGCGTCGGCCTCGAAGGTTTCGACCCGCTCGAATTCGACCGCTACTCGCTGCTGCAACAGCTGTCGCGTTCGCTGCTCGAATCGGCCTCCGACCTGATCGACATCAAGTCGACGCTGGGCGACAAGACCCGCGATCTCGAAACGCTGCTGGTGCAGCAGTCGCGCATCAACACCGAACTGCAGGAGGGGCTGATGCGTTCGCGCATGGTCCCGTTCGCGCGCATGGTGCCGCGCCTGCGCCGCATCATTCGCCAGGTCGGCGGCGAACTCGGCAGGGAGATCGACTTCCGCGTCGACAACGCCGAAGGCGAGATGGACCGCACCGTGCTCGAACGCATCGTCGCGCCGCTCGAACACATGCTGCGCAACGCCGTCGACCACGGTATCGAGAGCGTCGACGAGCGCATCGGTGCCGGCAAGCCGGCGCGCGGCCTGATCGTGCTGGCGCTGGCGCGCGAGGGCGGCGACGTCGTGCTGACGCTGACCGACGACGGCCGCGGCATCGACATCGACGCCGTGCGCGCCAAGGCGATCGATCGCGGCCTGATGTCGCCGTCGACGGCGCTGTCCGATCACGAAGTGCTGCAGTTCATCCTCGAAGCCGGTTTCTCGACCGCGAAGCAGGTGACGCAGATCTCCGGCCGCGGTGTCGGCATGGACGTCGTGCACAGTGAAATCAAACAGCTCGGCGGCAGCCTCGACATCGCCTCCGAGTGGGGGCGCGGCACCCGCTTCACGATCCGGCTGCCGTTCACCGTGTCGGTCAACCGCGCGCTGATGGTCAACGTCGCCGGCGACATCTACGCGATTCCGCTCAACACCATCGAGGGCATCGTCCGCGTCAGTCCGTTCGAGCTGGAGGCCTACTATCAGCCGGAAGCGCCGCTGTTCGAATACGCCGGCCAGCCCTATCTGATGCGCTACATGGGCGCGCTGATGCGCACCGGCGACAAGCCCAACCTCGAAGGTCAGGCAATGCCGCTGCCGGTGCTGCTGGTGCGCGGCTCCGACCACTCGGTGGCGGTGCAGGTCGACGGCCTGATGGGCTCGCGCGAGATCGTCGTGAAAAGCCTCGGCCCGCAGTTCGCGCAGGTGCAGGGGCTGTCCGGCGCCACCGTGCTCGGCGACGGCTCGGTGGTCGTCATCCTCGACCTGATGGCGATGATCCGCGCCGACGCGCTGCACCAGCACCGCGACCTGATCGGTCATCGCGACGACCTGCTGCCGGACCGCTCGCGGCCGCTGCTGGTGATGGTGGTCGACGATTCGGTGACGGTGCGCAAGGTCACCTCGCGCTTCCTCGAACGGCAGGGCATGGAGGTGATGCTGGCGAAGGACGGCGTCGACGCCATCCACCTGCTGACCGAGAGCGAGCGCGTGCCCGACGTCATGCTGCTCGACATCGAGATGCCGCGCATGGACGGCTTCGAAGTGGCCAGCCGCGTGCGCCACACCAGCCGGCTGCAGCAGATGCCGATCATCATGATCACCTCGCGCACCGGCGAGAAACACCGCGAGCGCGCCTTCTCGCTCGGCGTCAACCGCTACCTCGGCAAGCCGTATCAGGAAGTGACGCTGCTCGACACGATCTACGAGCTGACCGGCGCGCAGGCGCCGGTCTGACGTAGTCGCCTGGCATGGAGGCGACCGCGCGGCGCAGCCGCATCGGGCTGGTCTGCGGCAATGGCAACAGCGCCGCGCTGCTGCGTTCGATTCTCGGCGAGGCCGGTTACCGCATCGAACCAACGCTGCGGCCGGCGCAACTCGAAGCGTGGCTCGACGACGGTGGCGAACAGCCCGACCTGTGGCTGCTCGACGAAACCGACAGCGACGATGTCGATGACCCGTTCGCGCTGATCGCCGGGCGCTCCGACACCCCGTTCCTGATCAACGACACCGCGCCGCCGCTGACCGACCCGGTGGCGCTGCGCGGCTGGCGCGAGCGGCTGCTCGACAAGGTCGACGAAGCGGTGGCGGCACACGCCGCGCCGGTAGCGGCGCAACCGCCGCCGGCGATGGTCTGGATTCTCGCCGCCTCCACCGGTGGCCCCGAGGCGATCCGCGAATTTCTCGGTGCACTGCCGCGCGAACTGCCGATTGCACTGGTCTACGCGCAGCACATCGTCGACGGTTTCGACGACGCACTGGCGCAGTCGCTGCAGAAACAGTTCGGCTGGACCGCACGCATCTGCCGCGGCGAACAGCGGCTCGCCGCCGGCGAACTGCTGGTGATTCCATCCGACCGGCAGGTGCGTTTCCTGCCGTTCCACCGCGTCGTCGAGGGGCGCCAGCCGTGGGCCGGCCGCTACCGCCCGGCGATCGACAGCGTGGTGGCGCAACTGGCGCGCATGTACCAGAATCGCTGCGGCGTCATCGTCTTCAGCGGCCTGTGCGACGACGGCGCGCTCGGCTGCCGGATGGCGCAGGTCAGCGGCGCCGAAGTCTGGGTGCAGCGGCCCGAGAGCTGCATCAGCCCCGAGATGCCGCTGGCGGTACTTGCCACCGGCGCAGTCACCTTTCAGGGAAACCCCGCCGAACTGGCGGAAGCATTGAGGCGCCGCTGTCTGAGCGCGGCCCGCCCGGCGTGAGCGAAACGATGAGCAACCTGCTGACCACCTCCACCCAGAGCCAACCCCGGATCAACCAGATCGCGACGCTGCTGATACCGGTCAGCGGCAAGCTGCTGGTACTGCCGAACGTCTCGGTGGCGGAAGTGATTCCATGGCGTGAACCGGCGCGTGAGGAAGACGTGCCGACCTGGTACCTCGGCCGCATCCAGTGGCGCTCGGTCGACGTGCCGGTGGTCTCGTTCGAGGCGATCAACGACGAACCGTTCGCGACGCAGGGCCGCAACCGCCGCATCGCCATCCTCAACAACGTCACCGGCGATCCCAACCTGCCGTTCTGTGGCATCGTCACCGAAGGCCTGCCGCGGCTGATGCGCGTGATGTCCGACGAAATCGTCGAGGACACCGACAGCCTGCGCGGCCCGGCCGAGGCGCTGCGCGTCTTCGTCAGCGGCGAGCGCGCCGCGATTCCGGATGTCGGTTACCTGCAACGGAAGGTGCTGGAACTGCTGTGACTCCCGCCCGCCATCTCCTCGCGACGCTGTCCGTATCGGCGCTGCTCGCCGGCTGCGGCGGCACGCCCGATCGACCGGACGCTCCGCAGGGCAGCTTCCGCACCGAAATCCTTCCCAACGGCACCAAGCTCTTCACCTACACCCTCGGCGTTCC
>CAZEVP010000068.1:0-15950 GCA_964515735.1 uncultured Verrucomicrobiaceae bacterium | reverse complement strand
CAGGTCATCACCAGCGACCTGTTCAACCAGCAGGGCGCCACCACGCTGACCGAAGCGCTGCGCAACAGCCCCGGCGTCGGCACCTTCTTCGCCGGCGAGAACGGCAACACCAACACCGGCGACACCATCTACATGCGCGGCTTCGACACCTCCAGCAGCCTGTTCGTCGACGGCGTGCGCGACCTCGGCTCGATCTCCCGCGACCTGTTCAACATCGATCAGGTGGAAGTCGAGAAAGGCCCGGCCGGCACCGACAACGGCCGCTCGGCGCCGACCGGCGCCATCAACATGGTCAGCAAGCAGGCGTTTCTGCGCGACGAAACCTCCGGCTCGGTCTCCGCCGGCGTCGACGGCCAGAAGCGCGCCACCATCGACGTGAACCAGACACTCGACGGGCTGGCCGGCAGCGCCGTGCGCCTGAACGCGCTGTGGCAGGACAGCGACGTGGCCGGCCGCGACCACGTCAACAACAGCCGCGTCGGCTTCGCACCGTCGCTCGGCTTCGGGCTCGATGGCGACACCCGCGCCTACGTGAACCTGCTGTACGTCAAGCAGGACAACGTCCCCGACGGCTTCGTGCCGACCATCGGGCTGCCGGGCTGGACGCCGCAGCCGGGGCTGGAGCAGCTGGCCGGCCATCGGGTCGATCCGGAGAACTTCTACGGTACCCGTCAGGACCACGACGACGTGACCGCGAACATGGTCACCTTCCGCCTCGAACACGACGTTTCCGACACCGTGAAACTGACCAACACCGCGCGCTGGGGCCGCACCGAGCAGGACTACCTGCTGAGCGCGTTCATGTCGACCGGCGGCACCGGCGCCAACCCGCAGGCCGGCAACATCAAGTGGACCGACATCAACGATCTCTCCACCTACACCCTCGCCCGCGGCACCAACACCTTCAAGGATCAGAGCAACGAGATCCTGACCGACCAGCTCAACCTGCGCGTCGACTTCGCCACCGGCGGTGTCACCCACAACCTGAGCACCGGCCTGGAGTGGACCCGCGAGGAGCAGGAGACGCACACCATCGTCGCCAGCGGCAGCCGCCCCGCCGCCAGCCTGTACAACCCGAGCTGGAACGACGTCGGCAACCTCTCCTGGGGCCGCAACGGTACCGGCAGTGAAGGCCAGACCGATACCGCGTCCATCTACGTGTTCGACACGGCGAAGTTCGGCGAACAGTTCCTCGTCACCGGCGGCGTTCGCGCCGATCACTACAGGACCGAATACAGCAGCACCGGCACCTGCACCACGACCACCCCGCTGCCGCGCGGCGGCGTCGCCTGCCCGACCGGTGTCGCCGACGGCAGCATCATCTCCACCACCGACCTCGACACCTCCGACACGCTGTACAACTGGAAACTCGGCGCGGTCTACAAACCGGTCGAAGCCGGCAGCCTGTACGTCAACTACGCCATCTCGCAGCAACCGCCGGGCGGCGCCAACTTCCAGCTCTCCAGCGCGGCCAACTCCGCCAGCAACCCCAACATGGATCCGCAGAAGGCCAAGACGCTGGAAATCGGCACCAAATGGAACCTGCTGAACGACGCGCTGGCGCTGAACCTGGCCTGGTTCCGCACCAAGGTGACCAACGAGATCAACACCCAGGATCTCGACGACAACGGCAACCCGACCCAGAGCGGCGAAAAAGAAGTGCAGGGCATCGAACTGTCGGCGGTCGGCACCATCACCGAGAACTGGTCGGTCTCGGCGGGCTACACCCACCTCGACACCAGCGTCGAGAACGGCCCCAACCTCGCGCAGGACGGCTCGTCCAACCTGACCTACACGCCGGACGACGCCTTCACCGCGTGGACCACCTATCGCCTGCCGTTCGGCCTGACCGTCGGCGGCGGCGCCCGCTACTCCGGCGAGATGCGCCGCGGTACCGACGGCGCCGCCGGCACGCCGACGTTCACCCGCTCCTACACCGTCTACGACGCGGTCGCTTCCTACCCGCTCGGCGACAACCTGACGGTGCGGCTGAACGCCTACAATCTGTTCGACAAGGAGTACGTGGCGGCGATCAACAAGAGCGGCTACCGCTACACGCCGGGCACGCCGCGCACCTTCCTGCTCAGCGCGGACTTCCGCTTCTGATGCACGTGCCGAAGGGGAAGCGATTCCCCTTCGGCCCAGGGTGACGACCAATGCTGCTGCACATTCCCGACGTCCTGACCACGGACGAACTGACACACCTGCGGCGCGCGCTGGAGAGCGCCGACTGGACCGACGGTCGCGAGACCGTCGGCCACCAGGGCGCCCAGGTCAAATACAACGAACAACTGCCCGATGGCTCGCCGCTGAAGGCCGATCTGGGGCACATCATCCTCGATGCGCTGACGCGCCATCCGCTCTACTTCGCCGCCGTGTTGCCGCGGCGCACGCTGTCGCCACGCTTCAACCGCTACCACGGCGGCGGCGAATACGGCTTCCACGTCGACGGTTCGGTCATGCTGCTCGGTCACGATGACGAGCACGGCCACGTTCACAGCCGCAATCACAACTACGTGCGCTCCGACATCTCCTGCACGCTGTTCCTGTCCGAACCGGACGACTACGACGGCGGCGAGCTGATCGTCAGCGACACCTACGGTGAGCACGAGGTGAAACTGCCGGCCGGCGATCTCGTCATCTACCCCTCCAGCAGCCTGCATCAGGTGAGACCGGTCACCCGTGGCGCGCGGCTGGCCTCGTTCTTCTGGGTGCAGAGCCTGATCCGCGACGACAGCCGTCGGCGCCTGCTGTTCGAGATGGATACTGCGATCGAACGCCTGCGCCGCAGCAACGCCGACGAAGCGGCGGTGCTGCAGCTGACCGGCGTCTACCACAACCTGCTGCGGCAGTGGGCCGAGTCCTGACGGATTCGCTCAGAGGAGCCCGTCACAGCGAGCGCACCTGAATCGCCTCGACGCCGGGCGCGGCGATGACGTCGGACAGCACCACCACCTGATCGCCGGGCGCGAAGCCCTCGTCGCGACACAGCACGGCGAACGCCTCGGCCAGCATCCGCTCCGCGTCGTCCTGCAGCGGCAGCAGATACGACCGCGTCGCGTAGTTCAGCGCCATCTGCCGCAGCACCATCGGGTCGCCAGTGAAGGCGTAGATGACCGGCGTGCGCGGACGGCAGTTGGCGACGTAATTGGCCATCACGCCGCGCCGCGTGATCACCACCATCCCCTTCACGTTCAGCGACTCGGCCAGCTTCACCGCCGCCGTCGCCAGATGCTGCTTCGGCGTGTCGACCGACAACTGGTCGCTGAAACGCAGGCCGCGGAACTGCTCGGTCTGGCGACTGATGCGGTCGAGATACTCGACGCACTTAACCGGGTATTTGCCCACCGTGGTCTCGCCTGACAGCATGATCGCGTCGACCTCTTCGTAGACGGCGTTGGCGACGTCGGTCACCTCGGCGCGGGTCGGAATCGGGTTGCTGATCATCGATTCGAGCAGGTGCGTGGCGACGATCACCCGCTTGCCCTGCTCGGCGCAGAGCCGGACGATCTTGCGCTGCACCGACGGCAGCGTCTCGACCGGAATCTCGACGCCGAGATCGCCGCGCGCCACCATCACGCCGTCGGCGGCGTCGATGATGCTCTCCAGATTGCGCACGCCCTCCTGGTCCTCGATCTTGGCGATGATTTTCGTCACCTCACCGCCGCGCGCGGCCAGCAGCTCACGCAACTGGTTGACGTCATTGGCCTCGCGCACGAACGACAACGCGATGTAATCGACCCCCTGCTCGATACCAAAGGCGATGTCGCGCTCGTCCTTCTTGGTGATCGCTGGCAGGTTGACGCGAATGCCCGGCAGGTTGACGTGGCGCTTGCTCTTGACGGTACCGCCGTCGACGACACGGCAGCTCAGCGAACGTTCGAACTTCTCCAGCACGTCGAGGTTGATCAGGCCGTTGTCGACGGTGATGCGGTCGCCGGCGTCGACCGCGTCGAGCAGGTCTTCGTAGTTGATCTGCAGCGAGGTCTGCTCGACGTCATCACCGGAACGGACGCTGACGCTGATGACGTCGCCCTCCTTCAGCGTCAGCTCCTGACGCAGGTCACCGGTGCGAATCTCCGGCCCCTGCGTGTCGAGCAGCAACGCCACCGGCGTCGCCAGCCCGGCGTTCAGCTCGCGCACGGCGGCGATCACCCGCGCGTGCGACTCATGGTCGCCGTGCGACATGTTGAGCCGCACGACATTCATGCCGGCGGCGTGCAGCCGGCGCAGCATATCCAGGGTTTCGGTGACAGGGCCGATGGTGCAGACGATCTTGGTCTTGCGCATGTTCGCTCCTACTGCGATTCGACGAACGACATTGTTTGCCTTGCAGCAAGAGGCCAATGTAGCCGAAGCGGCCCGGCGTTTGTACCGCGTACCGGCGTATGGCCCACAGCACCCGACGCCGCCGCCTTGACACACCGCGAGCGCCGCTCATAAGGTGCCAGCCCGCGCAACGACTGGTACCTGAACCGTGGCCGAAGACAGTGCCGAATACCGCGAAAAGCGGGCGTTCTACGACAGCCTGCTGACCATCTACGGCCGCAAACCGGTACTGGAGGTGCTGCAGGACGACACCATTCCCGTCCACTGCCTGCACCTGGCCGACAGCAACCAGCGCGGCGGCATCATCGACGAGATCGAGCAACTGGCGCGCCGGCGCGGCATCGCGATCAAACAGCACGGCAAGCAGGCGCTGTCGCGCATCTCGAAGAACGGCCGCGAAGATCAGGGCGTCGCTGCTGACCTGCAACTGCCGCGCTACCAGACGCTGGCCCGTTTTCTCGATGATGGCGCGTTGCCGGCGAACGCGCGCATCATCGCGCTCGACCGCATCACCAATCCACAGAATCTCGGCATGCTGATCCGCTCGGCCGCGGCCGGCGGCGTCACGGCCGTGCTGGTTCCGGAGAAAGGCTGCGCGCCGCTGTCGCCGCTGGTGATCAAGGCCAGCGCCGGCACGCTGTTCAAATGCCCGCTGCTGCGCTGCGGCTCGTTGTCGGACGCACTGCAACAGCTGCAGAAGGCCGGCGCGGAAGTGTGCGTGCTGTCGTCACATGCCAGCGAAAACCTTCTGGAACGTAAAGTATCGCAGGCGCAAGTCTATGTACTCGGCAACGAGACCGAAGGTGTGTCAGCGGAGATTTCGAAGCTGGCCGATCGGCGCGTGTTCATTCCGATGGCGAATGGGGTGGAGTCATTGAATGTCGCGGTGACGGCGGCGTTGTTGGCCTACTATGGCTAATGCTGCTATCCAATTGATAGAGGCCATGCACTCACGTCAGAAGAAAACTCAAGACATCCAAGCCTAATCAAATTTATTGGCTGCCTTGAGATATTTCTCCGCAAATACATTGCGTAAGCCTGCTTTGAAGAGGATTCGTACGATTTGCAAAACCAATTCTAAGTTCGCCGCTCTCCACACCTTTTTCAAAACATCGGGAGTTACATTTTGATTGGTAGTAATCATAAATGGGCCGAGATAGCAGAAAGACCACAGCACCCAACATAACAAAGCCAATTACAGATAACGCGAGCCACTCATCGTTTGTGAGCCTACCCATTACCGCTCCCTCTCGACCAGCAAGCCGCCAAGACCTTACTCGCCACTCGAAGATTACTGCCACGAATAAGACACGAATTAAGGGACAGACCACGTTTTACGCGGTTTCCGTTCGAGATCAGACGGAAAACCCGTAATGGGTGCCATCGGGCAATTCGATATCCAGCCGCAGCTTGCCACCGGCTGCCTCGACGTACCGTTTGAGGGACGACAGTTTCAGGTCGCGACCGGGCTTTTCCATGTCCGACACTGTAGGTTGCTTGACGCCGAGCACCAGAGCCATGTCAGCCTGCGTCTTTCGGACCCGCTCACGCAACTCGGCCAGGTGGATGTTGAGCAGCATGTCCGCTGCCGCCGCCTGTGCCTTGGCGACAACCTCGGGTTTCTCGGAGGCCAGCATTTGCTCAAGTGTTTTCGCCACGAGAATCACTCCTGTTTCAGCCTTTCCAGATGCGCCGAAAATTCGCGGTCGGCGATCGGGATCATCACGTCATAAAACCGCTTCTCGTCACCGGTCTTGCTGCCGGCGCAGAGCAGAACTCCTCTGCGTCGAGGATCGAATGCAAAGAACGCCCGGATCGGCTCTCCCCTGCTCTGGATGCGCAGCTCTTTCATGTTGCTGTGGCATGACCCCTTCACCGTGTCTGCGTATGGCCTCGACAACATGGGGCCTCTGCTTTGCAGCACGATGAGAGAGGCCAGCACATTGGCCCTATCGGTATCGTCCAGCACATCGAACCAGGCATCGAAGGTATCGGTCGTTTCGATAATCCACATGACAAGTCCCTGTCTGTTATCGACCGCAGACTATATAGGTTTAAACCTATTTTCAAGCTGATACCAAATACGGTTTCTCAAATGGGAATAGATCACGTTTTTACGCGATTTCTGCCCCGTTTTGGGAAACCGGGAAACCGTGGTCTGCCCTTGGTTTACGCGCGGAACGCAAAGCGTTACAGGCACAGGTCTATGTACTCGGCAACGAAACCGAAGGCGTGTCGGCGGAAATTTCAAGGTCGCTTTGGACACGACCAAATGCCGGTTCGGTCGGGCCAAAATCGGCGATACCCCTATGCACTTCGCACCCGCTGGCGATAATTGCTCGGAGATTCATTCATCGCTGCCCGAAAGACCTTTGCGAATGCTGAAGGGCTTTCAAAACCACACTGCGAGGCGACTTCGATAATAGAGAGTTCGGTTTCAGTGAGGAGCGAAATGGCGCGCAGCAATCGCATTCTTTGTCGATACGCATCCCAGGACAAGCCGGTTTCGCTCTTGAGATGACGGCGCAGCGAGCGCTCCGAAATTCCGATCTCCTGGCAGATTTCCGGAAGATTCGCATCATAGTGCGCGGCCGTGTATTCAAAGACACGCCGCAGCCGGTGGCTCTTTATGATCGGCAGAAAAAGATCGGCCTCCCGCTGAATCCACTCCGCACACAATCCCGCCATGGTTTCGAAATAGCTCTTGCGCAGCGGGGTTTCCGCGTCGGAAAGATGCCAGCGCATCGCTTCACGGATCATCTCCTTCATCAGCGACGATGCCGCGATCGTTCGGATTCTCGTGCCCGGCTCGCCGATCATCTCGGCCGGGAAAAAGATCGAACCCGAGCGCACGCGACGAATACTTAACCGGTGAGGCAGCCCCGCCGGAATCCATACTGCCAGCTGGTGGGGAACCAGATGCCGCCCCTCTGCGGTGTCGACCTGCATTGCCCCTTCGAACGCGTAAGACAACTGATGCATGTCGTGATAGTGCCAACCCGCATACACATCCATGTGATCGGTGACGATGGCACCGGGACGGGGCGGCGTATCAGGTGCATACATTTCTATCAGCGAAGCCGTGCTCGGCGTATTGGTCTCCGGGATGGGCTCTGCATCGGGTCGCCAAGCGTTGATCGACTGAACCCTTGCTGCTGTATTCATTATTCAGCCTCCACGCCAGCCTGTTATTGGGCACCGCCAGATCGCGCGTAGCGAGAATAAAACTCTCCGCAGTGGCCTGGGTAGCAATTCTCAATGCGGTACCGCTGCCGCCCTAGCATTCAATCTGGCCGAAACGAGCGACAGTCTGGCCTAGTTGGGCGCGCGCCTGCACGCCCCCATTTTTACAATTCCCTCGCAAATTGCCGGTCCGGATCGCCCTTGCGCACCGGATCTGCCGACCTCCGTGACCTCAAGGTAACAGTCATGATCATCAAGAGCTTCAATGGCAAGTCTCCGAAAATTGGCAGGAACTGCATGATCGCCGACAACGTTGTGCTGATCGGCGACATCGAGATCGGCGACAACTGCTCGCTGTGGCCCGGCGTGGTCATCCGCTCGGACACGACCCCGATCCGCATCGGCAACAACGTTCATATCGAAGAGAACTCGATCCTGCACACGTCCACCCATATCGAAGACAACGTGATGATCGGCCACGGTTGCTGCATCGAGGCGTTCATCGGCCACGACACCATGATCGGCAACACCGCCTCGCTGATGCCGCTGTCCCGCGTCGGTGCCTTCTGCGCGGTGGCGGCGGGCAGCGTGGTACTCGATCAGGCGGTGATGCCCGACTACTCCTTCATCACCGGCAGCCCCGCCAAGGTGCACTCCACCATCGATCCGGAGAATCCCAAACACGTCATGCGTCTGGCCCGCACCTACCTGAATGGTTCCAGGGGCATCGCAGAGCTGGCACAGGAGTATTTGCGCCAGGGCATCTGGGCGCATCGGGATTGAGGGGCACGCACCATGAATAACGACAGCCAGACCAAGGGGCCGCTGGACGGCATCCGCATCATCGACTGGACCATCTGGCAACAGGGGCCGGTGGCCGGCGCCATGCTCGGCGACCTCGGTGCCGAAGTGATCAAGATCGAGGAGCGGGAGCGCGGCGATGGCGGTCGCGCCATGTTTCTGATGCCGGAGGGCGGCAGCTCGCCCTACTGGGAGATGAACAACCGCAACAAGAAGAGCCTGACGGTGGATTTGAAGCGGCCGGAGGGGGTGGAGATCGTCCGCCAGCTGATCGCCCGGTCCGACGTGTTCATCCAGAACTTCCGCCCCTCCGTTGCCGACAAGGTGGGGCTCGATTACGCCAGCCTCAGCGCACTCAACCCCGGCCTGATCTACGCCTCCGCCAGCGCCTTCGGTCCGCAGGGCCCGGAGCGCAGCGCCCGCGCCTACGACCTGCTGGGTCAGGCCCGCTCCGGGCTGCTGTTGCGGGAGGGCGTCGACGAACCGGACATCCCCGACGGCGGCATGGCCGATCAGATGGGCGCCATCATGCTGGCCTATGGCGTGCTGGCCGCGCTGATGGCCAGGGAGCGCCACGGCATCGGCCAGCAGGTGGATACCTCGTTGCTCGGCTCCATGATGTGGCTGCGCGGCCTGCCGTTCGCCCGCGAACTGATGAAGGACAGCCGCCGCGCCCGCTCCGACATGGGCCAGCACCGCCAGCAGAAGGTGCCCTCCCGCAAGGACCCCGGCAATCCGCTGTGGAATACCTACAAGTGCGGCGACGGCAGGTGGCTGGCGCTGGCGATTCTCACCACCGATCCCCATTGGCCGGTGGTGCTGGAGGCCCTCGGCAATCCGGCGGACATGGGCAGCGATCCCCGCTTCGCCGATCACTGGAGCCGCTGCGCCAACGCCGCCGCCATGGTCGCCATCCTCGACCCGCTGTTCGCCTCGCAACCCCGGGAATACTGGCTGGAGCGGCTGACCCGAAAGGGCGACCTGCCGGTGAGCGCCATCAACACCACCGAGGATGCCGCCAACGACCCGCAGGCGATTCTCAACGGCTACATCACCGAGTTCGACCACCCCTCCTACGGCGTGCTCAGGCTGCCGGGATTTCCGGTGACCCTGTCGGCAACCCCCGCCCGCATCCACGCCAAGGCGCCGGAATTCGGCGAGCACACAGAGGAAATCCTGCAGCAGAAACTGGGCATGGATTGGGAGCGGATCATGGAGTTGCGCGACCGTGGCATCATCTGACGCAACCCTGAAATCTCCCGCCGTGAAGGCTCCGGCAGTGCCGTCGCCGGCCCGCGCCGAGTGGATCGCCGGCTGGCCGCTGGTGATGGCGGCCGGCGCCGGCATGTCGCTGGCTTCGGTCTCCACCTATTCCATCGGCATCATGATTCCCGCCATCGAGGCGGAGCTGGGATGGAGCCGGGCGCTGATCACCTCCGGTCCCGCCATCGTCTCCTTCGTCGCCATGACCCTCTCCGCCTTCATGGGGCTGGTCATGGATCGCATCGGCGCGCGGCCGGTCGCGCTGGTGTCGGCCACGCTGCTGTGCGCGGCGCTGGCGCTGATGTCCCAGGCCAGCCACGAACCCTATCTGTGGTGGGGCCTGTGGGTGCTGGTGGGGCTGGCCTCCTCCGCCATGCCCACGGTGTGGACGCTGCCGGTCAACAACCGCTTTGCCGCCGGGCGCGGACTGGCCCTGGCCGTCACCCTCAGCGGCACCGGCATCGGCGCCTCGCTGGTGCCGCTGGTGGCGGGTTATTGCGTGATCCATTACGGCTGGCGCACCGGCTACCTGGCGCTGGGAGCGACCTGGGCGCTGCTGGCGCTGCCGTTGATCGCGCTGTTTTTCAGGGATCGACCGGCGCAGCCCGTCACTGCCGTTGCTAGGCCAGCCACCGCCAGCCTCCCCGGTCTCAGCGTGCGCGAGGGCTTTCGCTCCCCGGCCTTTTACAAACTCGCCTTCGCCGCCTTTGCCGTCACCCTCGCCGGCACCGGGCTGCTGATCAATCTGGTGCCGATGCTGATGTCGGCCGACATCTCCCGCGCCGCCGCCATTGCCATCGCAGGTACCACCGGCGTCGCCACCATCGTCGGCCGGATCGTGGGTGGCTATCTGATGGACCGGTACAGCGCCCGCCTGCTCGCCGTGACCGTCACCCTCTGCACGCTGGTATTGCCGGTGGCGCTGCTGGCGTTTCCCGGTTCCACCACCGTCGCGGCCGCGGCGGTGATCGTCTTCTGCCTGACCTCCGGCCCGAAGATGACCGCCGTCATCTACCTGACCGGCCGCCATCTGGGCCAGCGCAGTTTCGGCACGCTGTTCGGCGCCATCCATGTGCTGCTGGCCTTGGGCGTCGGCCTCGGCCCGTTGCTGGCCAACGTCGTCTACGACCACGCCCAGTCCTACACGCCGGTGTTCTGGATGATCGTGCCCGTGCTGATGGCGGGTGCCTGGGCCTTCTGGTCACTGGGGTCTTATCCGCCGGAAACGAAAAGCGACACGCCAATTCATCAACCAACACAGCGCAGGTGATCTACGTGGATTTAACGTTGAAAGAGAAAGTGGTGATCGTCACCGGTGCCACCGCCAACATCGGTCGCGGCATAGCCCTGGCGTTTGCCGGCGAGGGCGCCAAGGTGGTCGTCGTGGGGCGCGACGAGGAGGCCGGGCAAAAGGTGCGCGATCTCGCCGTCGCCAAAGGCGCCGCGGCAGCGGTGTTCGTCAAGGCCGACATGCTGGAGCCAACAGCTTGCCAGCGCATCATCGAGGCCGCCGAACAACTGGGGCCGATCGACATTCTGGTCAATAACCTCGGCGGCAACGTCTCGACCGGGTTGTTCGTCAACACCGACCCCGCCGACTGGCAGGGCGATATCGACATCACGCTGATGACCACGCTGCGCATGACCCACGCCGTGCTGCCCGGCATGATCGAACGCAAAGGCGGTCGCATCATCAACATCGGCTCGCTGTCGGGGCTGGCGGGCGACTACTCGCTGTCGATCTACTCCCTGGCCAAGGGCGCCATCCACAGCTTCACCAAGGTGCTCGCCAAGGAAGTGGGACAACACGGCATCACCGTCAACGCGGTGGCGCCCTACGGCACCATGGCCGACGATCCCGCCGCCTTCAGCAAGGGCAGCCGCTTCAATCCGGAAAACGGTTTTTTCAGGAAGGCGTTCGCCAATTCAACCGCGGAAGATGCAGCGCGCCGGACGCGTTCCGCGGCATTGCCTCGCAACATGGCCAAACCCGAAGAAGTGGCAGCCGCCGTGCTTTATCTCGCTTCCGCTCAAGCCGCTTTTGTCACGGGCCAGATTCTGCAAGTCGATGGTGGCACGCTGCTCTGAAACGCTCCGCCTTTCGTCATTCTGCGCGGAGCGAAGCGCAGTCGCAGAATCCACGCGACTGCGCACGGAATGACCGACAGCAAACTCAAGACTTTTTCACCCGACGCCAGGTCAGGCAGGATCGAAAAGCACATGCAGTGCACCGGGGCTGCGAAACGCCGCCCCCTGCACCACCGGCACCGGATAATCCGGGTCCAGCCGCAAATTGGGCAGCCTGTCCAACACCTCCTCCAGGCCGACACGGATCTCCAGGCGGGCCAGCGCCTGCCCCAGGCAGAAGTGGGGACCGCTGCCAAACCCCATATGCCGCTTTGGCGGCCGGTCGGGATCGAAGAGATCGGCATTGGAAAATTGCGTGGCATCGCGATTGGCCGAGCTGGTGAGCACGCGCAGCGCGGCGCCCGCGGGGATCGGACAGCCGGCCAGCACAGTGTCGCGAGTAACCAGGCGGCTGACCATTGAATTGCCCACATCCCAGCGCAACGTCTCCTCGACGACGGAACGCAGCAAGCCGCGATCCGCATTCACCCGCGCCATCAACCCGGGCGTGACCAACACGGCGAGCAGCGCGCTACTCAATGTGCGAAAAGTGCTCTCCGATCCCGCCGGCAACAGCAGCCGCAGAAAGCCGTAGATCTCCTCATCATTGAGCCGCTGGCCCTCCACCTCGGCGTGCACGATATCGCTGATCAGATCGTCGCCCGGCCGCGCGCGGCGCTCCTCCACCAGCGGCTCCAGATAAACGCGCATCGCCTCCGCCGCCGCTCTGCCCACCTCGGCATCCAGCAGGCCGCGATGAATATCCTTGGCCCACTGCAGAAGTTTCGGGCTGTCCTCGGCGGGAATCGCGCACATGCCACAGATCACATGTACGGGGAAACGGCTCACCACCTGCTCCACCAGCTCCGCCCGGCCATTGCGGGCAACCGCGTCGCACAAGCGGGCGATGGCCGGCCTGATCAACGACTGCTCCCACTTCGCCAGCTGTGTCGGCCGCAGGGCGTGGGACACAAGCAAACGCAGCGATCGATGGCGCTCCCCATCCTGCGAGAGCAACACCGGCCCCATGAACTGCGTGGTGGTCTCGGTGTAGATTGCCGAGGAAAACGTCTCGGGATCGCCGAGCACGGCGCTCACCTCTTTCCAGCCGGCCACATAGAACGACGGGCGTTGTCCCGCGCCTCGATCTTCCGCAGCGGCAACAGGACACCTCGCGCGCAAACCCGCCCAGAAAGGATGTGGCTGGCCGGTGTCGAACGCCGCGCTCTTGTCATCGGTGTTGTGCATGTGAAACCTCCCGGGCCCACGCTTCGCCAGCCTGGCGATCGCTGCCATCGTTATTTTTCGACCACGAATGGCCAGTCTGGCCACGGCCAGAGTATTTACATGCACGAATGAATGCGCCGCCAATGCAGCCAAAAACCGGCTGCATTCGGCCAAGCCATCGAGGATGGGTGTTGCAGGGGGGGAGTCGATGATCGCCGTCAAACGGTTCTCATCTGCCTTACTTCGACAAATACCCCATCGCCTCCTCCAGCCCCTTCAGCGTCAGCGGATACATGTGGTTCTCGGTCAGCTGCTGCGTGTAGCGGATGGTCTGCGTGAACTTCCAGTCCTTCTCCGGCACCGGATTGAGCCACACCACCTTGTTGAAGGTGTCGCGGATGCGGCGGAACCAGACCTCGCCCGCCTCCTCGTTCCAGTGCTCGATGCTGCCGCCCGGCTGCACGATCTCATACGGCGCCATCGAGGCGTCGCCAATGAAGATGACGCGGTAGTCCGGCGTGTACTTGTGCAGGATGTCGAGCGTCGACGTGCGCTCCTGGTGGCGGCGGAAGTTGTTCTTCCACACCGTCTCGTAGATGAAGTTGTGGAAGTAGAAATACTCCATGTGCTTGAACTCGGACCGCGCCGCCGAGAACAGCTCCTCGCACAGATGGATGTACGGATCCATCGAGCCACCGATGTCGAAGAACAGCAGCAGCTTCACCGCGTTGTGGCGCTCCGGCACCATCTTCAGATCGAGGTAGCCGGCGTTCTTCGCCGTCGAGCGAATGGTGTCGTCGAGGTCGAGCTGGTCGGCGGCGCCGGTGCGGGCGAAGCGGCGCAGCCGGCGCAGCGCCACCTTGATGTTGCGGGTGCCGAGTTCGAGCGTGTCGTCGAGGTTCTTGAAATCGCGCCGTTCCCACACCTTGACCGCGCTCTTGTTGCGGCCGGCGCCGCCGATGCGGATGCCCTCGGGGTTGTAGCCGCTGTGGCCGAACGGCGAGGTGCCGCCGGTGCCGATCCACTTGTTGCCGCCCTCGTGGCGTTTCTTCTGCTCTTCGAGGCGCTTCTTGAACTCCTCGATCAGCTTTTCGAGACCGCCGAGCGATTTGATCTTCTGCTTCTCTTCTTCCGTCAGATGCTTGGTGAACTGCGCGCGCAGCCACTCGTCGGGAATCAGTGCCTCGATGACGTCGTCGAGCGACTGCAGGTCGCGGAAATAGAGGCCGAAGGCACGGTCGAAGCGGTCGAAGTATTTCTCGTCCTTGACCAGACAGCAGCGGCTCAGCAGGTAGAACTCATCGATGTCGGCGAAAACGAGGTTGCGCTCCATCGCCTCCAGCAGCACCAGCAGTTCCTTGACCGAGACGGGTACGCCCGCCTCTTTCAAGCCGAAAAAGAAGTTGATCAGCACAGCAGCAGCTCTCCGCTCAACGATTCTCGCGGCGGTGCATGAAGGCGAGCCGTTCGAGCAGGTGCACGTCCTGCTCGTTCTTCAGCAGCGCGCCGTACAGCGGCGGAATCGCCTTGCCGCCGTCGCGGTTCTTCAGCACCTCTTCCGGAATGTCGTCGGCCATCAGCAGTTTCAGCCAGTCGATCAATTCCGAGGTCGACGGCTTCTTCTTCAGGCCCGGCATCTCGCGTATCTCGAAGAAGACCTCGAGCGCCTGCTGCACGAGGCTCTGCGTGATGCCGGGATAATGCACCTCGATGATCTGGCGCATCGTGTCGCGGTCCGGGAAGGTGATGAAGTGGAAGAAACAGCGGCGCAGGAAGGCGTCCGGCAGCTCCTTCTCGTTGTTCGAGGTGATGATGATGATCGGCCGCTGCTTCGCCTTGATCGTCTCGCCGGTCTCGTAGACGAAGAACTCCATGCGGTCGAGTTCGAGCAGCAGGTCGTTCGGGAATTCGATGTCGGCCTTGTCGATCTCGTCGATCAGCAGCACCGCCTGTTCGTCGCTGTCGAATGCCTCCCACAGCTTGCCCTTCCTGATGTAGTTGCCGATGTTTTTCACGCGCTCGTTGCCGAGCTGCGAATCGCGCAGGCGCGATACCGCGTCGTATTCGTACAGCCCCTGCTGCGCCTTCGTCGTCGATTTGATGTGCCAGGTGATCAGCGGCTTGCCGAGCGCGCTCGCCACCTCCTCGGCCAGCAGGGTCTTGCCGGTGCCGGGCTCGCCCTTGATCAGCAGCGGCCGCTGCAGCGTAACGGCGGCGTTGACGGCGGTGCGGAGATCGGCGGTGGCGACGTAGCGTTCGGTACCTTGGAACTTCATGGGTGCGTTACCATTCGACGGCTGAAAAACAGGCTCCGGCGGACAGACCCGCTTCTCGGCGGGATCGTCGCGGGAGATGACAGAAAAGGACGAAGCCTAGGGCCTGCCGGCACGATTGGCAACGACACGGCTGCCCCGTTCCCTTCGAAGGAGAGAAACCCGATGAACAGAAGCTTCACGGACAACAGCCTGACCATCGGCAACACGCCACTGGTCAGGCTGAGCCGGATCAGCAAACACAACATCCTCGCCAAGATCGAGAGCCGCAACCCGGCCGGCTCGGTGAAATGCCGGATCGGCGCCAACATGATCTGGGACGCCGAACAGAGCGGCCGGCTGAAGCCGGGCATGACGCTGGTGGAGCCGACCAGCGGCAATACCGGCATTGCGCTGGCGTTCGTCGCCGCCGCGCGCGGCTACCCGATCATCCTGACGATGCCGAACACGATGAGCATGGAGCGGCGCAAGATCCTGGTCGCGCTCGGCGCCAAGCTGGTGCTGACCGATGGCGCCAAGGGCATGAAGGGGGCGATCGCGAAGGCCGAGGAGATCGTCGCCGGCGATCCGTCGAAACATCTGCTGCTGCAGCAGTTCGAGAACCCGGCCAACCCGGACATCCACGCCAGCACCACCGGCCCGGAGATATGGGAGGCGACCAACGGCGAGATCGACGTGCTGGTCAGCGGCGTCGGCACCGGCGGCACCATCACCGGCGTGTCGCGCTTCATCAAGCAGCAGTGCAAC
>CAZEVP010000067.1:0-16089 GCA_964515735.1 uncultured Verrucomicrobiaceae bacterium | reverse complement strand
CGGTGGCGGCGATCGGCGGCATCAGCCTGCTGGTGGCCGGCGTGCTGATCATGAATGTCATGCTGATCAGCGTCAGCCAGCGCACGCGCGAGATCGGCCTGCTGAAAGCGCTCGGCGCTGGGCGCGGCGAGATTCTGCGCATCTTCCTCGGCGAGGCGGCGTTGCTGACGGCGTGTGGCGCCGTCATCGGCGTGCTGTTCGGCCTGCTGCTGGTGTGGCTGATGCGCGCGCTGTTTCCCGACGTGCCGTTCCGCGCGCCGTGGTGGTCGGTGGCGACGGCGACGCTGATCGCCTGCGGCACCGGGCTGGCGTTCTCGTGGCTGCCGGCGCGGCGCGCGAGCCGGCTGCAGCCGGTCGATGCGCTGCAGAAGCCTTAGTTCTCCCCTCTCCCTTCAGGGAGAGGGGATCACAACGGCACCGAACGAAGTGCCACAAGAGTTCCGGGAAATCGCCATGAGAGCTTCTGACAGCCTGCAATGGATCGGCCGCGCGGTGCTGGCGCAGCGTGGCCGCAGCGTGCTGACGGCGCTCGGCATCGCCATCGGCATCGCCGCGGTGGCGGCGCTGACGGCGATCGGCGAGGGGCTGCGCGTCTATCTGCTCGACGAATTCTCGACGTTCGGCACGCGGCTGATCTCGGTCACCGCCGGCAAGACCTCGACCGAGGGGCTGGCCGGCGTGCTGAAATCGGTGCGGCCGCTGACGCTGCACGACGCCGCGCAGCTGCGGCGGCTGCCGCATGTCGAGGCGGTGACACCGGTGGTGCACGGCAATGCGCGGCTGGCGGCCGGCGAGCGCCAGCGCTCCAGCGACCTGCTCGGTGTCGGCAGCGCGGCGGCGTCGGCGTGGAAGATGGAGGTGGCGCTCGGCCGCTTCCTGCCCGACGACAGCGAGGTCGCCGCGCGCCCCTATGTCGTGCTCGGCCACAAGGTGCGGCGCGAGCTGTTCGGCGATCGCAATCCGCTCGGGCAGACGCTGCGCGTCGGCGGCACCCGCTTCATCGTCATCGGCGTGATGGCGTCGAAGGGGCAGATGCTCGGCTTCGATCTCGATGACGTCGTCTACATCCCGGTCAGTCGCGCCTTGCAGCTGATGAACCTGGAGGGCGTCGGCGAGATCAACATCGTGTTCTCGGCCGACACTACCAGCCGCGACACCGAGCGCCGTATCCGCTCGCTGCTGACGCGGCTGCACGGCGAGGAGGATTTCACGCTGCTGACGCAGGAGGAGATGCTGGCGAGTCTCGATCGCATCCTGCGCATCATCACCTTCGGCATCGCCGCGCTCGGCGGCGTGTCGCTGCTGGTCGGCGGTGTCGGCGTCACCACCATCATGACCACGGCACTGCGCGAGCGGATGGCCGAGATCGGCTTGATGCGGGCGTTAGGCTCGACGCAGCCACAATTGCTGGCGCTGTTTCTCGGTGAGGCGGTGCTGCTGGCCAGTGGCGGCGGGCTGGCCGGGCTGGGGCTGGTAGTCGCGCTGGTCGGCGGCGGCAAGCTGCTGGTGCCGGGGCTGCCGCTGGCGCTGCAGCCGTTCTATCTCGGCGTGGCGCTGCTGCTGTCGATGCTGATCGGGCTGGCCGCCGGTATCGTGCCGGCGTGGCGCGCGTCGCGGCTCGATCCGATCGAGGCGCTGCGCAGCGAGTAGATTCGCGCTCGTCTACCCATTTCACTTGCTGGTGTGAACAGGGCGCTGCTATAACTTCCCGGTTCGTTGCCGGTGGCGCCCGCGAACATATCGAACAATAAACCGTACAAAAGCCGTGGTTTCTTTCGCCGCCGCCGAACGGCACCGTCCTGATGACTGGCTTCCGGCCTGCCGTGCCGGCGCCGTCCGCGTTGCAGACGCGCTTGTGTAGCGCCGTCAGGGGCGGATCACTGACCGCTCCGGTGGGGATGAAAACCGTGCAGACCCGAGCATTCGTTCTATTCATCGCCGCGGTGGCGGTCGCGCTGCTGCTCGCGGGTCTGGTGGTCCAGACCGGTCGCGAGCAGCAGCGCGCCACCGATTTCGTCATCCAGACCCACGACATCATCTCCGGCCTCGGCCGCAGCCGCGCCTGGTTCAGCCGCATCATTGCCGCCCACCGCGGTTATCTGCTCGGGGGCGATCGCCAGTTCCTGGATGCCATCGAGGTCAGCGAGCGGTCGTTGCTCGACGAGCAGGGCCGTCTGGAATCGCTGATCTCTGACAACCCGGTTCAGAGTCAGCGCCTGCGGCAGTGGCGTGAACTGCAGACATCGATTTTCACGGCACTGGCGCAGCAGCGTCGCCAGTACGAGGCCGACGGCACGCTGCCCGCGGTGTCGCTGGCGCATCAGGATCAGGCGCGGCAATGGATCGCGCTGTTCGAGGTGATCGACGGCGAGGAGCATCGACTGCTGACCGAGCGACAGCAGCTGGAGCAGCGCAGCCGCGATCACGGGCAGTGGCTGGTCGCGGGCCTGATCACGCTGCTGATGCTGCTGCTCGGGCTGGCGCTCTGGCGGGTGCGCAACGACATGCGCGCGCAGGAACAGCTGCTGCGCCTCACCGCCAGGATGGAGCGCAACAGCATCGATCAGGAGCGGTTGCGGACGGTGCTGGAGGCGACGCCGAACGCGATCCTGATGGTCGATTCGAACGGCGTCATCGTGCTGGTCAACGGCGAGCTGGAACGGCTGTTCGGCTATCCGCGCGCCGAGCTGCTCGGCCAGCCGGTCGAAATCCTGCTGCCGGAGCGCGTGCGCGGCCACCACCGGCAGTTTCGCGACCGCTTTCTGAACAGCCCCGAGATGCGGCCGATGGGCGCCGGCCGCGATCTGTTCGGGCGCCGCCGCGATGGCAGCGAGATTCCGATCGAGATCGGCCTGAGCCCGCTGCAGACCTCCGAGGGGATGTTCGTGCTGGCCGCGGTCACCGACATCAGCGTGCGCAAGCGCAGCGAAGCGATCATCGCCCAGCGCGCGGTCGAGATGGCGACGCAGCGTTTCGATTCGACGCAGGCCGAGGCGCTGGCGCTGTTCAACGGTGGCGCCAGCCGGCAGCGGATTCTCGACGGGCTGTTGCGGCTGCTGGCCGAGCGCCATCCGTTCCCGGTGATGTTGTTCTACGCCTACGAGGAGATCGGCGGGCTGCTGCGGCTGGCGGCGTCGCACGCGGCGCCACCCGGCGTGCGCACCGAGCTGCGGCTCGGCGAGGGGCTGGTCGGCGCCGCCGCCGCCGATCGCCGGCTGCTGATGGTCGATCAGCTCGGCGACGGCCACGAGATGGCGATCAGCGCCGGCTTCGCCGATTTCCGTCCGGTGGCGCTGCTGTTCTGCCCGGTCGTCTATCGCGACCGCCTGCTCGGCGTGCTGGCGCTGGCCGCCTCCGACACCGTGGTCGAACCGGAGCGCGCCTTCGTCGAGCGGCTCTGCGGCCAGCTCGCGGTGGCGCTGCACAACCAGCAGCAATACGAGGATCTGCAACTGCTGGCCGACCAGCTGCGCGCGCGCGGCGAGGAGATCGAGCACAAGAACGTGCAGCTGGAAGTGGCCAGCCGGATGAAGAGCGAGTTTCTCGCCAACATGAGCCACGAGCTGCGCACGCCGCTGAACGCGATCATCGGCTTCGCCGAGGTGCTCGGCGCCGGCATCGTCGGCGAGGTGGCGCCGCAGCAACGCGAATACCTGCAGGAGATCCATCAGGCAGGCCGCCACCTGCTGGCGCTGATCAACGACATCCTCGATCTCTCCAAGGTCGAGGCCGGGCGCATCGAGCTGGAACTGGAGCCGTTCGACGCCGCCCAGCTCGGCAGTTCGACGCTGTCGGTGGTGCGGGAGAAGGCGCTGTCGCAGCGCGTGCAGCTGCAGGCGCGGATCGCCGACGACCTCGGCACGCTGTGGCTCGACCCGCGCAAGGTCAAGCAGATCGTCTACAACCTGCTCGCCAACGCGGTGAAGTTCTGCAGCGAGGGTGGCCGCGTCGAGCTGTCGCTGCGACAGGTGGGCGCCGCGGACATCGCCGCGCTCGAACCGGCACCGGGCCGCCGTTTCCTGCTGTCACCGGCACAGCCGGCGCCGCGCTATCTGGAGATCGCCGTCAGCGACACCGGTATCGGTATCGAACCGGACGACCTCGAACGGCTGTTTGAACCGTTCACGCAGGTCGATTCGTCGCTGGCGCGCCGTAACACCGGCGCCGGCCTCGGTCTGGCGATGGTGCGGCGCCTGACCGAGAAGCACGAAGGCCGGCTGATGGTGGAGAGCGCGCCGGGCCGCGGTTCGCGCTTCGTCGTCTGGCTGCCGTGGCGAACCGGGATCGCCGAGCGGCAGGCAGTGCCATCGCACTCGAACGGCCTGTGCGTGATGCTGGTCGATGCCGAGGGCGAACAGCGGCAGGCGCTGCGCGAGCAGCTGGCGCGCGAGGGCTACGAGGTGCTGGAGGCAGCCGACGCGGCGCAGGCCGACGAACTCTCCCGGCAGGCGCCGCCGGATGCCATCGTCGTCCCGGTCTCGGCGCCCGGTTTCGGCGGCTGGGGCCTGCTGACCGACCTGAAGCAGCGGCCGGGGCTGATCGGCACGCCGGTGGTGATCGTTTCGGTCGGTGGCGAGCTGCCGCACGATTTCGCGCTCGGCGCAGCCGACGTGCTGGTCAAGCCGGTGCGCCCGGAGGATCTGCACAACGCGTTGCGCCGCACCGGTGTCGGTCTGCGCGGCCAGTCGGTGCGGGCGCTGGTGGTCGACGACGACCCGCGCGCGGTGACGCTGATGACGACGCTGCTGCAGGGCGCCGGCATGGAGGCGGTGTCGGCCTACGGCGGTCGCGAGGCACTGACGCTGGTACGCTCGCACGTGCCGGACGTGATCGTGCTCGACCTGATGATGCCCGACGTCAACGGCCTGGAGGTGGCGACCGAGCTGCGCCGCGACGCCGCCACCGCCGATGTGCCGATCATCATGGTGACGGCGAAATGGCTCAGCGCCGATGAGCGCCGGCAGCTGTCCGGCGTCGTCGATCAGGTGATGCAGAAAGCGGCGTTCGATCATCTCTCCTTCATCGATGAGGTGAGGCGCGTGCTGCAGCGGCGCCGCGGCGGACGGAGGTTCGAGGATGGCGAATGAGGTGCGCGAAAGCATTCTGGTGGTCGACGACACACCGGCCAACCGACGGCTGTACGCGACGATCCTGCAGCCGCTGGCCGAGGTGGTAGAGGCCGGCAGCGGCGCCGAGGCGCTGGCGCAGGCCGGCGAGCGCGAGTACGCGATGATCGTGCTCGACGTGCACCTGCCGGACATCAGCGGTTTCGATCTGGCGCACCAGTTTCGGCAGCTGCCGACCTGCGCAGCGGTGCCGATCCTGTTCGTGTCGGCGGTGTTCACGCGCGACGAGGATGCCTTTCGCGGCTACGAACTTGGCGCGGTCGACTACCTGCCGTCGCCGGTGGTGCCGACCATCCTGCGCGCCAAGGCGCAGGTGTTCATCGACCTGCTGCGCAGCCGCCGCGACGTCGAGCGCTACGTGGCGCAGCTCTACAGCGCCAACCACGCGCTGAAGATGGCGTGCGACGAGCTCGAATCGTTCAGCTATTCGGTCTCGCACGACCTGCGCAATCCACTGCAGGGCATCACCGGGCTGACCGATCTGCTGCAGGAGAGCCGCGATCAGCTGCCGGCGCAGGCGCGCCACTATCTCGACCACATCGGCGTCTGCGCGCGGCAGATGAATGCGCTGATCGAGGATCTGCTGACGCTGGCGCGAATCAGCCGCAGCGAGCTGCACTCGGATGACGTCGACCTCAGCGCGCTGGTCGACGAAGTGCGGATGACGCTGCAGCACGCCGTGCCGGACCGCCGCGTGCATTGGCTGATCGCCCCCGGCGTCCGCGCCCGCGGCGATCGGGGGCTGCTGCGCGTGCTGCTGCTCAACCTGCTCGACAACGCCTGGAAATACAGCGCCAGACAGTTCGCGCCGCGCATCGAGTTCGGCAGCGCCGTCGACCGGCAGCGGCAGGTGCCGGTCTACTACGTGCGCGACAACGGCGTCGGTTTCGATATGAGCCGTGCGGGTGAGAGCCTGTTCAAGCCGTTCCGCCGCTTCCACTCCGAACGCGAGTTTCAGGGCAGCGGCATCGGCCTGGCGACGGCGAAGCGGGTGGTGTCGCGCCACAACGGCGAGATCTGGGCCGACTCGGTGCCCGATCAGGGCGCGGTGTTCTATTTCACACTGGGAGGTGGCGATGGCGACCGTGCTGGTCATTGAGGACAACGCGGCCAACCTGAAGCTGGCCGAACTGGTGCTGAAATCGGCCGGTCATGCGGTGCTGCTGGCCGAATCGGCGGAGAGCGGCATCGCGCTGGTGCGCGAGCGGATGCCGGATCTGGTGCTGATGGATATCCGCCTGCCGGACATGGACGGCATCGCGGCGACCCGCATCCTGAAGAGCGATCCGGCGACGGCGCCGATTCCGCTGATCGCGCTGACCGCGTTCGCGATGAAGGGCGACGAGGAGCGCATCCTCGTCGCCGGTTGCGACGCCTATCTCTCCAAACCGTACCGCTTCGAAGAACTGCTGGCGCTGGTGGGAAGGTTCATCGAGCCGGGCTGAATCAGCGCTCGATCATCTGCTTCACGTCCTCCTTGCGGATCTGTTGTTTGCGCCCCTGTTCGTCCTCGAACGAGTACATGCCGGTCTCCTCGTCGAGCTGGGGTTTGTTGGAGGTCGTGATCAGCGTTCCGTCCTTGGTGCTGATGACATACGGGGTACTGCACGCAGCCAGCAGGCAGCCGGCCAGAACGACGGTCGTCAGTTGCACTAACTTTATGATCGCTCTCCTTGTCCGAAATAGGCGTCGACGGCTCCAGTCACGACGCCCGACCGATGCTATGCCTGTCGCGCAGTGTGGGCAATCGTGGGGGTGGTCAAAATATGAGCGCTTCGGGCGCGAGCCGGCAGGTCTGGAAAAAAGCAGTTTCCCACAGAGATATGCACAGTTTTGTTCACAGATTCTGGGGAAAATGGCAAGCCGGAATGATGTTTTCGAGACCGGGTTTCGCCGCCTCGATGTGCCGGTTTTCCGTCTTCTGGTGGTGGTGACGCACGATTTGAAAATTGACGTTCGGCGACGGGTGCGAATTCATCGAATCGTCATCGCGATACGCGATGGTGCCCGGTTGGCCGGTACCTGGCCGCGGTACCGACGGGATGGCGCGGCGCGGGGGTTATCCACAGAAGTGGCGGTGGCGGATCAGGCGGGGGCGCCGCCACGGTTGCGGCGCATGGCGGCCAGCCAGACCGACAGCTGCGCATCGACGGTACGCTGCTCGCCGTCGTCGTCGCCCGTTTGCAATACCGGCGGCTCCAGCTCCTCGGCGTAGCCGGTCATCAGCCACCACGGATGCACCTGATAACGGCGCGCGCGGCTGCGTCGTTCGCCCTGGCGGCGGCAGCCGGTGGTGGGAATGGCGGCGGGGTCGCGGCGCATGCGGCGGTCGGTTCTTTTACGGCGGTCGTCGAACATCGGGTGAGTCGCTGGTGGCGGAGCTGCATCGAAACGGTGCGATTCTAAATTCAGGCTCCGGTATTCAACAACGATGAGCACCGGCATCATGGGCACCGCGTCACTCTTTCGCGCTGCTTTCTGGTGTTTCAGTGGCGCGGTGAAGAGCCTTAACCCATCGAAGGAGCAGAGATGGCGTCGTTCGCCGAACCCCTGCGCATCGTTGCCGATCATCGCGATTTCGTCGCCATCGACAAGCCGGCGGGCGTCTCTGTGCATCGCGATCAGGCGTCGCAGGCGCTGGTCGCGCAGCTCGAATCGCAGCTCGGCGGCGGCAAGCTCTATCTGGTGCATCGCCTCGATCGGATGACCTCGGGAGTGCTGCTGCTGGCCCGCTCCGCGCAGGCCTGCGCCGAGCTGGCGGCACTGTTCGCCGAGCGCTGCGTCGGCAAGTTCTACGTGGCGCTGTCGGACCGGGCGCCGGTCAGGAAACAGGGACTGGTGCGTGGCGACATGGTGCGCAGCCGCAATGGCAGCTGGCGGCTGACGCGCACGCTGCAGCGGCCGGCGGTGACGCAGTTCTTCAGTTATGGCGTGGAGCCGGGGCTGCGCCTGTTCGTGCTGCGGCCGGCTACCGGGCGCACGCATCAGCTGCGGGTGGCGATGAAGAGTCTGGGTGCGCCGATCATCGGCGATGACCGCTACGGCGGCAGTGCGGCCGATCGCGGTTATCTGCACGCGGCGGCGCTGCAGTTCGACTGGCAGGGAGAGCGTCAGCTGCTCGCCGCCATGCCATCCGGGGGCGAACTGTTCCGGCGCGAATCGGTGTGTGATGCGCTGGCGGCGCGGATGCCGTTCGAAGCGCTGCCATGGCCGGCGCTGCCGGGTGCGGTGCGCACAGTGGCGGAGGGAGAGAGCACCGCGGGCGGGTGACGCCCGCGGCGACGAGCGAGGCTCAGTGGTGGTGGCCGTGCGGACCGTGCGCGTGGCCGTGGGCGATCTCTTCGTCGGTGGCCTGACGCACCTCCTGCACACGCACGGCGAAGTGCAGCGTCTCGCCGGCCAGCGGGTGGTTGGCGTCGACGGTGACGCTATCGGTATCGACGGCAGAGATCACCACCGACAGCACGCCCTGGTCGGATTCGGCGTTGAAACGCATACCGACTTCGAGCCCGGCCGGGTCGGGGAATGCCTCGCGCGGCACCTGTTGCATCAGATGGGGCTGACGCGGGCCGTAGGCCTCCTCGGGCGCGACGGTGACGTTGAATTCGGCACCTGCCACCTTGCCGAGCAGCTCCTTCTCCAGCCCCGGAATGATGTTGCCAGCGCCGTGCAGATAAGTCAGTGGCGCGTCCTCGGCCGATGCGTCCAGCACTTCGCCTGCGCTGTTCGTGAGCTGGTAATGGATGCTTACGACGCTGTTGGCTCCGATCAGCATGACTGTGTACCTCGTTGATGGTGTTCGCGGATTTGAGGGTGTGACCGCTGCGATGAGCGGCCCGACGGGCGCTGGCGTGAGGAGATCAGGGGGCAGACCGGGCGGGTGCCGCAGCCGGGTCGGGTGGGCTGCGAGCGATACGGATCCAGAGGACTGCTCGTGAAGGCATCGGGTCAACGCGTCGCGTGGCACTATACGGCCATTTCGCCGCAGGCGACAAATCGGCCGCCGCGCGCGATGGGCCGGTTATTCGAGGGGCGGGCGGACCCGCCGGACGAGGGAGGAAGAGCGATGAACGACGAACGCAGGTGGGGATGGTCTCTGCTGCTGGCAGCGATGATGACGGCCGGTGTACCGGCCGCAGCGGCGGCGACAGCGGCGTCAGCAGCGACAGCGTGTCCGGACTGGATGCAGCGCGACATGCGCGCGCTGCGTTCGCAGCAGACGCGCAATCTGTGCGAAGCCTACGGCGGCAAGGTGCTGCTGGTGGTCAACACCGCCAGCGAATGCGGCTTCACGCCGCAGTTCGAGGGGCTGGAGGCGCTCTACCAGCAGTATCGCGACAAGGGGCTGGCGGTGGCCGGCTTCCCGTCGGACGACTTCTTCCAGGAGAAGGATGACGAGAAGGAGACCGCCGATGTCTGCTACGTCAACTACGGCGTCACCTTCGACATGTACGCGCCGGTCGCGGTGCGCGGCGGCGATGCCGATCCGCTGTTCAAGGCGCTGGCGCAGCAGGGCGCTGGCGCGCCGAAATGGAATTTCTACAAATACGTCGTCGGTCGCGATGGCCACGTGGTGGCGACCTTCAACAGCCGCGTGAAGCCGGACGATCCGAAGCTGATCGAGGCGATCGACAGGGCGCTGGCCGAGTGAGCGGACGGTGACGGACGCGGTCGACGCACTGCGGCGGCGGATCGACGCGCGGCTGCACGAGCTGCTGCAGCGCAACGCGCGCGGTGTCGACGTCGCGCCGGGCGATCGATTGCGGCTGGAGGGCTGGATGGAGGCCGCGCTGTCGCTGGCCGGTGACGATGCACCGGCGCTGGTGGCGCAGTGGCAGTCGCTGCTGCCGGCGCGCTCGCGCCTGCAGTGCGAGCGGGTCGACGGCTGCTGGTGCGCGCGGCTCGATATCTGGCAGCCGCGCGCGCCGGTCAGGCCCAGTACGCGCGATTGAAGAGTGCGCGACTGAAGAGCACGCGCGATTGAGTGGCGCCGTCAGTGCGCCGCGGGCGCGGTTGCGAACGTCTGCTTCAGCTCGTCGAGCAGCTTGTGCCACGAATCGAGGTCGGCCGACTTGTCGTAAGCCAGCGGCAGGCCGCTCTGCCGGGCGAGGCGATCGGCATCCGGGTTGGTGAAGCCGTGGGTGACGCCGGGGTAATCCTCGATGCGGTAGCTGACGCCGGCGTTCTTCATCTCTTCGCGGAACGCCTCCACCTGTTCCGGTTTCACCATCGGGTCGGCGGCGCCGTTGAACACCAGTACACGCGCCTTGACGGTATCCGGCTGCGCCGGGTTCTGCGGGGCCAACATGCCGTGGAAGCTGGCGACCAGATCGAGATTCTCGCCGCGCCGCGCTGCGTCCAGCACGACGCCGCCGCCGAAGCAGTAGCCGATCGCGGCGATGCGTTGTGAGTCGGTCACCGGCTGCTGTTGCAGCGCCGATTTCGCCGCGCGCAGCCGGTACTTCGCCGCATCCTGCCGCTCGAACACCGCCGTCATGAAGCCATTGGCCTCCTGCGGGTGCTCGGTCGAGCGACCGCCGCCGTACATGTCGACGGCGAGCGCGGTGTAGCCGGCCTCGGCGAGCATTCGCGCGCGCTGGCGGGCGTAGTCGTTCAGTCCCCACCACTCGTGCACCACCAGCACGCCGGGCCGCGGCCCGGCGATCGAATCGTCCCAGGTCAGGAAGCTGACCATCTCGGTATCGCCGACGCGATAGGAGACGGTCTGTTCACGAATCTCGGCCTGCGCCAGCGAAGCTGCTGCGGCAACGGCGATCAGGGCTAACCAGCGTTTCATGGGGAACCTCCGGAGATTGTCTCGATCGTTCGTCAGGGTGTCGGATTGTCGCGGCTGTGGCTGGTGACGGCAAGCCGATGGCGTACGCGTCGCTTGTCCGCGCCGCGGCGGTTGTCGATGATGCGCGCCACATCAACCGTATCGGAGGCCGCTGTGCCGAGTGCTGCGCTGGACCCGTCGCTGCCGGATCGGCTGCGCGCGAACTGGCCGCTTCACCAGCGCGAACTGCTGGTGCTGGCCGGCGCTGCCGACTGGTGTCGCGCGCTGGCGGCGGCGCTGTGCGCCGGGCGCGACAGCGGCTGGCTCGGCAGCGGCGCGCTGCCCGCTGCGACGGCGCTGTCGATGCGGCAGCCGGAGCGACTGCTCGGCGGCGAGTGGCAGGTGCTGGTACTCGATGCGCACGACGGTTTGCGACCGGACACATTGGCCGCAGCCGGTGGTGCGTTGCGCGGCGGTGGCCGGCTGCTGTTGCTGGCGCCGCCGCTGGCGCAGTGGCCGCGATTTCGCGATCCGGACTACGAGCGGCTGGAGCCGTTCGGATGGCGCGCGACGAGCGCCCGCTTCTGGCGGCGGCTGCGCGCACTGCTCGACGCGCCGGGCGTCGTCGTCATCGAACAGGGTGAACCGCCGCCGCCATCACCGCGCGAAGCCGATACCTGTTGCGATGGCGATCCGTTCGCGGAGCAGCGGCGCGCCGTCGCCGAGATCGTGCGCATGGCGCACGGGCGCGCACAGCGGCCGCTGGTGCTGATCGCCGATCGCGGGCGCGGCAAGTCGGCGGCGCTCGGGCTGGCGGCAGCGCAGCTGCTGGCGCGGGAGCCGGTGCTCGATATCGTCGTCACCTCCGCGCGCCGCGAGGCGTGCGCGGCGCTGTTCCGCTTCGCCGGCGCGAATGCGGCGTTGCGCTGGCTGCCACCGGTCGAGGCGGCCGATGCGCGCGCCGATCTGCTGCTGGTCGACGAAGCGGCGGCGCTGCCGGTCGCGCTGCTGCAGCGGCTGTTGCAGAGCGCGCCGCGCGTCGTGTTCGCGACCACGGTGCACGGTTACGAGGGCAGCGGTCGCGGTTTCGAACTGCGCTTTCTGCCGTGGCTCGAACGCGCTGCGCCGCGCTGGCGCCACTGCCGGTTGCAGCAGCCGTTGCGCTGGCAGCGCGACGACTGGCTGGAGGCGTGGTTGCGACGCGCGCTGCTGCTTGACGCCGAGCCGCTGCCGCCGCCGACGAGTGATGCGACGGTGGCGATCGCCGAGGTGGAGCGCGATGCGCTGGTCGCCGACGAAGCGCTGCTGCGGCAGCTGTTCGGGCTGCTGGTACAGGCGCACTACCGCACGGCGCCGGACGATCTGCGCGATCTGCTCGACGGGCCGAACCTGCGCCTGTGGGTGGCGCGCAGCGGCGGTGCCATCATCGGTGTGCTGCTGGTGGCGGAGGAGGGGGCATTGCCGGTGGAACTGCACGCGGCGATCGTGCGCGGCGAGCGCCGCCCGCGCGGTCATCTGCTGCCACAGGCGCTGGCCTTCTACGGTGGTCTGACGCAGGCGCTGACGCTGCGCTGCGCGCGCGTCGTGCGCATCGCCGTCGCGCCGGAGCTGCAGCGCCACGGCATCGGTCTCGCACTGTTGCAACAGGCACAGGCGGTGTTGCGCGAACAGGGGTTCGACTGGCTCGGCACCAGCTTCGCCGCCAGCGCCGGCGGCCTCGCGTTCTGGCGCCGCGCAAGCCTGTGGCCGCTGCGCGTCGGTGTCGGCCGTGAAACCAGCAGCGGCCAACATGCCGTGCAACTCGGCATGGCGCTGTCGGCGTCCGGCGCCGAGCTGCTGACGCAGGCGCGGCGCGACTGGCGGCAACAGCTGCCGCTGGCGCTGGTCGATTACCTGCGCGATCTCGATGCCGAGCTGGTTTGCGCGCTGTTCGCGTTCGACGACGATGACGACGCTTTGCAGCGGCGCGACCCGGCGGTCGATGGTTATTGCGATGGCGCGCGGCCGCTGGAGTCGGTGCTGCCGGCGCTGCGCGCGTGGTCGCGTGCCCTGCTGGCGCGCGGTGCGGTCGTCGATGCCGGCGATCGCGCGCTGCTGGTCGGCCGGCTGCATCAGCTACGTGACTGGCCGACGCTGGCGCGGCAGCTGGGGCTTGCCGGCGTCGAGGCGGCGCAGCGCAGGCTGCGGCAGCGGCTGGCGGCGCTGCGCGATGTCGAATGAAAAGGGGCCGCGTGGCCGCGCTTGACGCGCACCGGGCGCTTCAGTAACGTTCGCGCCGTTCAAGGGGAGTAGCTTTTCCGTCGTCACATCGTCAATACGGTTGCCCGAGCGGCGATCCGGTGTGGCGGGCAGCAGCGGCCGATGCAGTCGGCGCTGGTGCAAGCGAGACCTTGCCGAAGGGCAAGGTCCATCCGCGAGATTCCCCGACAGATCGCGCAACGGCCTGAGTCCTTCGGACCAGGCCGTTTTCGTTTGCGCGAGGTGTTCCCCATGGAAACCGTTTCACTCGGTACCACTCCACTTGAAACGATAGGAACGTGGTGGTTGTGGCTGGCCTTCTTCGGCGTCGTGCTGGGAATGCTGGCGATCGACCTCTTGGTGATGAAGGGCGGACGCAGCCACCACGTGTCGCTGCGCGAGGCGGCGGCGTGGTCCGCCGTCTGGGTGACGGTGGCACTGCTGTTCGGTGCCGGACTGTGGTGGTATCTCGACGCCAGCGCCGGCCGCGCCATCGCCAATGCGCGCGGGCTCGAATTCCTGACCGGCTACCTGATCGAGAAATCGCTGGCGGTCGACAACGTCTTCGTCTGGCTGATGATCTTCAGCTACTTCGCCGTGCCGCTGGAGCTGCAGCGCCGCGTGCTGCTGTACGGCGTGCTCGGCGCCATCGTGCTGCGCGCGATCATGGTGTTCCTCGGCGCCTGGCTGATCGCACAGTTCCACTGGGTGCTCTACCTGTTCGGTGCGTTCCTGCTGTTCACCGGCATCAAGATGCTCTGGTTCGCCGAGCATCAGCCCGATCTGGAGAAGAACCCGGCGGTGCGCTGGGTGCGCAGCCACTACCCGATCACGCCGACGCTGGAGGGCGAACGCTTTTTCGTCATGCGCGACGGCGTGCGCTACCTGACGCCGCTGGCGCTGGTACTGGTGCTGGTGGAGATCTCCGACGTCATCTTCGCCGTCGACAGCATTCCGGCCATCTTCGCCGTCACCACCGACCCGTTCATCGTGCTGACATCGAACATCTTCGCGATCATGGGGCTACGGGCGATGTACTTTCTGCTGGCCGGAGTCGCCGACCGTTTCGCGCTGCTGAAGTACGGCCTCGGCCTGATTCTGCTGTTTATTGGCACCAAGATGCTGATCGTCGATCTGTACAAGATCCCGGTGCTGGTGTCGCTGCTGGTAGTGGCCGTCATCCTGGTGCTGTCGATGGTCGCCAGCCTGTTCTACACGCGCCGGCGGGAATCGTCGGCGTCGAAGTAGGTCTAAGTCCGTCACTTGAAAACGAGGAGATTGCCAGCATGATGTGCCCGTCCTGTCAGGTCGAGCTGAACATGTCCGAACGCCAGGGCATCGAGATCGACTACTGCCCGAAATGCCGGGGCATCTGGCTCGATCGCGGCGAGCTCGACAAGATCATCGAGCGCTCGCAGCAACTGGAGGAGGGCGCATCCGCGCGGCAGCCGGTAACATCGGCCCGCCACGAGCGCGACGGCCGCCGTCACGACGAGGAGCGTCGCCACGATGGCTATGGCAAGTACCGCGACGACGATTACCATCGGCGTCGCAAGAAATCCTTTCTCAGCGAGCTGCTGGACTTCTGAGCGAGGCCATTTTTCAACCAGTCCCATTTTCCGACGAATGTTATAGCTTCCGGAGTGAAGAACAGATGAAACGCATTGGATTGTTCCTGCTGACCAACATCGCCGTGATGGTGACGCTGTCGATCGTCGCGCACCTGCTCGGCTTCAACCGCTTCATCAGCGCGCAGGGGATGAACTACGGTTCGCTGCTCGGCTTCGCCGCCGTGTTCGGCTTCGGCGGTGCCTTCTTCTCGCTGATGATCTCGAAATGGTCCGCCAAGCGCATGGTCGGCGCGCAGGTGATCGAGACACCGCGCAACGCCGCCGAACAGTGGCTGGTCGAAACCGTGCGCCGCCAAGCCACCGCCGCCGGTATCCAGATGCCGGAAGTGGCGATCTATGACTCGCCGGAGGTCAACGCCTTCGCCACCGGCCCGAGCAAGAACAATGCGCTGGTGGCGGTGTCGACCGGCCTGCTGAGCCGGATGACGCGCGAGGAGGCCGAGGCTGTGCTCGGCCACGAGGTGTCGCACGTCGCCAACGGCGACATGGTGACGCTGACATTGATTCAGGGCGTGCTGAACACCTTCGTCATCTTTGCCTCGCGCGTGGTCGGTAACATCATCGACCGCGCCATCCTGAAGAACACCAGCGATGCGCCGGGTATCGGCTATTACGTCAGCTCGATCGTGCTGGACATCGTGTTCGGTGTTCTGGCGTCGATCATCGTCGCCTGGTTCTCGCGCCAGCGCGAGTTCCGCGCCGATGCCGGCGGTGCCCGGCTGGCCGACCGTCAGGGCATGATCAACGCGCTGCGCCGCCTGCAGTCGATCCAGGAGGAGGCGCACATGCCGGGCACGCTGACGGCATTTGGCATCAACGGCAAGCGCGGTGGTTTCATGGCGCTGCTTGCCACGCACCCGCCGCTGGAGCAGCGGATCGAAGCGCTGCAACGGCAGTAAACGAAACGGCCCTGCGGGGCCGTTTTTCATGGTCCTCCCCTGCGAAGCAGGGGAGGTGCCCCGAAGGGGCGGAGGGGTCCGCTCTTCGGTTTCACGATCAACCCCGGACCCCTCCGCCTCGCTGCGCTCGGCACCTCCCCTGCTTCGCAGGGGAGGACCGGGACCGTCGATGTGGGCTCAGGCCATCTGACTGATCGTGGCGCGGAAGCGGCGCAGTGCGAACAGGAACAGCAGCGCGCCGATCGCGATCAGCGCCAGCAGCTGCGGCCACACCACGTCGAGGCCGGCGCCGCGGTAGAGAATCGCCTGACTGGCGGCGACGAAATGAGTGGTTGGCGCCACCAGCATGACCTGCTGCACCAGTTCCGGCATGCTCTCGCGCGGCGTGCTGCCGCCCGACAGCATCTGCAGCGGCAGCA
>CAZEVP010000066.1:0-16694 GCA_964515735.1 uncultured Verrucomicrobiaceae bacterium | reverse complement strand
ATCCGCCAGCGTGTCATCGTCGAGGTGCGCTGGCTGCAGCAGCTGGCCCGCCACCCCGGCATCACCGAGGTGAAGCCGTTCAGCACCGAGGCCGACGCGCTGCTGGAGGCGATCGTCAGCGACTTCTCCGAGGCCGACGCGGCGCGCGTCAAGGCGATCGAGGCGACCACCAACCACGACGTCAAGGCGGTCGAGTATCTGCTCAAGGAGAAGATCAAGTCATCGAAGGAACTCTCTGATATTTCAGAGTTCATCCACTTCGCCTGTACCTCCGAGGACATCAACAACCTGTCGCACGCGCTGATGCTGCGCGACGGCCGCGCGCTGCTGCTGACACAGATGGATCGCATCATCGCCAGGCTGACCGAACTGGCCCACGCCCACGCCGCGGCGCCGATGCTGTCGCGCACGCACGGCCAGACCGCCAGCCCGACCACGATGGGCAAGGAGCTGGCCAACGTCGTCGCCCGCCTGCGCCGCTGCCGTGAGCAGGTCGCCGCGGTCGAGCTGCTCGGCAAGATCAATGGCGCCGTCGGCAACTACAACGCCCACCTGTCGGCCTACCCGAACGTCGACTGGGCCGCCAACGCGAAGGCGTTCGTCGAGAGCCTCGGCTTGTGCTGGAATCCGTATACGACGCAGATCGAGCCGCACGACTACATCGCCGAGCTGTTCGATGCCATCGCCCGCTTCAACACCGTGCTGATCGACCTCGACCGCGACGTCTGGGGCTACATCTCGCTCGGCTACTTCAAGCAGCGCGTCGTCGCCGGCGAAGTCGGCTCGTCGACGATGCCGCACAAGGTCAACCCGATCGACTTCGAGAACTCCGAGGGCAACCTGGGCCTCGCCAACGCCGTGCTCGAACACATGGCGCGCAAGCTGCCGGTGTCGCGCTGGCAGCGCGACCTGACCGACTCGACCGTGCTGCGCAACATGGGGGTCGGCTTCGGCTACTCGCTGATCGCCTATGAGGCGACGCTGAAAGGGCTCGGCAAGCTGGAGCTGAACGCGCAGCGTCTCTCCGACGATCTCGACAATGCGTGGGAAGTGCTGGCCGAGCCGATCCAGACCGTCATGCGTCGCTACGGCGTGCCGGAGCCCTACGAGAAGCTGAAGGCGCTGACCCGCGGCCAGGCGATGAACGCCGGGACGCTGCGCGTGTTCATCGAGACGCTGGAGATTCCGGCCGAGGCGAAAGCCGAACTGCTGGCGCTGACGCCGGCCGGCTACATCGGCGACGCCATCGCCCAGGCGCGGGCGATCTGAGGCGATGACCGTTTCCCTGCCATGACCACTTCCCTGAGTTGGCGCGACTTCGACCCGGCCCTGTTCCTGCGCGACCACTGGCAGCGCCAGCCGCTGCTGATCCGGCAGGCCTTCACCGACTGGTCGAACCCGCTGGCGCCGGACGAACTGGCCGGCCTCGCCTGCGAGGAGGAGATCGAATCCCGGCTGATCACGCAGTCGCCGAAAACGCAGCGGTTCAAGCTGGAGAACGGACCGTTTCCCGAGAGCCGCTTCGGCAAGCTGACGAAGAGCCACTGGACGCTGCTGGTGCAGGCGGTGGACCTGTGGGTGCCGGAGGTGGCGGCGCTGATCGAGCCGTTCCGCTTCATTCCGGACTGGCGCATCGACGACGTGATGGTCAGCTACGCCGCCGACCGCGGCGGTGTCGGCCCGCATTTCGACCAGTACGACGTGTTCCTGATTCAGGGGCTCGGTAAACGGCGCTGGTGCGTCGGCCCCGTCTGCGACCGCGCCACACCGCTGGTCGAGCACCCGCAGCTGCGACTGATCCCCGAGTTCGAAGCGACGCAGGAGTGGCTGCTGGAGCCGGGCGACATTCTCTACGTGCCGGCGCGGCTGGCGCACTGGGGCATCGCCGAGGGCAGCGACTGCATGACCTACTCGGTCGGTTTCCGCGCGCCGTCGCGGGCCGACCTGATCGGCCACTGGTGCGATCAGGTGCTCTCCACGCTCGATGACGACGATCGCTACCGCGACGGTACGCTCGACCCGAACGCCAACCCCGGCGAGATCGATGCCGACGCACTGGCGCGGCTGCAGCGGATGGTGCTGGAGAAACTCGGCGATACCGAGAGTTTTGCGCGCTGGTTCGGCGGCTGGATCACCGAGCGCAAATACCCCGATCTCGACACCACACCGGAGCAGACCATCGAGCCCGCGCAACTGGTCGAGCGGCTGCGGGAAACGCCGCTGCTGTGGCGGACGCCGGGCTGCCGGCTCGCCTTCCTGCGCCGCGACGGAGCTGTGCTACTGTTCGCCGACGGCGCGCAGTGGACGGTGCCGGAATCGCTGTACACCGCCGTCGAGCAGCTGTGCCGCGACCAGCAGCTGGCGCCGACCGCCGGGCAACTCCGCAACGGCGGTGCCGAATGGCTGTGCGAACTGGTGAACGAGGGAGTACTGCAACTTGGCGAGAACCCCTTCGACGACAATCCCTTCGACGACAACCCCGATCGAGATTAGCGAGGCGAGCTGGGTGCGCGATCAGGCGGCGTTGCGCGACATTCGCGGCGCCGTCTTCATCGACGAACAGCGCGTGCCGGTCGAACTGGAGTGGGACGAGTTCGACGACGAATCCCGCCACTGGCTGGCATCGATCGACAGGCGCCCGGTCGGCACCGCGCGGCTGCTGCGCAGCGGCCAGATCGGGCGCATGGCCGTGCTGCGCGAATTTCGCGGCCGGGGAATCGGCGCCACGCTGCTGAGCGCCGTCATCGATGCCGCCGCTGCCGAAGGCCGCCGCGAGCTGTTCCTGCACGCCCAGACCCACGCCCTTGCCTTCTATCGACGCTTCGATTTCATCGAAGTCGGCCCCGAGTTCATGGAGGCTGGCATCGCGCACCGGATCATGCGCCGCACGCTGCGCCCGCGCCGGCTCGGCGAGGATGGCGGCCGCTTCTCCGCGCATGATCGCGCCGCCATCGCACTCGACCTCGCCGGTCAGGCCACGCGCCAGCTGCGGCTCTACTCACCGCAGCTCGATCACGCGCTGTTCGACAACGACACCTTCGCCGCCGCCCTCTCCGAGCTGGCGCGCCGCCACCGCCAGAGCGAAGTGCGGCTGCTGGTGCGCGACATCCGCCCGTTGGTCGAACGCGGCCACCGGCTGGTCGAACTGGCGCGACGGCTCAGTTCGTCGGTGCATATCCGCCGCCTCGACGACCGTGTCGACGACGGTGGCGAGAGCTACCTGATCGCCGACCTGCGCGGCGTGCTCTGCTTCGACAACCGCGAACCGGAGAGCGGTTGGGCCGACTACAACAACCAGCCACTGGCGGAGTCGTTCCGCGACCGTTTCGATCAACTGTGGGAGCGCGCCGAGGAGTCCGCCGACCTGCGCGCGCTGCATTTGTGACGATCGCCCCTTTGTGACAACCGCCCCTTTGTAACAACCGTATGCCCGTGTGACGACCGCGTACCCATGACGACCTCGATCATCCCTCGACGATTCGCCATCGCCCTGCTCCTGCTACTGGTGCTGTGCGCGACACCCGCCCGCGCCGACAGTCAGGTGTTCGAGCTGAAGATCGCCGATCCGAACACCGTGCTGACCACGATCCGCAACCTCTACGGCGACGAGGTGCGCGCCGAGCTGATCCGGCAGAGGCTGGTCGTCGTCGGCAGCGCCAGACAGATCGACGAGATCACCCGGCTGATCGAACAGGTCGACCAGCCACCGGTCGCGCTGCGATTGAGCCTGAGCGAGACGCCACCAGCAGAGGCCGCTGCCGGCTCCATCGTGCGCACGACCGCGACGGTGCAGCAGCTGGAGACGACGGAAGGTGCCAACATCGCCATCGACAGGCGTCGCTTCGGCGAGCGCGCCGCCGCGGCCGGCTGGTGGGTCGAGATCGAACAGGTACCGGTGCAGATCGACAGCCTGATGTTGCGAGTCGATCGGGATGGCCGTGGCGGCCTGCTCGTCACCTATAGCTTCACTCGCCACGAGGATGGGCAGCGTCTGGTCTACGGCAACCGCGTGCGCGGCAGCGAGGGCAGCTGGATGCCGTTGCTGCCACGGCCCGAAACGGCACCGGCCACGACCAACGGCAAGGTCTACAGCACTGCGCAGGCCGGCCAGCAAGCCCAGCTCTATCTGAAAGTCGACAGGCTCGATGGCGCGCGCTGATACGCCTTAGAGCATGACGCCCAGGTCGGTGTCACGCTCGACGATCGGGTAACGACGCAGACCGCGGCACGGCTCCTCGGTAGCGGCGATCAGCGCGCCATCGCGCAACCGGAAACGATAACCGTGCAGCGGGCAGCGCAGGCTGTCGCCGTCGATGTCGGCCACCTCCAGCGGGTGGCCGCGATGCGGGCAGTAGGCCTCCAGCAGCACGCACTCCCCCGCCTGCTGGATCAGCAACAACTGATGGTGGTCGATCTGGAAACGGCGGCGGTAGCCGTCGTGCAGGTTGATGAACTTTTCGAGGGCGTAGAAGCGCATGGCGGCCTGCGCCCCCGTCGTCGCTCAGGCCGTCTTGCCGGCCAGAAAGGTCCACGTCTCCAGCACCGAGTCCGGGTTCAGCGAGATGCTGTCGATCTGCTGCTCCATCAGCCAGCGCGCGAAGTCCGGGTGGTCCGACGGACCCTGACCGCAGATGCCGACGTACTTGCCCTGCCGCTTGCAGGCCTCGATCGCCAGCTTCAGCAGCGCGCGCACGGCGTCGTTGCGCTCGTCGAACAGGTGCGCCACCAGACCGGAATCGCGGTCGAGACCGAGGGTGAGCTGGGTCAGGTCATTGGAGCCGATCGAGAAGCCGTCGAAATATTCGAGGAACTGGTCGGCCAGCAGCGCGTTGGCCGGCAGCTCGCACATCATGACGATCTTCAGGCCGTTCTCGCCACGCTTGAGCCCCTGCTCGGCCAGCAGCTCGCTGACCTGCTTCGCCTCGCCCGGGGTGCGCACGAACGGCACCATGATCTCGACGTTGGTGAAGCCCATCTCGTTGCGCACGCGCTTCAGCGCGCGGCATTCGAGCGCGAAGCACTCGCGGAACGATTCGGAGATGTAGCGCGACGCGCCGCGGAAACCGAGCATCGGATTCTCTTCGGCCGGCTCGTACATGGTGCCGCCAATCAGGTGCGCGTACTCGTTCGACTTGAAGTCGGACATGCGCACGATGACGCGATTCGGCGCGAATGCACCGGCGATCGTGGCGATGCCCTCGACCAGCTTCTCGACGTAGAAATCGACCGGCGAGGCGTAACCGGCGATGCGGCGCTCGACGCTCGCCTTGACGTCGCGCGGCAGCGTGTCGAAATTCAGCAGCGCCTTCGGGTGCACGCCGATCATCCGGTTGATGATGAATTCCAGACGAGCCAGACCGACACCGGCGTTCGGGTAGCCGGCGAAATCGAACGCGCGGTCCGGGTTGCCGACGTTCATCATGATCTTCAGCGGCAGCTCCGGCATCGTCGTCATGTCGCTGGTGGTCACTTCGAATTTCAGCGTGCCGTCGTAGACGAGGCCGGTGTCACCCTCGGCGCAGCTGACCGTCACCGGCGTGCCGCTGGCGAGCACTTCGGTGGCGTTGCCGCAGCCGACCACGGCCGGAATGCCGAGCTCGCGCGCGATGATCGCGGCGTGGCAGGTGCGACCGCCGCGGTTGGTGACGATCGCCGAGGCGCGCTTCATCACCGGCTCCCAGTCGGGGTCGGTCATGTCGGTGACCAGCACGTCGCCGACCTGTACCTGATCCATCTGGCTGATGTCGGAGATCAGCCGCACCGGGCCGCTGCCGATGCGCTGGCCGATCGAGCGGCCCTCGCACAGCACCTTGCCCTTCTCGCGCAGCAGGTAGCGCTCGATCTGCGTGGTCGACGCCTGGCTCTTCACCGTCTCCGGCCGCGCCTGCACGATGTAGAGGAGACCGTCGTCACCATCCTTCGCCCACTCGATGTCCATCGGGCGCTGGTAGTGCTTCTCGATGATCAGCGCCTGTTTCGCCAGCGCCTCGACCTCGGCATCGGAGATGCAGAAACGGTTGCGCTCGGCCTCCGCCACGTCGACGGTCAGCACCGAGCGGCCCGGTTTGCTGGAGTCGGCGTAGATCATCTTGATCGCCTTGCCGCCGAGGTTGCGGCGCAGCACCGCCGGCCGGCCGGCCGACAGCGTCTCCTTGTGTACGTAGAACTCGTCCGGATTGACCGCGCCCTGCACGACGGTCTCGCCGAGACCGTAGGAGGCGGTGACGAACACCACGCGGTCGAAGCCCGACTCGGTGTCCATCGTGAACATGACGCCGGAGGCGCCGGTCTCCGAGCGCACCATGCGCTGGATGCCGGCCGACAGCGCAACGATCTTGTGATCGAAACCCTTGTGCACGCGGTAGGCGATGGCGCGGTCGTTGAACAGCGAGGCGAACACCTCCTTCACCGCGACCAGCACGTTGTCGAGGCCGCGGATGTTCAGGAAGGTCTCCTGCTGGCCGGCGAACGAGGCGTCGGGCAGATCCTCGGCGGTGGCCGACGAGCGCACGGCGACGGCGATGTCGCGCCCCTCCTGCAGTTTGGCGAAGGCTTCGGCGATCGCTGCCTGCAGCGGCGGCGTCAGCGGAGTCTCGACGATCTTGCGGCGGATCCTGTCGCCGACCTTGGCGAGTTCGGTAACGTCGTCGACATCGAGCTTGTCCAGCTCGCCGTGAATCCAGTCATCGAGGCCGCTCTGGCTGAGGAAGTCGCGATAGGCATCGGCCGTGGTGGCGAAGCCGCCGGGAACCGAGACACCGGCACCGGACAGGTGGCTGATCATCTCGCCGAGCGAAGCGTTCTTGCCGCCGACACGCTCGACATCGTGCATACCCAGTTGATCGAACCAAATCACATACTCAGCCAAAATCTGCGCTCCTCTGTAGGCGGATTGCGTGTCGACCGGGAGTTCGCAGGCACGGTGAGCGGCGCTGTCGCGACGGCGCTATGGTGGGCGCCACCCGGGGTGGTAGAGTGCCGGCGCCTTCGCGCTTTTTGAGCGCAGGCAGCTTCCGGGCGGCGGCCATGATACCCAAGAAGTCCGGCCAATAGGGGCACCGGCCGCAATGAAATAAAACTACGTAAATTCGCAACTTAGCAGCCCGTCTTGTAATTTTTTAACGACCGCCCCGACCGACCCGCACAGGACTCGTCCGATGAACAAACGCTCGGTGTTCTACATCTCCGACAGCACCGGCATCACCGCCGAGACCCTGGGCCACAGCCTGCTGGCGCAGTTCGACGACATCGACTTCGAGGAGACCGTGCTGCCGTTCGTCGATACACCCGAGCGCGCGCAGGCGGCGGTCGACCGCATCAACCAGGCCGCCAGCCGCGACGGCGCGCCACCGATCATCTTCGATACCGTCGTCAACCCGCAGGTCCGCGCGCTGCTCGCCACCAGCAACGGCGTGCCGCTCGACATCTTCTCGGTCTACCTGACCCGGCTCGAACAACTGCTCGACGCCAAGTCGAACTACTCGGTCGGCCGCCCGCACACGGCCACCGCCGAGCAGACCTACCAGCGCCGTATCGCGGCGGTGAACTACGCGCTGGAGAACGACGACGGCGCCCGCATCAACCGCTACGACCAAGCGCAGCTGATCCTGATCGGCGTGTCGCGCAGTGGCAAGACGCCGACCTGCCTCTATCTGGCAATGCAGCACGGCATCTTCACCGCCAACTACCCGCTGACCGACGAGGATCTGGAGCTCGGCCAGCTGCCGAAGGCGCTGCAACCGCACCGCCACAAGCTCTACGGCCTGACCATCGAGCCGGCGCGGCTGGCGGTGATCCGCAACGAACGCCGCGCCAACAGCCGCTATGCCAGCCTGTCGCAGTGCGAGGACGAGGTGCGGATGGCCATCGCCCTGCTCAAGCGCAACCAGATCCGTCACATCGACTCGACCCACACGTCGATCGAGGAGATCGCCGCCAAGATCCTCTCCGACACCGGTTTGCGCGAGCGCCGCGGATGACCATGCAGACCGCCCTTCTGCTACCCGGTGGCGGTGCCCGCGTGGCCTATCAGGTCGGCGTGCTGCGCGCGCTCGGTGAGATCACCGCCGACATCGCACCCAACCCGTTCCCGATCCTGTGCGGCACCTCGGCCGGCGCCATCAACGCCGCCGCGCTGGCCTCGCGCGGCGACGATTTCGCCCGCGCCACCGCCGAACTGGAACAGCTGTGGCGCAAACTGCACGTCGACCTCGTCTACCGTTCCGGTTTCGGCGCGGTGGCGTGGAACACGCTGCGGCTCTGGTTCTCGCTGATCAACGCCGGCATCACCGCCGGCCGGCCGGTGGCACTGCTGGACAACTCCCCACTGCGAGAAACGCTGCTGAAGGCCGTCGACTTCGACGCCATCGGCCGCCACATCGCCGCCGGCAACCTGCGCGCCGTCTGCGTCACGGCGATGAACTACTCGATGTCGATGTCGACCAGCTTCTATCAGGGCGGGCCGGATCACGGCGGCTGGCACCGCTGGCGCCGGGTCGGCATCGCCTCGCCGCTGAACATTCACCACCTGATGGCGTCAACGGCGATTCCGACCATCTTCCCGCCCGAACGGATCGGCCCGCACTATTTCGGCGACGGCGCGCTACGCCAGCTCAACCCGCTCAGCCCGGCGCTGCACCTCGGTGCCAAGCGCGTGCTGGTGGTCGCCGCCAGCGGCCACCGCCGCGTCTACGAGCGCCCGCCGCGACCGGTGCGCAGCCCCGCCTTCGGCCACATCATCGGCCAGCTGCTCAACAGCGCCTTCATCGACAGCCTCGAGAGCGACATCGAGCTGCTGGAGCGGATCAACGAGATGATCCACTGCCAGCCCGGCCTCGACAGCTGCGCCGCCATCGAGGGGCTGCGACCGATCGACCTGATGGTGCTGTCGCCGAGCCGCGACATCGACGCGATCGCCGGCGAACACTTCCGCGAGCTGCCGGCCAGCATGCGGATGTTCCTGCGCCTGTCCGGCGGCGGCCACCACACCAGCGGCGTCAACACGGCGAGTTACCTGCTGTTCACGCCGCACTTCATCGCCGAACTGATCGAGCTCGGCTACGCCGACACGCTGGCCGAGCGCGAGCGGATCAGGGAATTCATGGCTGGTAATTACAGCGAGCAACCCGCCAACAAATCGGCCGAGAGCCGCTCGATCTGAGATTCGCGATCGCGCCCCTGCGCCACCGCCCCGCCATTCAGCGACGCCCCCTTCAGCGACGACCATTCGGGATGCGCCCGCGCCCGTGTCAGCGCCTCGGGCAGCTCGCCGTCGCGCCAGCGCTGCGCCTGTGGCAATGGCAACTCGATCACCTGCTGCGCGGCATGACCGCGCGCTTCCAGCGCCTGCAACAGCTGCTGCTGCCGCAGCGCCAGCAGCCGCAGAATGGCGTCGTCGACGGTCAACTCGCGACGACCGCCGAACGCCCCCTTCAACCGATCGCCATACCTGCGCACCGTCTGCGCGGCGCCGCCGAGCAGCGCGCCGATCGCCGCGGCGGTACCGAGCGTGATGCCACCGACCAGCAGATCGACGCCGGCGCCGGCCGCCGCGCCGGCGGCCATGCCGCCACCGATGCGCACGCCGAGCTGGCGCAGCGTCTCCGGGTGAAACAGATCACTCTGCCAGCGGCCATCCAGCAGCGGCAGGTCGTCGCCGTGAACGTCACCGGCGCGGAACCGATAGAGCTGCAACAGCGCATCGACGCAGCGCTGCTCGCGCTGTCTGACCGCCTGCTGCAGCGCCTCGACCGCCTGCACCGCCTCGGCATCGACGCTGTGGCGACAGGCCGCACAGTCGATCAGCAGTTCGGCGATCAGGCGGGCGCCGGCCTCGAGGCGACGCCGTCGCTGCCGCTCGCGGTCGTCGATCAGCCGCTGCAACTGCGGCCGGTAGTGCTGCTGCATCAGCGCCAGGCTCTCGAACAAACGGCGCTCGCCATCGAGCGGCGGCGCCACGCTGTCGAAGCAGACCAGCGCATGCAGGCCGAGCCGCGCCAGCGAGCCGCGCCACTCCGCCTCGCGCGCGGCCTCGCCACCGTCGGCGACGAAATTCAGCACCGGCAGCAGCGGCCGGCCGCACATCGCCAGCACGGCGAGTTCGTCGCGGTATTTCGCCAATACCGGTTCGCGCGCGTCGATCACGTACAGCGCCGCATCGGAAAGCAGCAGCTGACGCAGCACCTTCGCCTCCTGCTCGAAGCGCTGGCGCGCCTCGGCGCCCTGCAGGAAGCGCTCGACCCGCGCCGGCCCGTCGAGCCGCTCGCCGGGGCGGTCGAGCCGCTCCAGATAGTCGAGCAGCGCGATCGCATCCTCCAGCCCCGGCGTATCGTAGAGCTCCAGCAGCGACTCGCCCTCCACCGACAGCCGCGCCCCCTCGACGTGACGCGTCGTGCCCGGCCGGTGCGATACCTCGCCGAAGCCGGCATCGCGCAACAACGTGCGCAGCAGCGAGGTCTTGCCGACATTGGTGTGACCGACCACGACCAGCTTCAGAGGATCACTCATCGCCGCGCTCCAACCAGTTCATCGGCGCCCCGTCGCACAGCGGCAGCGAAGCGCGGGTGAGCGCCTCGTGCCAGTCGGCCAGACGCGCCTCATCGAGGCGTTCACCCTCCGGCGGTGGCAGCAGCCAGACGCGCGCGGCCGCGGCGTAACCCGCCAGTTCGCCGAGCAGCGCCAGCGTGCCGCGATCGGGCGAGCGGCGCGGATCGCAGGCAATCGCGAGGCGCCGCGCCGGATTGCGGCCGAGACGCTCCAGCAGCTGCCGGCGCTGCTCGCGGCTGTCGACGACACCACCGTCGCCGACACCGGCCGGCAGCGCCAGCGGTGGCCACGCCCGCCGTGGATCGATCTCGACACCGACCAGCAGCGACTCCCCATTCGCGACCTCACCTCGACCGGCACGCGGCTGGAACAGCCCCCCCGGCTCTGCATCGGTGACGCCAATGCGCTCGCTGGCCGGCATCAGCCACGCCGCCAGCATCTGGTAATCGGGCAGGTCGAGGTCGAGCTGGAGCGTGCGCAAGCCGCGCTGCAGGCGCCAGCCGCAGAAAATCAGCAACAGCAGGCGTGGCAGCAGCCCGTAGAACAGCACGACGCCGGTCAGCCAGCTGGCCCAGCCGTGGCGCGCCGCCGCATCGAGCGGCAACCCCTCGCCGGCGGCGCGAATCAGCGCCGCGTCCGGCAGTGCGAATCCGAACCACGCCGGCAGTGCACCGAGCCCGCGTGTGACGGCGACGAAAACGTCGCTGCCGAGAATCGTCGTCTCCCAGACGAAGCCGTAACGGCGCGTCGCCAGCAGCATCAGCAGCGCCACCAGTGCGCCGATCATCGCCAGCGTCCACAACCCATGCGCGGCGACGCCGAACGCCCAGCGCTGCTGCCGACGCGTCAGGTACAGCAGCGCCGGCACCAGCTGCACCGCTTTCGCATCGCGCGCCAGCCGGCCACTGAGCCAGAGCCAGAGGCGACCGAGCGTCGTCGCTTCGCCATCGCCGACCAATTGCATCGACAGCCAGCCGATCAGCATCAGCGCATTGATGCCGAGCAGCGTGCCGAGCGCCCAGAACACGTTGACCGGCCGCTGGCCATCGCCGAGCGCGGCGACACCGAGGCCGAAACCGCTGACCAGCGCCAGCAGCATCAGCGCCACCGCCGCCAGCCGCGCGCCCTGCAACCAGTGCAGCAGCGCCTGCCACTGACCGTCGCGTCGCGCCAGCAGCAACGCGCGCGCCGCGATGCGGTGTGCGAGATCACCGCCGTCGGCGCGTACCTGACGATTGATGGCCTCATCCTCCAGCGGACCCGCCTGCGCCTCGCGCAGGCGAATCGCCTCGCAGAGCCACAGTCGCTGAAAACGGGTTGGAGATTGCTCGGGTGTCACGCGCGCCATCCGCCGGGAATCGTGGCGGAAGGATAACAGTGCAATCGCGCCTCGACCCGTTCACTTGATCTGGGTTCGCTCCCGATAGCACCATACGGCGCGCCGCCACAGGATTCGGCAACAGGCAGCCCCAACCGCCATTTTTCGCAGCATTCGATTCAGGGACAGGGATAAACCGATGCGGATGCCCAATGGATGCACGGCTGCACTGCTGGCATTGCTGATACTGCTCGCAATTTCCACGACATCCCGATCGATTGCCGAGGTCATTTCGGAAAAGGCGATGGCGCCGGATGGCGACGATCAGCCGCTCGAACTGAATATCTGGAAGCCGGATCGGCTGAGCCCGGAACAGCGACAGCCGCTGATCGTCATTTCACACGGCGCCGGTGGCGCACTGATATCGCATCAGGACACTGCCAGGGCGCTGGCACGGGCGGGCTTCATCGTCGCAGCCGTACAGCACACCGGCGACAACTACCGCGACTCGAGCGGTGTCACGGCGGGACGCAACCTCACCGATCGCCCACGCCATCTGCGCAAGACGCTGGACTATCTGCTGAATCAGTGGCCTATGGCGGCCTCGATCGATCGCGAACGGATCGGCATGTTCGGCTTCTCGGCTGGCGGTTTTACCGCACTGGTACTGGCCGGCGGTCAACCGGACAGCGGCGCCACGGCAACGCTCTGCCAGTCCAGCCCCGACACATGGGTTTGCCACTATTTGCAGCGGCACGATATCGATCCCCTGCAGCAGCGCACCCTGCCCGACAACATATGGCAGGTCGACCCCCGTATCAGAGCCGTTGCCATTGCCGCACCGGCGCTCGGTTACATGTTCGAACCGGATCGGCTAGCCGCTGTCAGCATCCCTCTTCAACTCTGGCATGCCGAGCGGGATACGATCGTCGAAGACAGCGCATTGGCCATTCGCAGGCTGCTACCGGCGTCAACGGAATTCCACTCGGTGCGAAACGCCGGCCATTTCGCGTTCATGACACCCTGCAGCACGGGCTTCCGTCTGCTGATCGGCGTCATGGAGCTCTTCGGTACGGAACCGATCTGCGATGACCCCGACGGCTTCGATCGCGTACGGTTTCACGAACACTTCAACGTGCAGCTGATCGCGTTCTTCAACCGCGAGCTTTGAATATCGATCAGGAAGAGCCATGGAATTTCAGTATCGCGTCAATACCCCGATCGACACCGACCTGTTCGTCGAACTGTTGCACAACAGTTCGCTCGCGCAACGACGCCCGGTCGATGACCGCCAATGCCTGGAAGGGATGATCAGGCACGCCAACCTGACGGTCACCGCATGGCGCGGCGAACAACTGATCGGCATCGCGCGCTCGATGACCGATTTCCACTACGCCTGCTATCTCTCCGATCTGGCCGTGCACAGCGACTACCAGCGTCGGGGTATCGGCAAACGGTTGCTGTCGGAGACACAGAAACAACTGGGACCGCGCTGCAAGCTGATCCTGATTGCCGCTCCCGCTGCCAACGACTATTACGACCAGATCGGATTCAGCAACAACCCGCGCTGCTGGGTGCTGGAGCGCAATGGGCGAATCCAGGGCTGACCAAGCCGCTGCCGGAGCTTCAAGGAATTAGTATTCACAGCCGCGCGGATTGGCACGGGTCACACCTTCTTCACGAACTCCGACTTCAACTGCATCGCGCCGAAGCCATCGATCCTGCAATCGATGTCGTGATCACCGTCGACCAGCCGGATTCCCTTCACCTTGGTTCCGACCTTGACCACCGACGACGAGCCCTTGACCTTCAGGTCCTTGATCACCGTGACGGTGTCGCCGTCGTTCAGCACGTTGCCGAAGGCATCCTTCACCTGCTTCACCGGCTCGGCGCTCTCGGCCCCGGCCTGCGCAGACCACTCGTGCGCGCACTCCGGGCAGATGCACAGGCCGCTGCCGTCCTCGTAGGTGTATTCCGATTTGCATTCGGGGCAAGGTGGCAGATTGCTCACGCGGCGACTCCTCCTTCGGTGGGAAAATTTCAGACCATGTCGGTCAGCGTCTTGGCCGCCAGATACGGCGTGGTCTGCCCGGCGATCACCTTCTGTTCGAGCAGCGGCAGTTCGCGGCGCACGTCGCTGTTCTGGCGCAGCCGCAGCATCAGCATTTCGTGAATCAGCTTGTGCATCCACTCCTTCGCCTGTTTCGAGCGCTTGTCCTGCAGTGAGCCGTTCTTGCGCGCGTCGATTTCGAAGTCGCTGATCATGCCCCAGACGGCATCGATGTTCTGTTTCTCGACCGCCGAGCAGGTCAGCACGCGCGGCGTCCAGAACGTGGTGTGGCGCAGCAGGTTCATCGCGCTCTGGTAGTGCGAGCGCGTGCGCTTGGCCAGATTCACGCTCTCGCCGTCGGCCTTGTTGATGACCAGCGCGTCGGCCAGCTCCATGATGCCGCGCTTGATCCCCTGCAGCTCGTCACCGGCGTTGGGCAGCATCAGCACCATGAAGAAGTCGACCATGCTGGCCACTTCGTACTCGCTCTGGCCGACGCCGACCGTCTCCACCAGGATCACGTCGTAGCCGGCCGCCTCGCACAGCAGCATCGTCTCGCGCGTGTGCTGGGCGACGCCGCCGAGCGCGCACTCCGACGGCGACGGGCGAATGAAGGCATTTTCCTGCCGCGACAGCTCCTCCATCCGCGTCTTGTCGCCGAGGATCGAACCACCGGCGATCGGCGAACTCGGGTCGACGGCGAGCACCGCCACCTTCTTGCCTAGACCGATCAGGTAAAGGCCGAAGATTTCGATGAAGGTCGACTTGCCGACACCGGGAATGCCGGTGATGCCGATGCGAATGCTGTTGCCGGTGTGCGGCAGCACCTGCTCCAGCAGCAGCTGCGCCTGCTGGCGATGCGTGTCGAGCTTGCTTTCCACCAGCGTGATGGCCTTCGCCAGCGCGCGGCGGTTGCCGTTGCGCAATGCGTCGAGGTCGATACTCATGGACTCTACATCTCTCCTTGGAAGCCGCTGAAACGCCATGAACCCGGTTTCCGTCATTCCGCGCGCAGTCGCGGACAAACGCAGTGTAGAGCAGCCGCAGGCTGACCCGAAGGGCGAGCACCGCAGGTGCGAGTAATCCATAGTCATTGCAGGCAGCAGGCTGGATTCTGCGACTTCGCTTCGCTCCGCGCAGAATGACGAAGAGCCGCAAGGAGCAGGGGCGAAGCTTTTTCAGGGGCTCCGTTGTGGCAAGGGCGGGCATCGGCCCGCCCCTGTTCGCAACCGCCGGCGGTCAGGCCTTGACGGCGGCGTTGATCGCGTCGAGCACGTCGCGCGCGGCCACCGGGATCTGCGTGCCCGGCCCGAAGATGCCCTTGACGCCGGCCGCGTACAGAAAATCGTAGTCCTGACGCGGAATGACGCCGCCGGCGACGACGATGATGTCGTCGGCGCCCAGTTTCTTCAGTTCGGCGATCAGCTCCGGTACCAGCGTCTTGTGACCGGCCGCCTGCGACGATACGCCGACGACGTGGACGTCGTTCTCCACCGCCTGCCGAGCCACCTCTTCCGGCGTCGAGAACATCGGCGACAGGTCGATGTCGAAGCCGACGTCGGCGAACGCGGTGGCGATCACCTTGGCGCCGCGGTCGTGGCCGTCCTGCCCCATCTTGCAGACCAGCATCCGCGGGCGGCGACCGTGCTTCTCGACGAATGCATCGATGTCCTTCTGGATCATCTTCCAGCCCTCATCTTCCTGGAACGCGCTGCCGTAGACACCGGAGACGGTCTGCGCCTGCGCGTTGAAGCGGCCGAAGTGGCGCTCCATCGCGAACGAGATTTCGCCAACCGTCGCACGCGCGCGGGTCGCCTTGATCGCCAGATCGAGCAGGTTGCCGCTGCCACTGACGGCGGCCTGATAGATCTCTTCCAGAATGTCCTCGACCGCCTTGTTGTCGCGTTTGGCGCGAATTTCTTCGAGGCGCTTGATCTGCGACTGGCGCACCTTTTCATTGTCGATTTCGAGAATTTCGACGTCGTCTTCCTGCGCCAGCTTGTATTTGTTGACGCCGACGATGACATCGTCGCCGCGGTCGATGCGCGCCTGCTTGCGTGCCGCCGACTCCTCGATCTTCAGCTTCGGCATGCCGGTCTCGATCGCCTTGGCCATGCCACCGGCCTCTTCGATCTCCTCGATCAGCGCCCACGCCTTGTCGGCCAGCTCCTGCGTCAGCGACTCCATGAAATAGGAGCCGCCCCACGGATCGACCACCTTGGTGATGCCGGTCTCTTCCTGAATGATCAGCTGCGTGTTGCGGGCGATGCGCGCCGAGAATTCGGTCGGCAGCGCGATCGCTTCGTCGAGCGCGTTGGTGTGCAGCGACTGCGTGCCGCCGAACACGGCCGCCATCGCCTCGATCGTCGTGCGCACGACGTTGTTGTACGGATCCTGCTCGGTCAGCGACCAGCCCGAGGTCTGACTGTGGGTGCGCAGCATCTTCGAGCGCACGTTCTTCGGGTTGAACTCAGACACGATGCGCGACCACAGCAGGCGGCCGGCGCGCAGCTTCGCCACTTCCATGTAGAAGTTCATGCTGATGCCCCAGAAGAACGACAGGCGACCGGCGAACTTGTCGATGTCGAGGCCGGCGGCGATCGCGGTGCGGATGTACTCCTTGCCGTCGGCCAGCGTGTAGGCCAGCTCCAGCGCGGCGTCGGCGCCCGCTTCCTGAATGTGGTAACCGGAGATCGAGATGGTGTTGAACTTCGGCAGATGGTCGGAGCAGTACGCGATGATGTCGCCGATGATGCGCATCGACGGCAGCGGCGGATAGAT
>CAZEVP010000065.1:0-16745 GCA_964515735.1 uncultured Verrucomicrobiaceae bacterium | reverse complement strand
GGCATGAACTCGGCGGCGCCGATCAGGCCGAGGGTCGGGTGGCGCCAGCGGATCAGCCCTTCGCAACCCTCGATGGCGCCGGTCGCGAGATTGATGAACGGCTGATAGAACAGTTCGAACTCGCCTTTTTCCAGCCCTTCGTTGACGGCGGAGAGCAGCGTCAGGTGTTCGAGCTTGTGGGCGTCGATGGCGCGCTCGTAGAGGGTGACGCCGGCGCCGTGCTGTTTGGCGTGATACATGGCGACGTCGGCGCAGCGCAGCAGTTCGTGGGAATCGCCGCCGTGGTCGGGGGAGATGGCGACGCCGATCGAGGCCGGCGTGCGCAGGCTCAGCTCGCCGATCCGCAGCGGCTCGGCGATGACGGCGGCGAGTTCGCGCGCCAGCGGCAGGGCGTTGGCCGGATCGTCGTTTTCGAGGCGGTGCAGGATGACGAACTCGTCGCCGCCGAGGCGGAACAGTGCGGCGGGGCGGTCGGCCAGATAGCTCTGGAGGCGGGCGGCGAGTTCGCGCAGCAGTTCATCGCCGACGGTGTGGCCGAGGGCATCGTTGACCTGCTTGAAGTGGTCGAGATCGAACAGCATGACCGCGCCGCGACGCTCGGGGTAGCGCTGCAGCCCGTCGCGCACGAAATCGTGCAGCGCGGCGCGGTTGCCGAGGCCGGTCAGCGCGTCGTGGTTGGCGCGGTGGGCCAGCTCGCGCAGGTTGCGGGCGTTGGCCAGGCTCAGCCCGATCACCTGGCCGAGGCTCTCCAGCGTCAGCAGTTCGCTCTCCAGCAGTTTGTGGCGCCGCGCGTCGCGCAGCACGATCAGGCTCAGCACGTGGCCGTTGTGCACGATCGGAATCACCGCCTGGCTCAGCGTGTCGACCACCTTCCGGTAGCCGCGGTAACTGTCGTCGACGCGCAGATCCCGCGGCAGGTCGGAGGTGTGGCAGACGCGCAGGGTGCGCAGCGCCGTGCTGATCAGGCCGGTGTCCGGCACCCGGATCGGGCGGTGCTGGTGGAGGTCCGGCTCGTGGCCGAAGGTGGCGGCCGGCGTGAACACCAGCGACTCGGGCGTCAACGACAGGAACACCCCCTCCTGCCAGCCGAGCCGCTGCCGCAGGACGGTCAGCACGCGTTCGGCCAGATCGGCTTCATCGGCCACACCCTGCAACTGCCCGGTCATCTCGTGCGCAAGTTCGAGGATGCGGTACTGCTGGTGCAGCTGGTCGAGCGAGCGCTGATAGGCGGCGATCAGCAGCGCCAGCGCGGTGCCGGTGGTGGTCAGCACGTTGAAGCTGGAGATGTGGTTGAACAGCGGCGAAGCGCCGTGCCCGAACGTCACCAGCGAGATCAGCGCGAGCTCGTAGAGGCCGCGCAGCAGGAAGCAGATGGCGGCGATGCGCCCGAAGCGGCCGAGCGGCCACATCAGCGCGGTCGACGCCAGCAGCGCGACGATCATCAGCGCCGGCGCGGCGGCGCGCACCCACTCGCGCCCGAACAGCAGGGTCGGCAGCCAGGTGGCCAGGAACAGCAGGGCGAGCACGACGGCGACGCGGCCCGGTGTCGGTGCACCGGAGCGGTAGCTGATGACGCCGGTCAGCAGGAACACCGGGCGTGCCGTCAGCACCAGACAGGTGGCGGCGAAGATGAACGAGGCCGGCTCGTAGCCGCGCGACAGCGCCGTCAGCACGGCCGGCAGCGCCATCATGACGTGCGCGCTGGCCCACCACAGTGTGTACGGGCGCTGGCGGTCGCTGAACCAGAGCAGCCCCAATGCCAGCGCTGTCATCAGTTCGACGGCGAGCAGCGAAAGGTGTGGAGCGCTCCAGCTCATACCCGGCGTCTATCCGTTGTTCAGATGATTGGATCGGTAGTGTAGAGGCTGTCTGGCGCCGTTGCCGACGACCGCGCCGGGGTGCCACATCTCGGTCAGCTGCTCCTCTCGGACCGGCCGGCTGAACAGATAACCCTGCGCGAAATCGCAGCCGAGTTCGTGCAGCAGGTCGGCTTCGGCTTGTTGCTCGACCCCCTCCGCCGTCACCCGCAGGCCGAGGCCGCGCGCCAGCGAGATGGTCGATTCGACGATGGTGCGGCTCTGCGGATGGTCGAGCATGTCGCGCACGAACGAGCGGTCGATCTTCAGCGTGTGGATCGGGAAACGGGCGAGATAGGCCAGTGACGAGTAGCCGGTGCCGAAGTCGTCGAGCGCCAGCGTGAAGCCGGCGTCGGCCAGCTGCTGCATGACGGCGCCCGCCGAGGCCGGATCCTTGATCAGGATGGTTTCGGTGATCTCCAGCTGGATGTGCCGGGGCTCGACGCGGTGGCGCGCGGCGCTGGCGAGCAGGTAGGCCGGCAGCTCGGGGTCGAGGATGTTGCGGGCCGACAGGTTGATGGCGATGTGGCCGTCGATGCCGCGCTGCTGCCAGCGGGCGGCGTCGTTCATGGCGATGTCGATGACGCGGCGGGTGAGCCCGCGGATCAGGTCGGTGGCCTCGATCAGCGGCATGAACTCGGCGGCGCCGATCAGGCCGAGCGTCGGGTGGCGCCAGCGGATCAGCCCATCGCAGCCCTCGATGGTGCCGGTGTCGAGATTGACGAACGGCTGGTAGAACAGCTCGAACTGGCCGTGGTCCAGCCCCTCGTTGACGGCCGACAGCAGTGTCAGGTGTTCGAGCTTGTGAGCGTCGATGGCGCGCTCGTAGAGGGTGACGCCGGCGCCGTGCTGCTTGGCGTAGTACATGGCGACGTCGGCGCAGCGCAGCAGCTCGTGGGAGTCGCCGCCGTGGTCGGGGCCGATGGCGACGCCGATCGAGGCCGGCGTGCGCAGGCTCAGTTCGCCGATCTGCAGCGGCTGGACGATGATGGCGGCGAGTTCGCGTGCCAGCACCAGCGCGCTGGCCGGGTTGTCGTCATCAAGGCGGTGCAGGATGACGAACTCGTCGCCGCCGAGGCGATACAGGCGCGCCGAGCTCTGTTGCAGCTGTTGCTGCAGGCGTGTCGCCAGCGCCTGCAGCAGCTGGTCGCCGATGGTGTGGCCGAGGGCGTCGTTGACCTGCTTGAAATGGTCGAGATCGAACAGCAGCACCGCGCAGCGGGTGCCGGCGTGGCCATCGAGATAGTCGTTGAGGTCGTCGTGCAGCGCGGCGCGGTTGCCAAGGCCGGTCAGCGCATCGTGGTTGGCGCGGTACGCCAGCTCGCGCAGGTTGCGGGCGTTGGCCAGGCTCAGCCCGATCACCTGGCCGAGGCTCTCCAGCGTCAGCGCCTCGGCCTCGTCGATCTCGCGCGGCCTGGCGTTGCGCAGCAGCACCACGCCGAGCGACTCGCCGCCGTGAACCAGCGGAATCGTCACCAGGCTGGTCATGCTGGTCAGCGCCGGATGGTCGCGATAACCCTTCGGCACGCGCGCGTCGCCAGTCAGGTTTTCCGAATGGCACAGGCGCTGCGTCTTGACCGAGACGCCGATCAGCCCCTCCTCGGGCACCTCGACCTGCGGGCCCGGCGCCGGCGAGACGCCGACCGACGCCAGCGTCAGGTAGGTGGTCGGTTGCGGCGTCGTGCTCAGGAACAGCGCCACCTTCCAGCCGAGGCGATGCGTCAGCACCGCCAGCACCCGCCGCGCCAGGTCGGGTTCGTCGGAGACGCCCTGCAGCTGGGCGGTCAGCTCCTGCCCCAGTTCGAGGATGCGGTACTGGTCGCGCAGCCGCTCCAGCGAGCGCTGGTAGGCGGCGATCAGCAGCGCCAGCGCGGTGCCGGTGGCGGTCAGCGCGTTGAAGCTGGAGAAGTGGTTGAACCAGGGCGAATGGTGGATGCCGAACGCGATCTGCCCGAGCAGGCTGAGTTCGAGGAGGCCGCGCGACAGGAAACAGACGGCGGCGATACGCTCGAAGCGGCCCAGCGACCACATCATCGCGGCCGATGCCAGCACCGCGGCCATCATCGAGCTGACCGCCGTCACGCGGCCCCACGTCTGGCCCAGATAGTGGGTCGGTACGAACAGCGTCAGCGTCAGGATGGCGATGGCGGTAACGGCGTGGTACCAGCGCAGCCGCAATTGCGGCATCCGGTAGCTGATGACGCCGGCCAGCAGGCTGATGGCCTGAATCGCGAGGGCGGTGTAGAGCAGCAGGGCGGCGGGGTTCAGTGTCACCGGGTTGCCGCGGGTGGCGCTGGTCAGCAGCGCCGGTACCGGCAGCATCAGGTGGGCGATGGCCCACCACAGCGTGTAGGTGCGCTCGCGGTCGCCGAACCAGAGTGCGGCAAGGGCCAGAGCGGTCAGCAACTCGACGGCCAGTAGCGAAATCTCCGGAGCAGACAAGGCCATGCCCGGTACACCTTTATTGGAGTTATTGGTGCTCAGTGTAGAGGCGTTGCGGCTCCCCCGCCTTAGACGTTATCGATATACGCGGCGGCGCCACTCTCCGCCACGGTTCTAAAACAGGGCCCCTGACGACCGGCATCAGTCGCTGACGATGCCGATGCCATCCACCTTCTGGAAGCCGCGCGGCAGCTTGTTGCCGCGCCGGCCGCGCTCGCCGCGGTAGTGCTCCAGCTCGCTGAAACCGAGGTTCAGATAGCGCTTGCCGGAGAACAGCCGCAGCGTCTGCTTCGGCGCCAGCACGGCGATGCCGGCCATGAACTCCTCGCGCGATGCCACCTTGGCGCCGGTGATGCCGATGATCTTGTTGCCCTTGCCGCGCGCCATCTGCGGCAGTTCGTCGAGCGGGAACATCAGCAGGCGGCCGTCGTTGCTGGCGGCGACCACCCAGGCCTCGCCCTCCGGCACCGCCGCCGGCGCGCAGACGCGGGCGCCGTCCGGCAGCGTCAGCACCGCCTTGCCGTTCTTGTTGCGCGCCTCCAGGTCGCCGAGTGTGGCGACGAAGCCGTAGCCGGCATCCGACGCCAGCAGGATCCGCTGTGACTCCGCCCCCATCAGCAGCCCCTCGAAGGTGGCGCCGGACGGCGGGCTGATGCGGCCGGTCAGCGGTTCGCCCTGACCGCGCGCCGACGGCAGCGAGTGCGCCGCCACCGTGTAGCTGCGGCCGGTGCTGTCGAGCACCACCACCGACTGGTTCGACTTGCCGCGCGCGGCGAGCTTGAAGCCGTCGCCGGATTTGTAGCTGAGCGCGGCCGGGTCGATGTCGTGGCCCTTGGCGGCGCGAATCCAGCCCGCCTCCGACAGCACCACGGTGACCGGATCGGCGCTGACCAGCTCCTCTTCGCTGAAGGCTTTCGCCTCGGTGCGCTGCACCAGCGGCGAGCGGCGCGCATCGCCGAACTCGTCGGCGATCTGCTGCAGCTCGTCGCGCAGCAGCTTCTTCAGCTTCTTGTGGTCGCCGAGGATCGACTGCAGCGAATCGCGCTCGTCGGCGAGTTCCTGCTGCTCGCCGCGAATCTTCATCTCCTCCAGTTTGGCGAGATGGCGCAGCTTCAGGTCGAGGATCGCCTCGGCCTGCGTCTCGCTCAGCCCGAAGCGTTCGATCAGCCGCTGCTTCGGCTCCTCCTCGTAACGGATGATCGCGATCACCTCGTCGATGTTGAGGAAGGCGATCAGGTAGCCGTCGAGGATGTGCAACCGCGCCAGCACCTTGTCGAGTCGGAACTGCAGTCGCTTGCGGGTCGTCTCGGTGCGGAACTGCAGCCACTCCGACAGGATCTGTTGCAGCGACTTCACCTGCGGCCGGCCGTCGAGGCCGATCATGTTCAGGTTGATGCGGTAGCTGCGCTCCAGCTCGGTGGTGGCGAACAGGTGCTGCATGACGCCGCTGAGGTCGACGCGGTTGCTGCGCGGAATGATGACGAGCCGGGTCGGGTTCTCGTGGTCCGATTCGTCGCGCAGATCCTGGATCATCGGCAGCTTCTTCTGCTGCATCTGCTGCGCGATCTGCTCCAGCACCTTCGAGCCGGAGACCTGGTGCGGCAGCGCGGTGACGACGATGTCGCCATCCTCCTCGTGCCACACCGCGCGCATCCGCAGGCTGCCGCGGCCGGTCTCGTACATCTGCAGGATTTCGCTGCGCGGCGTGATGATCTCGGCGTCGGTCGGGAAGTCCGGCGCCTGGATGTGCTCGCACAGCGCGCGCAAGCCGGCATACGGATCGTCGAGCAGATAGAGGCAGGCGCTGACCACCTCGCGCAGGTTGTGCGGCGGGATGTCGGTGGCCATGCCGACGGCGATGCCGGTGGTGCCGTTCAGCAGCACGTTCGGCACCCGTGCCGGCAGCAGCGCCGGTTCGTCCAGCGTGCCGTCGAAATTGGGTTGCCAGTCGACCGTGCCCTGCTCCAGTTCGGACAGCAGCAGGTCGGCGTATCTGGTCAGCCTTGATTCGGTGTAGCGCATCGCCGCGAACGATTTCGGATCGTCCGGCGAGCCCCAGTTGCCCTGGCCGTCGACCAGCGGGTAGCGATAGCTGAATGGCTGCGCCATCAGCACCATCGCTTCATACGCGGCGCTGTCGCCGTGCGGGTGGAACTTGCCGATGACGTCGCCGACCGTGCGCGCCGACTTCTTGTACTTGGCGGTCGAACGCAGGCCCAGTTCGCTCATCGCGTAGACGATGCGGCGCTGCACCGGCTTCAGGCCGTCGGCGATGCTGGGCAGGGCGCGGTCGAGAATGACGTACATCGAATAGTCGAGGTAGGCCTTCTCGGTGAACTGTTTCAGGGGCAGGCGTTCGAGGGTATCGACGCTGGTGTCGGTCATGCGCGGGGAGTCCGGGTTCGAGGCAAAAATCGCCGGCCATTATCCCCGTGACACCCACCCCTGCCAACCGCGCTCGCGGTGTTGCCGCAACGCTCTAGGGGTAATCCGCAGAAACTCAAAAAATCAAAATTTTTCAATGGCTTGGCTGTGTCTGTGGCGCTTTTTACGGGTATCTACCTAGTTTCGGCGTGGCGGGCGCTACCTATACTTCGCAGCATTCCAGTCACCGTTCACAGCGGAGTTTCCATGGCCACCAGCAGCAACGTCGTCTCCCTCGACAGCTACCGTGCCGAGAGTCAGCAGGAGCTGATCGACGACATCAGTGCGCGGGCCTTCCTGTTCCTGCGCGACGAGGCACTGGCCAACGGTGTGCCGATGCAGTCGGTGATCGCCGAACACCTGCTCGGTGTCGCCCTGGTGGTGCGCGCCGTCGAGGGTACCGATGCCGCTCGCGACCTGCTCGACCTGGTCTCCGAGCGCATTGCCGGCATGGGCTGATTTTCCTCGCAAGTCCTCAAGTGTTGTCTTTGCGCGGCTCTGCCGCGCTTTTTTTTGCCTGGAGCATCCTTCCATGGCGTCTCCGTCATTCTGCGACTGCGCTTCGCTCCGCGCAGAATGACGAAGAGGCCCGTTTTGTAACGATCATCGCGCTTCGCTGCTGTTCATGGCAGTCACCGAGCTTCGCTCTTCTCGGCCCCGCAGCGCTCGCAGCGGTAGACCGTCACCAGCTTTCCCGATTTGACGTCGAACGGCTTCTTCTGCCAGACCGCCCAGCGGTGGTGGCCGTTGGCGCACAGCGCGCTGCGCTTCGGCGCCGGCCGGCGCTGGAACCTGACCACATCCCCCATCGTCGACTCCTCCGGCAAACGTCGATCCGGCCGCCACTTGCGGCCGGTGGCTTGATACCATGGCGCCCGTTTTTATGGCGGCCGTCCGTGGCCGCCACCCTTCGGGTCGTCGCTGGCGCGACGCTGAAAATGGCTTCCGGCCATTTTTTTATGTGAGCAGAGAGAACCGCACCATGCAAATCGGCAAGAACAGTGTCGTCACCTTCCATTACACGCTGCGCGACGAGGCCGGCGCGGAGCTGGAGAGCAGCCGCAACGGCGATCCCACGCTCTACCTGCACGGCGCCAACAACATGCTGCCGGCGCTGGAAGCGGCGTTCAACGGCCGCGCCACCGGCGAGTCGTTCCAGATCAGCCTGACGCCGGAGCAGGCCTACGGCGAGCGCCGCGCCAATGCCATCGAGCGGGTGCCGGCCAAATACCTGAAGCACGAGGGCAAGCTGCGTGTCGGTCAGGTGGTGCGGCTGCACCTGAAAGAGGGCGGCGCGATGCCGGTGACGATCGTCAAGGTCGGCAAGTTCGCCGTCGACGTCGACAATAACCACCCGCTGGCCGGCCGCGTGCTGAACTACGACATCGAGATCGTCGACGTGCGCGCCGCCTCGGATGAAGAAGTGGCACATGGCCACGCCCACGGTGTCGGTGGCCACAACCACTGACGCGCCGGCTTCCCCTCTCTCTGACCCTCTCCCTGAAGGGAGAGGGAGTTCATCGCTGCCACTGTTCGGGGGTGTTCCCCTCTCCCTTCAGGGAGTGTCCGCAGGACCGGGCATAAAAAGGGCAGGGGGGAGAGGGGGCGCTCAATCTTCTCTCGGCCGTCGTTGTGCCCCTACGGTGTATCGGTCGCGGCCTCGTCCACCAGCGCGAACTGGATCGAACGTCGCTTCACGTCAATCTCGGCCACGCTGACGCGCACGCGCTGCTCCAGCTGGAAACTGCGCTCGCCGCTGCTCAGCCGCAGCAGCGTCTGATCGAAGCTGAATTTCTCCGGCCGTTTGCGGGTATCGACGAAACCCTCGATGCCGCAATCGTCGAGCCGCACCGTGAAGCCGCTGCTGTTCAGATGGCTGACGATGCCGTCGTGACTCCGTGCCGGCTGCTGTTGCAGCCACAGGCACTCCAGCCACTGTTCGGCCAGCCGCGCCGCCTGCCGCGCGCGGTCGCTGCTCTGCTGCAGCGCCGCCAGCGTGGCGTCGTTGATCGGCGCCGGTGACTGGCCCGCCAGTTTGTCCTTGATGATCCGGTGCAACAGCAGGTCGCCGAACTTGCGGATCGGCGAGGTGATCGTCGTGTAGGCCGGCAACCCCATGCCGAAGTGCGGCGCGGCACGGCGGCTGAACTGGGCGCGCGCCAGCGAGCGGCTGGCAATCGGGCGCAGTGGCAGTTCGTCAGGGGCAGACTCCAGTGCCTGCATCGCGGCGATATAGCCGGCGAGATCGGTCAGGTCGCCGCCGGCCGCAGCCGGGCAGTGCGCGGCGATCAGTTTCTGCAACATCTCCAGCCGCTCGGGGCGAAAGCCGGGGTGGTCGATGAACAGCGCGTCGCCGTCGCGCAGCCACTGCGCGGCGCAGCGGTTGGTCGCCACCATGCACTCCTCGACCATGCGGTGCGCGGCGTTCTTGTCGCGGCGGTGAATCGCCGTCAGCCGGCCGCGCTCGTCGACGCTGTAGTCGTAGTCGGGGCGGTCGGGCATCAGCAGGTGGTCGCGCGCGCGCTGCGCGGCGAGCGCACCGGCCACTTCGTTCAGCGCCGTCAGCGCGCTGCCGGATGCGGCCTCGCCACCTTCGGCGATCAGCGCCGCCGCGCTGTCGTAGTCGAGTTTCGCGCGCGAACGGATGCGCGCCTCGCTGAAATGGAAATCGCCGATGACGCCATCGCGATCGACGCGCAGCGTGCAGACCAGCGCCGCGCGCTCGACACCGGGCAGCAGCGAGCAGTGTTCGGTGGCCAGCGCGCGCGGCAACATCGGCAATGTGCGGCCCGGCAGATAGATCGAATTGCCGCGCGCGGCCACCGCCCGCTCCAGCTTCGAACCCGGCACGATCCAGGCGTCGGGGTCGGCGATGGCGACGCGCAGTGTCCAGCCGTCGCCATCGCGCCCGGCGTGCAGGGCGTCGTCCATGTCCTCGGTGTCGGCACCGTCGATGGTGACGAAATCGATCGACGTCAGATCCTCGCGGGCGGCGAGGTCGGGTGTGCGCAGATCGCCGTCATCGGCGACGAGATCGCCGCTCGGACAGTCGAAGCGCACCAGTGCGTAATCGGTCTCGATGAACGGCGTGTCGGGCGTGCCGATGATCGCCTCGACCTTCGCCTGCGGCCGGCCGTCGTCGAACGGATGGCGGTTGATGCGCGCGCGCACGAAGCTGCCGTGCTCGGCGCCGCGCCGCAGTTTCGGCGGCACGAACAGCCAGCGGCTCAGCTGCGGCAGGTCGGGTTCGACGAAGTGGGCGTTGTCGCGGATCACGTACTGGCCGGTGAATTCGCGCAGCGGCGATTCCAGCAGTTTTTCCAGCTGTGCGCTCTGCTTGCCATCGTCGCCGGTGATCACCTCGATGGCGACGCGATCCTCCGGAAATACCCGCTGCATCTGCTCCGGCGCCAGATAGATGTCGCGGCCGTCGTCGAGGCGCACGAAACCGTAGCGCCCCTGCGACCCGCGCACGGTGCCGTTGGCGCGGTCCTTCTGCGCTTCGATGGTCTGTTTCAGCTGGCGCAGCTGGGTGAGGGCATTGACGTCGAGCATGGCGGGAATCGCAGTTCGTGGCAGGGATGACGGGCCGGCGGTCGCCGATGGCGAGGGCTGGTCGAAAGGCCGTTGCGGCGGAGGCGTCGCGGGGCCGCAAGGGTACCGGAAACGGTACCGATTTAGAACGATGGCAGCCGCCGGCGCGATCGGGCGACGAAAAAAGGGTCGCAGCGGCAACGGTGCGGCCGGCTGGCCGCCATCGTCGCGGTGCGATGAAACGCGCGATCTTTTCGTTCGACAATTTGTTTGACAACGGCGGGAGGGCACTACCAATATCAGGCCCATCGACGCTGATCGTCGCGCGTCGTCGACCGTTCCAGAACAGCTTCCGGTGACTCCGCTGATGTCGTTATTCGGGTTGCTGCAGTCAACATCGATGCCCGGGGTGTCGCTACCCGGCACGGCGGTGCGATGGGCGCGCTGACACTTTCCGCCCGCCGCTCCGCGAACATGGCCACAGCCGGCCATCGCTGCCTACGTCACACCGCTCCCCTCTTCGCATCACCCCGTTTTCTTCTCGCTTTCACGTCGCCATCGTCGCTCGCGCGACGGTGGTGTGTGTTCGCTGTCGCAGTCCATTCCCCAACGGCCGCTGTCGTGGCCACTCGCTGTCGGAGATTCCGCCATGGATAAGATCTACGTCCTCGATACCAACGTCCTGCTGCACGACCCGATGGCGCTGAGCGCATTCAAGGAACACCGCGTGGTGGTGCCGATGACGGTGCTGGAGGAACTCGACGCGATCAAGGACCGACGCGACAAGGATGTCAGCCGCGAGGCGCGCATCGCGATTCAGGCGATCGACCGGATTCTCGCCAACGCCTCTCCGAAGCAGATTCAGGAGGGCGTCGAGATTCCCGGCAGTGGCGTCAACGGCCGCATCAACGGCAGGCTCGCGGTGTTTCCCGACCAGCTGATCCATCACGATCACAAGGCGCCCTATCTCGACGGCTCGCCGCAGCAGGCTAACGACAATCGCATCATCAACGTCGCGCTGCATCTGCAGGCGACCAACTCCGGCGCCTACGTCTGTCTCGTCACCAAAGACATCAACATGCGGCTGAAGGCGAAGGGCTCTGGTCTCGAACACGTCGAGGACTACCGCCGCGACCGCGTGCTCGACGACATCGAGCTGATGGCGAGGGGCTACGAAAATGTCTCCGGCAATTTCTGGTCGCGCGTCGACAAAGTGAAGACGATGCGGCGCGGTCGCGATACCGTGCACATGATCCAGCGCTCGGTGCTGCCCGATGCCTACCCGAACATGTTCATCTGCGACGAGGCTGAATTCGTCGGCTACATCGAAAAAATCGACGGCGACTACATCGAACTGGTCGACCTGCATGTCGACCAGCTGATGTCGCAGCGGCTGTGGGGATTGCACCCGCGCAATCTGGAGCAGGCGATGGCCTTCTTCCTGATCCAGCGCGAAGAGGTCGACATGATGACGCTGACCGGCCCGGCCGGTTCCGGCAAGACGCTGATCGCACTGGCGCACGGCCTGCACGCGATCATGGAGGAGAAGCGCTACGACAAGCTGATCGTCGCGCGCTCGACGACGCCGATGGCCGAGGACATCGGCTTCCTGCCCGGCACCGAGGAGGAGAAGATGGCGCCGTGGCTGGCCGCCTTCGACGACAACCTCGAAGTGCTGCACAGCGGCGACGACTCGCCGGTCAGCTCGATCGAATACGTGAAGCAGCGCGCCAACATCCAGTTCAAATCGCTGAACTTCATGCGCGGCCGCTCGTTCAACAACGCCTACATCATCATCGACGAGGCGCAGGGGCTGACGCAGTTCCAGCTGAAGTCGATCGTCACCCGCGTTGGCGCCAACTCGCGCATCGTCGTGCTCGGCAACCTGGCGCAGATCGACAACAAATACATCTCGCCGCTGACGTCGGGTCTGACCCATCTGGTCGAGAAGAGCAAGACGTTCCCGCACGCCGGCATCATGCACGTCAACGGCATCGAGCGTTCGCGGCTGGCGGCGTTCGCCGAGGAAAACCTGTAGCGGGGAGGGCGTCGGATCGGGCATCGCCGCCATGCGAGAAATACCCATGGAAAACGCGGCACGAGCAGCGCTCGTGCCGAGTCCTCGCTATTGCCTCAGTGCGCTGCGATCCGACGGTGTGACTGCTTCGGTTCGTGTGGCTTGCTTCGGGCGTATGGCTATTTCGGTTCGTAGTTGAACTTCTGGCCGCCCAGCGATGCCTCGTACATCAACCCACCCTTCTGCATCGAGAAGACGGCGGTGCCGTTGACGTAGGTGGCCTTGCTCTGTTTGTCCGCCACGTTTGCCGAAGCGCCGCTGGTTCCCGCCTTGGCACCGGCACCAACAGCAATGGCGACGGCGGATGCCTGCGCATCGAAGCCGAAATTACCCTGCGTGAATTTTTCGAACGTCGCCTTGTCCTTGAGGAAGATCAATTGACTGTAGGTCTGCCCGCCGAGCTGCCAGCCGATCGAGACCTGTGTCATCGACGCATTGCCGACATGGGCGCCGCTCCGGTAGACACGACCCTTGCCGTAGGCACCGCCGACACCGACGCCGCCCTTGCCGATAGTCGGAAAGATGGCGTAGCCATAGGCATCGTTGAAGAACGGCGCGGTCTTCGGCGATTCGCGGAACTGCTGGATGGCGTCGGTGTATTCGTCTGCCAGTGCCGGCACGGCGAACATCACGGCTGCCAGAGTGATCAAGCTCAAAATCTTCTTCATTGTTCATTCCTCTTTTGAGTCGTCGACCGGAAACCGGGATAGCCAAGCGTCATAACGGACAGTCGTCCTGTCCTGAATCCCGGTGGTTAAATCAAGAGACTGTGCGAGGAGTACGGAGTTCTTGCGAAAAGGTTTTGCGTTGCGGTGATGTCGCGTGCGCCACAGAACGGGGCTGTCCTGTCTCGAATGGCTATCGGTTGGGGAACTGGAGCGAAAATCGGTGGTCGGCCTGGCGTCGGAAACGATTCGTCGATCGATCCGGTCTGCGATCGGTAGTTCCCCGAGTGGAATTGCCGTCTTTCATTTCAGTTCGGGCGCGGCCAACAGCGATAGCAGGCACTGATGCAGCTCTAGCTTGGCAGTGGCCAGTTCCTGAATGGTTGGGGCATCCTCTCGATGCGAATTTTGATGTGCCTTCTGCCAGAAGCCCACGTCGGCCTCCATGCCAAGGCACAGTGCTTCGATAATCTCACGTGCGCTTGATAGTCCGGCGAGAACGTGCAGTTGCTCCTCTTCGATCTCTCTGGCATCGGCCACGAACGAAGCCAGTCGTGCCCGCTCCGACTGGGCGAGTTTCGTCGGCAGTTCTCCTCGCCTGGTTTTGTTGGCGTCGATGCGGCCCTGAAAGCGGTCATCAAGGTGATCGAGACGCTCTGCAATTTCACACGCCTTGGCCAGGCGTTCCGCTTCTTCCGGACCGCGGGATTTCGATAGCGCGAGTTGTACGAATGATGTGAGCATGATGGCTGAAAGAGGTTGTAAGAAGGCAGGGTGGAAGTCAAAAAATACGAGAAAGCGTTTGGCCTTTGAAATTTCCGCCGAAGGTCATGCCATCAGTCTTTTTGTACGCGACAAAAGTATTCGCTGAACTTCCATTTTTCCATCTCGATGGAATAGCAGTTCCCGTCCAGGGTAAAGACATTGCCGGGATTCGGGGCAGATGGATCTTCGGGATAGGTCACTTGAAACCGGGTGTCGGACAATTGCCGGATCAGATGCTTGCGAAACTCCAGGTCTTCCGGCTTCTCGTCCGCGAAGTAGACCGATGATTCATCCGGCCTTAGAACGACGGTCAGCCTGCCGAAGAAATGATTTCTGAAGAAAGCCCGGTTTTTCTCGGAAATTTCCGGTACGGCCTCCATGCTTTCGAGGGTCATTTTTTCATTCGACTGCTATGTGCCGACGAGATCGCTCGGCTCATAGGCGCTTGCAAGTGACGTGAAGAGGAAAAAGGGAAGAACAATGGCATCCGTTCGCATGGGGGGTCTCATGGTGTCTGCATGCAGGGGCTGCCGATGGCGCTCCGCTGGAATCCGTGAGGCGGCTTTTTAGCATGCCAGTGAAGCCCCGGCAATTGGATGGCCTGTTCGTCAGGTGGGCGGCCATGTACTCCGGCGCGCTGTAGTCGACCGGCTGCTACCTGATCAGCGCGGAGACGATGAGCATAGGTCCGATTCTGGCGAGCGACATGCACTAGCTTCGAACGCCTGCCACTCGAAAGCGCCGGATTGCCCCGAGAATACCGTTGTACCCGAGCAGCAGCCACAACGCCACGGCGAGCTCCACCACGGTGGCGATGATGGCTCCCTTGCTTTCCGGTGAAATCGCGTGGACGTCGCCTAGACGAAACGCCAGGAAGAGGTACGCCGACCAATAGACGGCATCGGATATCGCAGCCGCGAGCAGCCAGAGCCCGAGCAGTGTGCATCCGATTTCGATAAGAGGGGTGCCCTCCGATGAGATCGGTGTGCGGTCTGTGCGCATGACGGGCAACAGCTTACGCGCGACGGTGAGAGGAAAAAGCCACAGCAGAATGGCCACCGCGAGAGGGAGCGCACTTTCGGCAAGAAGCCATATGACTCGATCGATCTGCCCGATGTTCTGGACTGCGGCCTGCACTCCAGACCTGACTGCGACCAGAGCCAGGAATATGGCGAACAATCTCGTGCAAATGGCAACGACATCTTCTCGTGACACGGCACTTCCCTCTTGCTCCAGCGGATCGTCAGTCATGGCCGAACCTCATTGCTCGATATTTTTCAATACTTGGCTCCGGGCAGTAGAGGCACTCGATGAAATAATTGCGCTCGTGCCAGAAGACCTCGATATCCCAAACGCAGAACGAGAAGAGGGTGGCGTCCTCCACCCAGCCGGTCGCGGTCTTGACCGAGAACGAAGTGAACAGTTCGTTGTCGTTCCCCCACCAGGCCAGCACGAGATAGGCGGCACTTGCGCCCTCATGAAACAGCACGAAGGCCGGCGTGGACGACCAGTCCACGGCTTTCAGCTTCTTGATCTCGGCAAGGCGGGCGACAATGCAGCCTGATCCACCGGTTCGTCGTGAGCCGTCCTGTCCGCGTTGAACGCCTGGTTATGCGCTACCACCAACTCGGCGCTACAGTGGAAACAATAAACCCTGCCTGACGGAGTGGACCAAATAGCGTTTCGTCTCGGACTAGGCACACACCCTCATGCCCGATTGTTGCCGAAAACCAATCTGTTGCGCCACCCTTGTACAGCGCAAGACTATCGCAATGGGTGACGATGTCACCAACGGCTTGCGAGAACAGTTGGACGATGCTCTCGCTGCATTTGACCAGTTCAGTGTGCCTTGGACCGACACCATTCTCATAAGAAGTTACGGGCTCAAGAGCAGATCGCTGGACAGGCTTGCCAAGTAGGGTAGCTGTTTTTGACTCCGGGTATAACCATGCACAAACAAAGCAGCTCTCGATTCCTGCGAGAAACCGAATGAACTCAATTTGGCGATCAAAGCTCTTTTCTTCTACGTAGATCATGTGAGCTCACAGCGCATAACGCCCGCCACACACGCGAGCAACTTGTTGCGAGTCGAGCGCCGCAGGCGCGTTGTGCTGGCGCTTGTTATAGATTTTACGGTCAATCTTCTATGAAGAAGTCCGTATCTACTTTTTTGACCTCGTACACCGCCGCAGAACTCACGCCCACACCATGATCGATCATTAGCTGAACTAGATCTGTGCCGTCGATTAGAACAACTTTGGGGTCAATCTGCCCAACATAGTCCAAAGCCTCTTTTGAAAACCGGCTGGTGGTAATGAAAACTCCCTTTTTAGCACGCTGCCCGTGAAGAGCACCGACGAACTTTTGGATCTCTGGCCTGCCAACAACTGCCTCCCATCGTTTGGCCTGCAAATAGATTGCATCCAAGCCCAAGCGATCTTCTTTGATGACGCCATCAATACCTTCATCTGCCGTTTTTCTTGTGGCTTTGCCAGCCTCTTTAACGGAACCACCATAACCCATTGCGACAATAAGATGGACGACCAGTTTCTCGAAAAATTCCGGCGTATTGCCTTTTACCAGATGAAGTAACTCATTTGCGACTTCATCCCTCAATTGCTGATAGGCTTGCTCTAATGTTTCTTCAGGGGTGGCAGAGGACGGCTCGCTCTCAGTAGTATGGGTTACCTTTTCTGTACTGTTTTTGCTGCTCGCCTGCCGAAATTCCTGGAACTCTTCGAACCGCTCCAGATACTTGATGTCAATTCTGTTAGGTGCTTCAGCGAGAATTTTTCGGCCTCGCTCGGAAATATGAAAGCGCCCCCGCTTTGGTGACTCCAAGACTCCTGCCTGTGTGAGATAGACCTTTGCCCATGCCACGCGATTTGCAAATGTGGTTTGCCGACCACTTGGCAACCTTTCCCGTAGTGAATCGCCCCGGGATTCGTGGAGGCCAGTTGGTTTAAGTTGAGACGGCAAGCT
>CAZEVP010000064.1:0-16790 GCA_964515735.1 uncultured Verrucomicrobiaceae bacterium | reverse complement strand
AGGCGTACTGCAGCAGCCAGTCGACGATGTTGACGATGTGCGAGTCGTTGGCGTCCGGGTCCTTCAGGTTGCCCAGTTCCAGCAGCTGCTCGAAGTTGGTGACGGCGGCACTGCTCGCCTTGCCGCCATCGCCGCTGGTGGCGCCGCGCACCGACCTCGCCAGCGTGTAGAACTCGACCGTGTAGCGGTCGATGTCGGAGGGCTTGGCCAGCACGCGGCGGATCGGCCGGCGCACCACCTGTTCGAGGTTGACCTCCCAGTTGCCGATGAACGGCTCGGCGCTGGCGATGGTGACCCGCTCCGGCGTCACCTCGACGGCGAGGATGCGGTGGCGCTGCGCGAACGCGAACGACATCACCTCGGTGCAGGCGGTGACGTTGATCTTCAGCGGGTCGATGTGGAACCAGGGCTGGCGCACGCGCTGGCCGAGCCAGCCGAGCAGCGCCTCGGCCGTCAGCGGCTTGCCACCGCCGTGCAGGTCGACCGGCTTCTGCGCGGCGACCCACTCCACCGGGTGCAGCCTGGCCTCGTCGCCGATGCGCGGTGCGCGCAGCACCCGCTCCGCCTCGTCGGCCGCGATACGGCCGTCGCGCAGCAGCTCGTCGAGCAGCCAGCGGATATCCAGTTTGCGCTCGGCGGGCAGCGCGCTCAGTTGCACCATCGGTCTGGCTTCCTTCGTCGGGTCCGGGGCGGGCGGCTAAGTGTGGCCACCGGACCGGGGTTGTGCCAGTCGGGGGCGGCAAGCAGCGTCCCTGCATCGACGACAATGCCGCAGGGGCGCTGCTTGCCGCGCCCTCGCCCCGCGTCCGGTGACGCCTGTCACATAACTGTCACCCTCTGTCGGCCGGTGGCATAATGCGCGCCCTCGCGGCCGGGCACCCTGTGACCGCGACCCCCGACCGCGAAGGAGCCTGACTCATGGCCCCCAACCCCATCACCAGTCTGTTCGGAAAGTCCCCGATCAAGCCGATCCAGCAGCACATGGAGAAGGCGCACGCCTGCGCCATCAAGCTGGTGCCGTTCTTCACCGCGGCGCTGGCCAACGACTGGGAAGCCGCCGCCGCCGTGCAGCAGCGCATCGTCGAGCTGGAGCACGACGCCGATCGCATCAAGCGTGAAGTACGGCTGCACCTGCCCAACAGCCTGTTCCTGCCGGTGTCGCGCTCCGACCTGCTGGAGCTGATCGGCATCCAGGACAAGATCGCCAACGAGAGCAAGGACATCGCCGGCCTGATGCTGGGTCGCAAGATGCAGGTGCCGGCCTCGATGGCGGCGGTGATGGAGCAGTACCTGCAGTGCTCGGTGGCGACCTCCGCGCAGGCGCTGACGGCGATCAACGAACTCGACGAACTGCTCGAAACCGGCTTCCGCGGCCGCGAGGTGGACATGGTCGAGGGGCTGATCAAGGAGCTGGACCGGCTGGAGCACGACAACGACCAGCTGCAGGTGCAGGTGCGCGCGCAGCTGTTCGCGATGGAGCGCGAGCTGCCGCCGGTCGACACCGTCTTCCTCTACAGGATCATCGACTGGATCGGAAGACTGGCCAACCACGCCCAGAACGTCGGCGGCCGCCTGCAGATCCTGATCGCGCGCTGACCGCGCCATCCCCCGCTTCGCAAGGAATCCTCCGCCATGCATGTCATTGCCGAGCACGGCCATCTGTTGCTCATACTCGCCTGCACCATCGGTTTCTTCATGGCCTGGGGTGTCGGGGCCAACGATGTCTCCAACGCCATGGGCACGTCGGTCGGCTCCAAGGCCCTGACCATGAAGCAGGCGATTCTGATCGCCATCGTGTTCGAGTTCTGCGGCGCCTTCTTCGCCGGCGGCGAGGTCACCGAGACCATCCGCGGCGGCATCATCGACACCGGCGCCCTCGGCGACCGCCCCCATCTGCTCATTTACGGCATGCTCTCCTCACTGCTCGCCGCCGGCATCTGGCTGCTGCTGGCGAGCATCATGGGCTGGCCGGTCTCCACCACGCACTCGCTGGTCGGCGCCATGGTCGGCTTCGGCACCGTCGGCATCGGTGCCGAGGCGGTGCAGTGGGGCCAGCTGACCTCGATCGCCGCCAGCTGGATCGTCTCGCCGATGATGGCGATGGTGCTCGCCTTCGGCCTGTTCCTCAGTGTGCAGAAGCTGATCCTCGATACCGAAAATCCCTTCGCCAGCGCCAAGCGCTACATCCCGTTCTACATGTTCGTGGTCGGCTTCATGATCGCCATGCTGACGTTGACCAAGGGCCTCAAGCATGTCGGCCTGCACTTTTCCGGCGCCCAGAGCCTGCTGCTGTCGCTGCTGGCGGGCGCGGTGGTGATGAGCATCGGTACTCTGCTGCTGCGCCGCATCAAGGAGGATCCGGCGCTGGCCCGGCGCAACCGCTTCGCCAACGTGGAGCGGGTATTCGCGGTGCTGATGATCTTCACCGCCTGCGCGATGGCCTTCGCCCACGGCTCCAACGACGTCGCCAACGCCATCGGCCCGGTCGCCGCCATCATCGACATCCTGCAGCACGGCGGCGAGTTGAGCGCCAAGGCCAGCATTCCCAACTGGGTGCTGCTGCTCGGCGCCGGCGGCATCGTGGTGGGGCTGGCCACCTACGGCTTCAAGGTGATGGCCACCATCGGCAAGAAGATCACCGAGCTGACGCCGAGCCGCGGTTTCGCCGCCGAGATGGCGGCCGCCGGCACGGTGCTGCTCGCCACCGCGCTGGGTATGCCCATCTCCACCACCCACACCCTGGTGGGGGCGGTGCTGGGGGTCGGGCTGGCGCGCGGTATCGGCGCGCTCAACCTCGGCGTGGTCGGCTCCATCTTCCTCTCCTGGCTGATCACGCTGCCGGCCGGCGCCGGCCTGTCGATCCTCTTTTTCTTCTTCTTCAAGGGGCTGTTCGGCTGAGGCCGGTCAGCTCGACGCAACGGCGGCCACGGCCGCCGTTTTCATTCGCGGCCCGCACCAGCGGCGGCACGGCGTAGAATCGTCTGCCCATCTCGCCCCGGGCCGTCCGATGAAAACCCTCCCCGACCTGTTCGACATGCTCGCCGCGCTGGTCGCCACACCGTCGGTCAGCTGTTCATCGCCGCAGTTCGACATGGGCAACCGCGCCGTCGTCGAGCTGCTGGCGCAGTGGCTGCAGCAACTCGATTTCGACGTGCAGATCATTCCGATCGACGGCCAGCCGACGAAAGCGAACCTGATCGCCACCCGCGGCCGCGGCCCCGGCGGGCTGGTGCTGGCCGGCCACACCGACACCGTGCCGTGGGACGAGCACGGCTGGCGTTTCGACCCGTTCAGGCTGACCGAACGCGACGGCCGCTGGTACGGCCTCGGCGCCACCGACATGAAGGGCTTCTTCCCGATCGCGATCGAGGCGGCGCGCGCGTTCGCCGACGTCGAGCTGAAGCAGCCGCTGATCATCCTCGCCACCGCCGATGAGGAGTCGTCGATGGACGGCGCGCGCCAGCTGGTCGAGCAGGGGCAGCCAAAGGCGCGCTTCGCCGTCATCGGCGAGCCGACCGACCTGAGACCGGCGCGACTCCATAAAGGGATGATGATGGAGTCGCTGACGCTGACCGGGCGCAGCGGCCACAGCTCCGACCCGGCGCTCGGCAGCAGTGCGCTGGAGGCGATGCACGAGGCGATGGGCGAACTGCTGGCGCTGCGCGGCGAGCTGCAGGCGCGCCATCGCAACCCGGCGTTCCACGTGCAGGTGCCGACGCTGAACCTCGGCTGCATCCACGGCGGCGACAACCCGAACCGCATCTGCGCCGAGTGCGAACTGCACTTCGACCTGCGCCCGCTGCCCGGCATGAACGTCGACGAGCTGCGCGCACAGATCACCGCGCGGCTGACGCCGCTGGCCGAGAAACGCGGCGTCAATATCCAGCTGCGCTCGCTGTTCCCCGGCGTGCAGCCGTTCGAGCAGCCGGCCGATGCCGAACTGGTACGTGCCGTGGAGCGACTGACCGGCCACAGCGCCGGCGCCGTCGGCTTCGCCACCGAGGCGCCGTTCATGCAGCAGCTCGGCATGCAGACCATCGTGCTCGGCCCCGGCTCGATCGACCAGGCGCACCAGCCCGACGAGTTCCTGAGCATCGCGCAGGTGAAACCGGCGGTGGCGATCCTGCAGGGGCTGATCCGGCAGTTCTGTCTGTAGCGCCGGCCGCTTGTGCCGGCTTCACCGCGCGCCGCACAATGCGGAGCGATTTTTCCCGCACGCCACCGATCGAAACCGACAGAGCGACGCCGCTGCCGTGACCGACACCGCGCCATCATCCGCCGCACCCGCGGCATCCATACCGCAGGCCGCCGCGCCGACGCCGGACTACGTCAAGTGGTTCCGCAACTCCGCGCCCTACATCAACGCGCACCGCGGCCGCACCTTCGTCATCATGTTCGGCGGCGATGCCGTCGACGACCCGGCGTTCGCGACGATCATCCACGACATCGCGCTGCTGAACAGCCTCGGCGTGCGGCTGGTGCTGGTGCACGGCGCGCGCCCGCAGATCGAGGCACGCTGCGCGCTGCGCGGCATCGCGCCGAACTTCCACAACGACCTGCGCATCACCGACGGCGGCACGCTGGAGTGCGTCAAGGACGCGGCCGGCTCGCTGCGTGCGCAGATCGAGGCGCTGCTGTCGATGGGGCTGGCCAACTCGCCGATGCACGGCGCGCGCATTCGCGTCTGCTCCGGCAACTTCGTCATCGCGCGGCCGCTCGGCATCCACGACGGCGTCGACTTCTGCAACACCGGCGAGGTGCGCCGCATCGACGTCGACGGCATCAATCGTCAGCTGCAACAGGGCTCGATCGTGCTGCTGTCAGCGATCGGCTACTCGCCGACCGGCGAGGTGTTCAACCTCGCCTACGAGGATGTCGCCACGCAGGCTGCGGTGTCGCTGAAGGCCGACAAACTGATCGCCTTCAGCAGCGAGACCGGGCTGCTCGACGACAACGGCGAGCTGGTGCGCTTCGCCGAGCTGCGCGACGCGCGCCCGCTCTACCAGCGCTCCCGCGACCTGCTGCTGAAGGGCATCCTGCAGGCGCTGATCCAGAGCATCGAGCACGGCGTGCAGCGCGCGCACCTGATCAGCTACCGCAACGACGGCGCGCTGCTGCAGGAGCTGTTCACGCGCGACGGCGCCGGCACGCTCATTACCGAAGACCAGTACGAGCAGATCCGCACCGCCGGCATCGACGACGTCGGCGGCATCCTCAACATCATCGAGCCGCTGGAGGCGAAGGGGGTGCTGGTGAAGCGCTCGCGCGAGCTGCTGGAGACCGAGATCAACCAGTTCACCGTCATCGACCGCGACGGCATGGTGATCGCGTGCGCCGCACTCTACCCGTACCCGGAGAGCGGCTGCGGCGAGATCGCCTGCGTCGCCACCCACACCGACTACCTCGGTGCCGATCGCGGCGAGCGGCTGCTGGCGGCGGTCGAGCGCAAGGCACTGCAACTCGGCCTGCAGCGGGTGTTCGTGCTGACCACGCGCACCGCGCACTGGTTTCGGGAACAGGGCTTCGTGCAGGTGTCGCTGGAGGCGCTGCCGCCGCAGAAGAAGGCGCTCTACAACTTCCAGCGCAACTCGCGCGTATTCATGAAATCGCTGATCTGAGAGGAGAGAACCATGTCCGTCGAGCTGTTCGATCTGACTGTACCGACCTTCATCCGCCAGCTGGAGGCACTGGCCGGCTGCCTGAAGAAGGCGCAGAACTACGCCGAGTCGAAGAAGATCGGCGCCGAGGTGCTGCCGAACTTCCGGCTGGCGGCCGACATGTTCCCGCTCAGCAAGCAGGTGCAGATCACCACCGACCACGCCAAGGGCGCCTGCGCGCGGCTGGCCGGCCTCGAACCGCCGGTCTGGGAGGACAACGAGAAGAGCCTGCCGGAGCTGATCGCGCGCGTGCAGAGGACGCTCGATTTCGTGCGCGGCTTCAGGCCGGAACAGATCAACGGCAGCGAGCAGCGCGACGTCACGCTGAAATTTCCCGGCATGACGCTGGAGTTCAAGGGGCTGCCGTACGCGCTGAATTTCGCGCTGCCGAACTTCTATTTCCACGCCACCGCCACCTACGCGATCCTGCGCCACGTCGGCGTCGATCTCGGCAAGGGCGATTTCCTCGGCAACATCCGCTGACCGGCCCGAGCCTCCCCCGATGAAATAGGGGGAGTGCCCCGCAGGGGCGGAGGGGTCCGCTCTTCTTCCAGCCGCATCCCGCCGCACTGTCTATGCTTGCCGTCCGTGAACGCAGCCGGCAGGCGCAACGATGACGGAACAGAGTCCGCAAACCTTCAACGTCGTGTGCAGCGGCCGACCGCGCGCCGGTTTCGAGCACGCCGCCGTATCCGCCGCGCTGGCGCGGCTGAAGATGGCGCCAGAACAGATCGGGCAGCTGCTCGGCGGTCGCAGGCTCGTGGTCAAGCGCGGTGTCACCGCCACCATCGCCGATGGCTACCGCGAGCGGCTGTGGGCCAGCGGTCTCGACGTCGAAGTCGTCGGCGTGACACAACGCGGCAGCGCGACATCCGCGACCACCGACGACGCGTCACCCTCTCCCGCGACGCCTCCCTCGTCAGACATCTCCACACCCGACACGCCGCCACGCATCGCGCTGTCACCGGCCGCGCGCGCCGCCGATCGCCGGCTGGCACTGCGCTGGCTGCTCGCCGCGCTGGCGCTGTGCGCGATCCCGCTGACGCTCGGGCTGCTGCTGGTCGCGGTCGTCGCGGTGACGCTGCTGCACGCCGTCGACCACGCCGTCTGGCTGCAGATTCCGCCGTGGTGGTGGAACGGCCTGCGCTACGGGCTGCCGCTGCTGGCCGGTGCCGCGCTGGCGCTGGTGCTGCTGCGCCCGCTGCTGCCGGCACCCCGCACCGCGCCGCCGGCAACGCTCGGTCGCGACACCGAGCCGGCGCTGTGGCGACAGCTCGACGCCATCGCCCGGCGCACCGGCCTGCCACTACCAGCCGCGCTGCGACCGACCACCGGCTGCGACGCCGTTGCGACGCTGGCACCCGGCCGCGCCGGCTGGTGGCGCGGCGACACGGTGCTGACACTGGGGCTGGCGCTGCTGCGACAACCGCCGCCGCTGCGCGATGCGACGCTGGCGGCGGCGCTGGTCGAGGCGCTGCCGCTGACGGCGCGGGCACGCCATTTCGCCGAGGCAATCGAACACTGGCTGCTCGCCAACGCCGACGGGCACGACCGCTGCCGGCAGTGGCTGTCCGCGCGCGCCGACGGTGACGAACCGTCGCGCTGGCCCGGCGCGCTGCGCTGGCTGGATCGGCACTACCAGCGGCTGGCGCAGCCGCTGTTCCGGAGGCTGCTGGCCAGTTGTCGGGTACTGCTGCTGCCGGCGCAGCGCGCGCAGCTGCTCACGGCCGACCGTATCGCCACCGCGGCGATCGGCACGGAAGCCTTCGCCGACTGGCGCCGGACGCAGCGCTGCTGGCAATGGGCCACCGACTGGGCGCGGCCGTTCGCGCTGGAACACCCGGTCGAGAACCTGCCGGCGCTGATCGCCCACGCCGCGCTGCAGCCGCCACCGGCGCTGCTGACGGCACTCGCCGGCGAGTTCGGCGCCACCCCGACACCCGGCGCGACACGGCCGGGCGAGCGCGAGCGCATCGACCGCATCGCCGGCATGGCACTGCCGGCACCGGCCACCGCCGTCGATACCGAAGCCGACCTCGACGCGCTCGAACGCACCGTCACCGCCGACCACTACCGCGCGCTCGGCATCGAGGCCGCAGCGCCGCTGCCGGCCGAACAGAGCGAGCAGCTGGTGGCGCTGCTGCGCGAGCGCGAACAGGCCGCGACCCGCTACTTCAACGGCTGGCTGCACGCCGAACGCGGCTGGAAGCTGCCCGACGCGACGCTGATCGACGCGCTGCCGCTGAACGATGCCACCGAGCAGCTGCATGTCTGCGTCAACGAGATCCGCCGGCTGACGCCGGACCGGGCGCGGCTGCTGGCGAGCCGCGAACGGTTGCAGCAGCAGCTGGCCGAGCTGCGGCTCGGCGGCGAACTGCTGGCGTTGCGTCAGCCGTTCGCGTTCCGCACCCCCGGCATCGAACCGGCAGCGGTGCCGGGCCTGATCGACGAGCGTCGGCGCGAACTCGACGTTCTGGAGGAACAGCTGGCACTGCAGGAGTCGATCATGGGCGGCCGTCTGGCGCTCGGCCTGCGGCTCAGCGGCCAGGCCGACGACGCGATCGCCACGCTGCGCACCGGCCTCGACTTCTTCACCGCGCTGCTGGCGCGGACGGAGCGGTTGCACGACGATGCCGGGCTGCTGGCGGCACTGGCGCAGCGCTCGCTGCCGACGGCCGCGCGGCCACTGCTGGCGCGGCTGCGCGAGCGGGTCGGCGATGCCACCGAGGGGCTGCTGCGCCGGCTGGAACAGGCACCGCCATTTCCGGAGCAGCACGTCGAGACGCCGGCGCGGCGCGCACGGCGGCGGTTGCCGGCGATCAGCGGCGATGATTCGGCGGTGGCGGCGCGCGCGCTGGCGCTGTGCGCCGCCTGTCGCGACCTGCATCTGGAGCTGTCGCTGCTGGCCGCCGAGTGGGCCAGCGGCAGCGAGGAGTCCTACGCGATCGAGGGGATCCGGCGCGTCTAGCGCGCCGCGCGGCGGCCAGACGGCTCTGGCTCGCGAGATCGTGAACGGTGCTGGTGAGCGCCGGCGTCAGCCGGAGATGGCGATGCCGGCGATGTCGAGCTGGCCGTAGAAGAAGGCCGTCGAGCGGCCGGCGGCCTTGGCGGCGTACATGGCACGGTCGGCGCAGCGCAGCAGCGCCTCCGGGTCGGTGGCATCCTGCGGCGCCAGCGCCACGCCGATGCTGGCGGAGACGACGGCGCTGCTGCCCTCGCAGTCGACCGGCTGCGCCGCCACCACCAGCAGCTTGCCGACCAGCCGCTGCAGTGCCTCGCTCTCCTCCATCCCTTCCAGCAGCACGGCGAACTCGTCGCCGCCGAGCCTCGCCACCACGTCCGACTCGCGCACCGCGGCGCGCATCCGCTGCGCCAGCTGGCACAGCAGGATGTCGCCGGCGTGGTGGCCGAGCGAGTCGTTGACCTCCTTGAAGCCATCCAGATCGATCAGCAGCAGCGCCATCGTGCGCCCGCTCTGCTGGGCGCGCACCAGCGCCAGTTCGAGCCGGCGCGAGAACGCGGCGCGGTTCATCAGCCCGGTCAGCGAATCGTGGGCGGCGGCAAAACCGGCCTGATCGCGCTCGCGGGCGATGCTGGCGGTGAGCCGGAGGTTGAGCAGATCGAAGAACCAGAAACAGCCGAACAGCACCAGGCTGCAGACCGCCCAAGTCGCCAGCATGACGGTGTTGATGACCGAGATCGACACCTGCGGCGCCAGCGCGCTGGCATCGATCTGGCTCATCACCCCCACCGTCAGCACCGACAGCAGGCACCAGAACAGCGCCGAGCGGGCACCGGCGGTCAGGAACGCCTGCACCGGATGGATCAGCAGGAACATCATCATCGGCGAGTACGGAAAGCCACCGGTGACGAGAAACAGCAGCACCAGCGGCGCCCAGCCGAGCGCCATGAACAGATTGCCGACGATCAGGTGGGAGACGCCGCGCCGCAACAGCCACAGGCAGAAGCCAATCAGCCCCACCGCCAGCGGCCCGATCGGCGAGATGATGTGCAGATAGACCGCGTCGTCCCGCTGCGTCCAGGCCACCACCGGCAGCAGCAGGACGGCATAGAGGCCCGACAGCAGCAGCGTGCCCGACAGCGCACGGCCGCGGAACAGCAGCTCCCATTGCCCGCTGCGGATCAGCTCCGCCGGCAGGCAGGAATCGAGGCCAGCCAGTAACCAGCGTGTCGTCATTGTGGCAGCGGCTCCGGCGATCGCAGCAGCGGCTCGATATGGCGTCGCAACAGGCTCGGCAGCGCGAACGGCCCGAACCGGCGCACGACGGTGCCGTCGCGGTCGACCAGGAACTTGCAGAAGTTCCACTTGATCGCGCGCGAGCCGAACAGCCCCGGCGCCTGGCGCTTCAGCAGCGCGAACAGCGGCTCCTGCTCCTCGCCGTTCACCCGCACGCGCGCGAACAGCGGGAAGGTGACGTGGTAGTTCTGCAGGCAGAAATCGTGCACATGGCGATCCCCCAGCGGCTCCTCGAAAAAGTCGTTGGACGGAAAGGCGAGCACGCTGAAACCGCGCTCCGCATAATCGCGTTGCAACTGTTCGAGCCCTGCGTACTGGGGCGTGAATCCGCAATAGCTGGCGGTATTGACCACCAGCAGCACGCGGTCGCGGAACCGCGACAACGGCAGCGCCTCCCCCGTGATCAGCCGGCAGGTCAGGTCGTGGATCGATCTGGTCATTGTTATGAAAGTCGACATCACCGCCGCCAAGTCTAGCCGCTCCGGCACCGCAGCGGTTCATCGGCGACGATCGGCACCGGTACCGGCCGGGCGGATTGCGCGCCACCCTCCGGTCCCACCACCGCCGGACATGCCGCCGATGCCGACACCGTGACGGCCGGCGCGGACGACAGGCCGGCGCGCGCCGGACAATGATCGCCGGCCCCGATCGCCACCGGAGCCAGGGTCCGCCCTGCCTCCATCACCATGCGGCAGGTACCGTGTGGATGGCCCGGCCCGCCACACACACGGGCGGGAGGCGCACCGGGGCGCGCCTCCAGATAATTCCACCCGCCATACGACGGAGAGGCCGGCGGTGAATACGGCAACGGACATTCCAGCGCGGATCGCCGCGCTCTACCGCGACGAATCGCGCCGCGTGCTGGCGACGCTGATCCGGCTGCTCGGCGACTTCGAACTGGCCGAGGAGGCGCTGCAGGAGGCGTTCGCCGCCGCGCTGAAGCAGTGGCCGGACGGCGGCGTGCCGGCCAACCCGCGCGCCTGGCTGGTCTCGGCCGGGCGCTTCAAGACCATCGACCGGCTGCGCCGTCACGGCCGCTTCCACGGTTCGCCCGACGCACTCGACCACCTCGCCGCCGCCGACATCGACCTCGCCACCGAACTCGACGAGGCGCATCTGGCCGACGACCAGCTGCGGCTGATCTTCACCTGCTGCCATCCGGCGCTGGCCGCCGAGGCGCAGATCGCGCTGACGCTGCGCGAGGTGTGCGGGCTGACCACCGAGGAGATCGCCAGCGCCTTCCTGCAGAGCGCGCCGACCGTGGCGCAGCGCATCGTTCGCGCCAAGGGCAAGATCCGCGACGCCAACATCCCCTACCAGGTGCCCGAGCGCGGCGAGCTGCCGCAGCGGCTCGACAGCGTGCTGCGCGTTCTCTACCTGGTCTTCAACGAGGGCTACTCGGCGTCGAGCGGCGACGCGCTGATGCGCCGCGACCTGTGCGACGAGGCGCTGCGGCTCGGCCGGCTGCTGATCGAACTGCTGCCGGAGCCGGAGGTGCTCGGGCTGCAGGCGCTGATGCTGCTGCAGGCGTCGCGCCGCGCCGCGCGCCTCGACGCGCATGGCGAGCTGATCCTGCTGCCGCAGCAGAACCGCGCGCTGTGGGATCGCGCGCAGATCGACGCCGGCTGCGCGCTGGTCGAACGCGCGCTGCGCACGCGCCGCTTCGGCTCCTACACGCTGCAGGCGGCGATCGCCGCCGTGCACGCCGAGGCGGAGAGCGCCGACGACACCGACTGGCCGCAGATCGTCGGCCTCTACGACGCACTGCACACGCTGGAGCCATCGCCGGTGGTGGCACTGAACCGCGCCGTGGCGGTGGCGATGCGCGACGGCGCCGCGGCCGGGCTGGCGCTGGTCGACGAACTGCTCGATGGCGGCCAGCTCGCCGACTACCACCTCGCCCACGCCGCGCGCGCCGACCTGTGCCGCCGCCTCGGCCGCCTCGACGACGCCCGCGTCGCTTATCAGCGCGCCCTCGAACTGGCGAAACAACAACCGGAGCGACAGTTCCTGCAGCGCCGGCTACAGGAACTGAACCAGTCCTCCCCTATGCGATAGGGGAGGACCCAAAAACTTTCCGCGCTGCTGTCGAAAACACCGCGGAGCCCCCGACTATCCAGCAACCGGTGCCAACGCAGGAGCCGCCCGATGAAATACCTCTGCCTCGTCTACGCCGACGAACAGACGCTGCACACCGCCCCCGACAGCCCGCGCGACACCGAATGCTTCGACTACGCCGAGCAGGTGCGGCAGAGCGGCCGCATGCTCGCCGCCGAGGCGCTGCAGCCGGTCGCCACGGCGACGACGGTGCGGATGCGCAATGGCCGCGTCGCCATCACCGACGGCCCGTTCGCCGAAACCAAGGAGCAGCTGGCCGGCTTCTATCTGGTCGAGGCGCGCGACCTGAACGAAGCGCTGCAACTCGCCGCGCACATTCCGGCGGCGCGCGTCGGCTGCGTCGAGGTGCGGCCGGTGCGCGAACTCGACGTCTGATCGCAACCCCACCCCTCACCGATGGAGGAGACGACCATGCCAGTGAACCCCTACCTCAATTTCAACGGCGACTGCGCCGAAGCGCTGACTTTCTATCAGCAGAAACTCGGTGCGCGCCTCGAAGGCCTCTTCACCTTCGGCGAATCGCCGATGTGCGAAGAGACCCCGCCCGCCTGGCGCGACAAGGTGATGCACGCCAGCCTGACGTTCGGCGACACGACGCTGATGCTCTCCGACGCGCCCGGCGACATGTACCAGAAACCGCAGGGCTTCTCGGTCGCCCTGAACGCCGACACCGCAGCCGAGGCCGAGCGCGCCTTCGCCGCGCTGCAGGATGGCGGCACCGTCGTCATGGCGTTGCAGGAGACTTTCTGGGCCGAGCGCTTCGGCGCCGTCACCGACCGCTTCGGCATTCCGTGGATGGTCAACGGCGGCTTCAAGGAGATCGCCGGCTGACGGCGAACCCGGTGAGCGCGCGGCGTCGCCGGCGGCCGCACGCCGCCAACGCCGATCGGGAGCGCAGCGGCGCGCGCTGGCCCCGCCGCGGCGCCGCTGGCACAGTACGCGAGCCCCGTTCCAGCCGCCGCGCCGCATGATCGAGATCGACACGCCACCCGACGACACCATTCCCGCCGGCCCGCGCGCCACGCGCTGGCGCCGCGCGCTGGCCGCGGCCCAGCGGCTGCTGCAGCGCCTGCCGTGGCTGCTGCCGCTGGCCAGCTTCGCGGCCGGCTGGATCGGCTTCGCGCTGGTGCAGCGCGGCGACGAACTGGCGCGGCTGATCGCGCTGGTCGCACTGCTCGGCTGGCCGTGGCTGCTGCTGGAACCGCTGCTGCGACGCGGCCTCGAACGGCGCTACGGCCGCCGCTTCGTCGCGCCGGCCTGCAATTTCGTCACCCAGTCGCTGCAGCAGGAGCTGCTGTTCTTCTCGCTGCCGTTCCTGTTCGGCGCCAGCCAGCCCACCGCCGGCCACCTGCTGTTCTGCGCGCTGGCGGCCGGCACCGCGCTGCTCGCCACCGTCGACCCGCTCTACCACCGGCTGGTGGCGCGAAGGCCGGCGCGGCGCATCGCCTTCCACGCCCTCTGCAGCTGGATCGCCGCGCTGGTGGTGCTGCCGATGGTGCTGAAGCTGCCGCTGGAGCGGGCCGTACCGCTGGCGCTGCTCGGTGTCTCGATCTGGCTGCTGATGACGGCGCCGGCACTGCTGACATCACTGCGCACGCCGGCGCAGCGCACGCGCTGGAGCATCGGTCTGCTGGCGGTGCCGCTGCTGCTGTGGGGGCTGCGCGGCGAGGTGCCGGCGGCCGGTCTGGTGGTCACCGATGCGCGCATCGCGCGCAGCATCGAACGGCTGACGCCGGGGCCGGCGGTGGCGCGCATCGCCGCCGCGGAGCTGTCGCAGGGAGTGGTCGCCTTCGTCGCCATCCGCGCGCCGCTCGGCCTGCAGCAGGGGGTGATCTTCGAGTGGCGCCACGGCGGTCGCATCGAGCGCATACCCGCGCAGATTCGCGGCGGCAGCAAGAGCGGCTGGCGCACCTGGTCGCGCAAGCAGATCTTTCCGAGCGATGCGCGAGGCCCGTGGCGCGTCGATGTCGTCACGCCACAGGGGCAGCTGCTGAAACGGCTGAGCTTCGAGGTTTACTGACTGTCGGCTGGCAGGTCGTCTGGAGTGGCCCGTGCCACCGGCACGGCACATCACCGCAACGCCAGCACCTGCCGCACGCAGTCGCCGATGCCGGCGGCCGCCTCGCTGATGCTGCCGGCCAGCATGTAGGCCGGCGTCGTCACCAGCTTGTTGCGGCGGTCGACCACCGCCTTCTCGACCGGGCAGCTCACGTGTTTCCCACCCATCTGCTCGATCGCGCCGGCGACGTCGCGGTCGCTGCCGATCGTGCATTCGACGCCGTCGCCGCAGATCGCCGCCGCCATCGTCGGCGCGATGCAGATCAGGCCGATCGGCTTGCCAGCGGCGTGCATCGCCCGCGCGAATGCCAGAAAGTCGGGCTGCACCGTCATCGCGGCGCCGTTGACGGCGAAGTCGCTGAGGTTCTTCGCCGCGCCGAAACCGCCCGGCACCAGCAGCGCGTCGAACGCATCGGCGCGCGCCTCGGTGACGGGCTTGATGTTGCCGCGCGCGATGCGTGCCGCCTCGACCAGCACGTTGCGCCGCTCGCCGGCCATCACCTCGCCGGTCAGATGGTTGATCACGTGCATCTGCTCGATGTCGGGCGCGAAGCACTGGTAGTTCGCACCCTGCTGCTCCAGTGCCAGCAGCGTCAGCACCGCCTCGTTGATCTCGGCGCCGTCGTAGACGCCACACCCCGCCAGAACCACCGCCACCGTCGTCATCGCCACCTCCGCAACCCTTGTCGTTTCAACAGTCCCTGTCGTTTCACCGCGCCGACGATACACCGGCCGGCCGCGCGCCGCTGGCCGGGAACGCGGTTCCGGCCCCATACCGGCCGGTGTATGATACCGGCTCGTCTGTTACCTCCCCTTGCCAATCCACATCCGGGGCAGGCAACGTGCAGTACTGCAATTTTCCTGAATAGTGGAGAGTTACCAACCATGAGCGACAACATCGTTCACGTGACCGATGGCAGCTTCGAGGACGAGGTACTGAAATCCGACCTGCCGGTACTGGTCGACTTCTGGGCGGCCTGGTGCGGCCCCTGCAAGATGATCGCGCCGATCCTCGACGAGATCGCCACCGAGCACGCCGGCAAGCTGAAGGTCTGCAAGGTCGACGTCGATGCCAACAGCAACACGCCGGCCAAGTTCGGCATCCGCGGCATCCCGACCCTGATCCTGTTCCGCAACGGCAACGCCGAGGCGACCAAGGTCGGCGCGCTGTCGAAAACCCAGCTCAACGAATTCATCCGCGCCGCGATCTGACCACCCTCGCGGAGCGCATCCGGCGCTCCGCGCCTTCGCTGGACGACCCCGGTTTTCGGTGTTACATTTCGTCGGCCTCAAGTTCCTTCAGCTGCCATAACAACCAGCCCGGCTGTTCAGCCCCATTGATTCATCGTCTTTCTCCGGCGTCGGCGTGCACCCCCTGCCGCCTCGTTGCGCCGGGTCGATCATCCTCCACCCCCATCCTTCTACTTCATATGAATCTGACTGATCTCAAGACCAAACCCACCGCAGAGTTATTGGCGATCGCCGAAAACATGGGCCTCGAGAACATGGCCCGCTCCCGCAAACAGGACATCATCTTCGCGATCCTGAAACGGCACGCCAAAAGCGGCGAGGACATCTACGGCGACGGCGTGCTCGAAATCCTGCAGGACGGCTTCGGCTTCCTGCGCTCGGCCGACTGCTCGTACCTGGCCGGCCCCGACGACATCTACGTGTCGCCGAGCCAGATCCGCCGCTTCAACCTGCGCACCGGCGACACCATCTCCGGCAAGATCCGGCCGCCGAAGGAAGGCGAGCGCTACTTCGCGCTGCTGAAGGTCAACGACATCAACTTCACCAAGCCGGAGAATTCGCGCAACAAGGTTCTGTTCGAGAACCTGACGCCGCTGTTCCCGAACCAGCGCCTGCTGCTGGAAGCCGGCAACGGCACCACCGAGGATCTGACCGGCCGCGTCATCGATCTGGTGGCGCCGATCGGCAAGGGCCAGCGCGGCCTGATCGTGGCGCCGCCGAAGGCCGGCAAGACGATCATGCTGCAGCACATCGCCAACAGCATCATCCGCAACAACCCCGAGTGCTACATGATCGTGCTGCTGATCGACGAGCGCCCGGAAGAGGTGACCGACATGCAGCGTTCGGTCGGCATCAAGGGTGCCGAAGTGGTCGCCTCGACCTTCGACGAACCGCCGGCGCGCCACGTGCAGGTCGCCGAGATGGTCATCGAGAAGGCCAAGCGTCTGGTCGAGCACAAGCGCGACGTCGTCATCCTGCTCGACTCGATCACCCGTCTCGCCCGCGCCTACAACACCATCGTGCCGTCGTCCGGCAAGGTGCTGACCGGCGGTGTCGACGCCCATGCGCTGGAGCGGCCGAAGCGTTTCTTCGGCGCCGCGCGCAACGTCGAGGAGGGCGGCTCGCTGACCATCATCGCCACCGCGCTGATCGACACCGGCTCGAAGATGGACGAGGTCATCTACGAGGAGTTCAAGGGTACCGGCAACATGGAGCTGCACCTCGACCGCAAGATCGCCGAGAAGCGCGTGTTCCCGTCGATCAACATCCGCCGCTCCGGCACCCGCCGCGAGGAGCTGATCACCAGCGAAGACGAGCTGTCGCGGATGTGGATCCTGCGCAAACTGTTGCACGGCATGGAAGATCTGCCGGCGGTCGAATTCCTGATCGACAAGCTGAAGGACACCAAGACCAACGGCGAGTTCTTCGATTCGATGAAGCGCAAGTAA
>CAZEVP010000063.1:0-17057 GCA_964515735.1 uncultured Verrucomicrobiaceae bacterium | reverse complement strand
TGCCGGCACCACACACAGAACTGGCAGCGCCCCAAAAGCAGTCAAGGAAAAACCGATGAACCTCTACGCAATCCGCGCCATCTACCTGTTCGAACTGTCGCGCACCTGGCGCACGCTGATGCAGAGCATCGCCTCGCCGGTGATCTCGACCTCGCTCTACTTCGTCGTGTTCGGCTCGGCGATCGGCTCGCGCATGATGGAGGTCGACGGCGTCAGCTACGGCGCCTTCATCGTGCCGGGGCTGATCATGCTGATGCTGATGACCGAGAGCACCGCCAACGGCTCATTCGGCATCTACATGCCGCGCTTCACCGGCACCATCTACGAGGTGCTGTCGGCACCGATCTCCTACGTCGAGATCGTCATCGGCTATGTCGGCGCCGCCGCCACCAAATCGGTCATCCTCGGCACGCTGGCGCTGATCACCGCGCGGCTGTTCGTCGAATTCCACATCGCCCATCCGCTGTGGATGATCGCCTTCCTGGTACTGACGGCCGCCACCTTCAGCCTGTTCGGCTTCATCCTCGGCATCTGGGCCGACAGCTTCGAGAGACTGCAGATCGTGCCGATGCTGATCGTCACGCCGCTGACCTTCCTTGGTGGCACCTTCTACTCGATCTCGATGCTGCCGCCGCTGTGGCAGAAGATCGCGCTGCTGAACCCGGTGGTCTACCTGATCAGCGGATTCCGCTGGAGCTTCTTCGGTGCCGCCGACGTCAGCGTCGGTCTCAGCCTCGGCATGACGCTGGTGTTCCTGCTGGTCTGCCTGACCACCGTCTGGTGGATATTCCGCACCGGCTACCGGCTCAAGCACTGAACCCACAAATGAAAAGGGCCGACACTGTCGGCCCTTTTCATTTGCAACAGACTCACTCCTTGTCGGAGTGAATCCGCGCCTGCAGCTCGTCGAGCTTGACGTGGCGCACGTCCTGCCCCTCGACCAGATAGATCACGTGCTCGGCGATGTTGCGCGCGTGGTCGCCGACCCGCTCCAGCGAACGCAGCGACCACATCACGTGCAGCACCGCCGAAATGCTGCGCGGGTCCTCCATCATGTAGGTGACCAGCGAACGCAGCGCCGTCGCGTACTCGGTGTCGACCGAACTGTCCTCCTGCGCCACGTGCAGCGCCTGCTCGGTGTCGAGGCGGGCGAAGCAGTCCAGCGCCTCGCGCACCATACCGATGACGCGGTTGCCGATATGGCGCAGCTCGATGACGCTGCGCGGCGCCTGCCCGCTCTCCTCGATCAGCTGGATCGTCTGCTTGGCGATCTTCTTCGCCTCGTCGCCGATCCGTTCCAGATCGTGCAGGCAGCGCGAGATCGCCAGCACCATCCGCAGGTCGGAAGCGGCCGGCTGGCGCCGCGCCAGGATCAGCGCGCAATCCTCGTCGATCGACACCTCCATCTGATTGACGGTGCGATCGCCGCGGCGCACCTTCTGCGCCAGATCGATGTCCGCGTGCAGGATCGCGTTGACGGCATCGGCGACCTGGCGCTCGACCAGCCCGCCCATTTCCAGCATCCGCGTCTTGATCTCGTCCAGCTCCTCGTTGAACTGTTTGGAGATGTGGTGCGAGTGAGAATCCTTGTCGACCATGATGGTTGCCTTCGTTCGCCCGTTGTCGGCGCTTGTTCGTTACGGAATCGGTGGTGTCCGGCGTGCCGCCTCAGCGTCACTCAGCCATAACGGCCGGTGATGTAATCCTCGGTCTGCTTCTGCGCCGGGTTGGTGAACAGCTTGTCGGTGCTGTCGAACTCGATCAGTTTGCCCATGTACATGAAGGCGGTGTAGTCCGACACACGCGCCGCCTGCTGCATGTTGTGGGTGACGATGACGATCGTGTACTTCGACTTCAGCTCGTAGATCAGCTCCTCGATCTTCAGCGTCGAGATCGGGTCGAGCGCCGAGGCCGGTTCGTCGAGCAGCACCACCTCCGGCTCGACCGCGATCGTGCGCGCGATGACCAGACGCTGCTGCTGACCACCGGACATGCCGAGCGCGTTGTCGTTCAGACGATCCTTGACCTCGTCCCACAGCGCCGCCTGCCGCAGCGAACGCTCCACCACCTCGTCCAGCGTGCGCTTCTTGTTGATGCCCTGGATGCGCAGGCCGTAGGCGACATTCTCGTAGATCGTCTTCGGGAACGGATTCGGTTTCTGGAACACCATGCCGACGCGGCGGCGCAGCGCGGCGACGTCGACGCCGCGGGCGTAGATGTTGTCGCCGTGCAGGTTGATCCCGCCCTCGATTCGACAGCTGTCGACCAGATCGTTCATCCGGTTGAAGCAGCGCAGCAGCGTCGACTTGCCGCAGCCGCTGGGACCGATGAAGGCGGTGACGCGTTGTTTCGGAATCAGCATGTCGACGTCGTAGAGTGCCTGCTTGGTGTCGTAGAACAGGCTCAGCTTGTTCACCGACAGGCAGATCTCCTCGTTCTCCATCGAACGCTGCTCGCCCGAGCGCCCCATGCTCTGAATGTCGATGGCGTGGCCCTTGCCCTGAACCTGTCGTTGCGTTTCGCTTTGCATCGTCGATTCCCGCGAATGAGAGTTGATCGGCTTCGGTGTTGACGAAAAATGTCAGAGGCCGGTTACATTTCCAGTGATTTGTATTTCTCGCGCAGCCGGTTGCGCAGCGCGACCGCGCTGAAGTTCAGCAGCGCGATGACGACGACCAGCACCAGCGCGGTGGCGTAGACCAGCGGCCGCGCCGCTTCGACGTTCGGGCTCTGGAAGCCGACGTCGTAGATGTGGAAGCCGAGGTGCATGAACTTGCGCTCGAAGTGGATGAACGGAAAGTTGCCGTCGATCGGCAGCGTCGGTGCCAGCTTGACCACGCCGACCAGCATCAGCGGCGCTACCTCGCCGGCGGCGCGCGCCACGGCCAGGATCAGACCGGTCATCATCGCCGGGCTCGCCATCGGAATGACCACGCGCCACAGCGTCTCCGCCTTGGTGGCGCCGAGCGCCAGCGAACCTTCGCGCAGCGAGCGCGGAATGCGCGCCAGCCCCTCTTCGGTGGCGACGATGACCACCGGCAGCGTCAGCAGCGCCAGCGTGATCGACGCCCACATCAGCCCCGGCGTGCCGAACATCGGCGCCGGCGACGCCTCCGGGTAGAACAGACGGTCGATGTTGCCGCCGAGGAAGTAGATGAAGAAACCCAGACCAAACACGCCGTAGACGATCGACGGTACGCCGGCGAGATTGTTGACGGCGACGCGCACGATCTGCGTCAGCCAGCCCTGCTTCGCGTATTCGCGCAGATAGATCGCCGCGACCACGCCGAACGGCGTCACGATCACCGACATGATCAGCACCATCGCCACGGTGCCGAACACGGCCGGGAAGATGCCGCCCTCGGTGTTGGCCTCGCGCGGCGCCTCGGTGAAGAACTCCACCAGCTTGCGCGCATAGTGGCCGAGCTTGGCGAACAGCCCCATCTCGTTCGGGCGATAGGCCATCACCACCTTGGCCAGCGGAATCGTCACCTCGCGGCCATCGGCCACGCGCGCGGTCAGGCTGTCGCGATTGATCTGCTGGTAGAGCTCGTTCAGTTCGGCCTGCAGCGTCTCGTACTTCGCCTGATGCTGCGCGCGCTCCGCCGCGAACGCGGCGCGGCGTTTGGCCAGCTCGTCGGCCGAGTAGCGCTGTTCGTCGATCTGCAGCCGGCGCTCGTCGAGACGCAGCTGCTCCAGCGCGTAGTTGATCGCGCCGATCTCCTTGCGCTCCAGCCGGTGGATGCGCCGGTTCAGCCCGGTGGCGCGGTCGAGACGCTGCTGCAGCGCTCGCCAGGCGACACCATCGTCGACGCCGGCATCGGCAACGACATTGCCGTTCTCGCGCACGCTGCGCAGTTCACCGTAGAAATTGCCCCACTCGTAGCGCTCCAGCACCATCACCGAGGCCGGGTAGCTGCTGTCGTGCAGGTAGTCGCGCAGCAGCCAGCCGAAGTCGGCGCCGGTGACGTCGCGGTTGCCGACCTTCAGCAGCGAGCGCTGCATGAAGGCCGCGCTGGTTTCGACCGGAATGCCGGAGGAGCGGATCTGCTCGACCGGTACCGTCTCGGTCTCGATCACCTCGCCGAGCACCGGGCGCGGCTCCTGACCGGGCACGCTGTAGGTGGCCTGCATGACGTCGGCCGGCCAGAAGTGGCCGAAGCCACGCACGGCCAGCAGGACCAGCAGTGCGATCACGGCGATCGCGCTGATGGTGACGGCGGAGGCGTTCAGCCAGATCAGCGGTTCGCCGCCTTTCAGCCATTCGCGGGTGGAGAGCTTGTTGATTTGGGCCAGGGCCATTTGCGACTCGTCCTGTGATCAGAGCACGGTGTAGCGCTTGCGCAGCCGTTGCCGCACCACTTCCGCCAGCGTGTTGACGACGAAGGTGAACATGAACAGCACGAAGGCGGCGAGGAACAGCACGCGGTAGTGGGTACTGTGGACTTCGGTCTCGCCGATCTCGACGGCGAGGTTGGCCGACAGCGTGCGCATCCCTTCGAAGATGTTGGCCTCCATCACCGGCGTGTTGCCGGTCGCCATCAGCACGATCATGGTCTCGCCGACGGCACGGCCCATGCCGATCATCAGCGCCGAGAAGATGCCGGGGCTGGCGGTCGGCAGCACCACGCCGACCAGCGTCTGCCACGGCGTCGCGCCGAGCGCCAGCGAGCCGAAGCTGAGGTGCTTGGGCACCGAGAAGATGGCGTCCTCGGCGATCGAGAAGATGTTCGGGATCACCGCGAAGCCCATCGCGATGCCGACCACCATCGCGTTGCGCTGGTCGTAGGTGATGCCGAGGTCGTGGCTGATCCAGGCGCGCATGTCGCCGCCGAAGAAGGCGTGCTCGACGCTGCCGGAAAGGCCGAAGCAGAGCAGCGCGACGCCGATGATGACCGGCACCAGCAGCACCGGCTGCCAGCCGTCCGGCACGAACTTGCGCACGCCGATCGGCAGCTGGTTCCAGGCGAAGGCGAAGATCAGCACGCCGATCGGCGTCAGGATCAGCACCGAGAAGACGCCGGGCAGGTGCTTCTCGATGAACGGCGCCAGCCACAGCCCGGCGAGGAAGCCGAGGATGACGGTCGGCAGCGCTTCCATCAGCTCGATCAGCGGCTTGATCCGGGTGCGCAGCGCCGGCGACATGAAGTAGGCGGTGAAGATGGCGCCACAGATCGCCAGCGGTGCGCCGAGCAGCATCGCGTAGAAGGCCGCCTTCAGCGTGCCGAATGCCAGCGGCGTCAGGCTGTATTTCGGCTCGAATTCGGTGGTGGCCGACGACGACTGCCAGACGTAGGCCGGGTCGCTGTAGTTCTCGTACCAGACCTTGCCCCACAGCGATTTCAGCGACACCTCGGGGTGTTCGTTGGCCAGACGCCAGAAATGCACCCGGCTGTCGGCGCTCTCGAACAGCATGGCGTTGGCGCGCGGCCCGAAGCTGATCGCGCGCACCGGCTGGTCGCCGAGGTCGACGGTCAGCGCGGTGCGCTCGCCGGTGGTGTTGGTGACACGCGCCACACCGTCGCTATCGATCGACAGGAAGTTCTTGCGGCGCTGTTCGACCGCCAGCAGCTGCACCGGCTGTTTGCGCTCGCTCTGCAGCTCGCGCAGGCGCATCAGCTGCGGCTTGCTGTCGGGGCGACGCACCAGCGACCACTGCCCGAGTTCGCCGTCGCTGCCGGCAACCAGGATCGAGATGCCGCCGAGCAGGAAGCGGGCGTCGGTGATCTCGCCGCGGCTCAACAGGCGGCCGCTGTCGACCAGCTCGCTGCGCTGCAGGTCGATGACGCGATAATCGCCGTTGCCGGCCAGCACGTAGAGCACGCGCAGGTCGGGCGAGATCAGCAGATGGCTCGGGCGGATGTCGACCAGCGGCAGCGCCAGCGGCACCTGCTGCAGCGTGGACTCGCCGGTCAGGAAGTTGGATTTCTTCTCGAATTTCAGCGCCTGCAGGTGGCCGTCGATGACGCCGGCGACGATCAGCGCCGAACCGCCGTCACGCAGCGCCAGCGGGCCGACCGCGCCGGTACCGAGCTGCAGCGGCTGCTCGCCGGACGGGAAGCGCAGCTCGGGCGTGATCAGCCGCTTGTCGTTCGGGTAGGAGATGACGAAATCGGGCTTGAACAGCAGCACGCCGCCGTTGTCGAGGCCGACGGCCATCAGCCGGCTCTGCTCGCTCTCCAGTGCGAAGCTGGAGATCGCGCTGCCCTCGGGCAGTGGCAGCGGCAGCTGTCGCACCGTCTCGCCGGAGGTGGTGCCGAAGAACAGCATCTCGCCGCGTGCCGACAGCCGCATGCCGACCTCGGCCTGTTCTTCCATTGCCAGATAGAGCGGTGGCGCGTCGTCACCATCGACCCGCTCCACCGCATAGGAGGCGACCGGCTCGGCCTCGGCCGAGCGGAACAGCGGCAGCAGTTCGTAAAGCAGGTAGAAGAAGATCAGCAGGATCGCGACCAGCACGCCCATGCCACCGACCGTGATGGCCTGGCGGGCAAAGCGGTCCTTGAAGCTGCGCCACAGGTAACGGCGACCGCCGCTCAGCGTGGAGGAAGTGGCCGACATCGAAAGCTCTCTGTTCAGGGGCGTGTCGCTCATGGCGCGCATCATATGACTCCTTTGTGACACTTCCGTTACAGCACCAGTGGCGACCCGAAAGGCGGCCACCGGGGGCGATGGCCACTAAAAAAAGGCCGCAACCAAGGTTGCGGCCAGACACTTCAGGGGACGATCAGAAGCCGAGCGTAGCGTGGATCTTGTCGACCACCGACTTCGGCAGCGGCACGTAGCCATCCTTGACGACCACCTGCTGCCCCTCTTTCGACAGGACCAGCTTGACGAACTCCGCTTCCAGCGGCGACAGCGGCTTGTTCGGCGCCTTGTTGACGTAAACGTAGAGGTAGCGCGACAGCGGGAAGGCGCCGGAGATGGCGTTCTCGGCGGTCGCCTCGACGAACGGTTCACCCTCTTTGGCGGCGAGCGGAACGGTCTTGACGCTGGCGGTCTTGTAGCCGATGCCCGAGTAGCCGATCGCGTTGATCGTGGTCGAGATCGACTGCACCACCGAGGCCGAACCCGGCTGCTCGTTGACGTTGCTCTTGAAGTCACCCTTGCAGAGCGCGTGCTCCTTGAAGTAGCCGTAGGTGCCCGATACCGAGTTGCGGCCGAACAGCTGCAGCTTGCGGTTGCTCCACTCGCCGGTCAGGCCGACCTGGCCCCAGCTGTCGACCGATGCCGACGCGCCGCAGGTGCGGGTGCTGGAGAAGATCGCGTCCAGCTGCTGCATCGTCAGGCCCTTGATCGGGTTGTCCTTGTGCACGAACACGGCCAGCGCATCGATGGCGACCGGTACCGCGGTCGGCTTGTAGCCGTACTTCTTCTCGAACGCCTGGATCTCCTCGTCCTTCATCGGACGGCTCATCGGGCCCAGGTTGGCGGTGCCCTCGGTCAGTGCCGGCGGCGCGGTCGAGGAACCTGCGGCCTGTACCTGGATGTTGACGTTCGGATAGCTGCGCTTGTACTCCTCGGCCCACAGCGTCATCAGGTTGGCCAGCGAGTCGGAACCGACGCTGGAGAGGTTGCCGGAAACGCCGCTGGTCTTCTGATAGGCCGGCAGCGCCGGGTCGACCTCGGCGGCCTGTACCAGCGCAGCGGACGTCATGGCGGCGGCGCCGAAGGCGATGCTGCGCAGGGTCGCGTTGAGTTTCATCCGTTTCTCCTGATTCAGAGGTAGTGGACTCGGGTATGAGTTGACGTTGTCGTCGCAGCGCACTGTAGGGATGCAATGTGACAGTTATGTGAAGCGGCGATGAAAAGTCTGTAACGCAAATGCGAAGGGAAAACGCCTACACCGCCAGCGCCGGGCGCACGGTCTGCGAGATCGGAAAGACGCAGGTGAAACAGCTGCCCTTGCCGGGCTCGGAAGTGATGACGAGCCGCGCGCCGTGGCGCAGCAGCACGTGCTTGGCGATGGCGAGCCCGAGGCCGGTGCCGCCGGTGTCCATCGAGCGGCTCTTGTCGACGCGGTAGAAGCGTTCGGTCAACCGCGGGATGTGCTCGGCCTCGATGCCGATGCCGTCGTCCTCGACCTGCAGGAAGGCGTTGTCGCGATCGGCGTACCAGCGCAATGCGATGCGCCCGCCGGGGTGGGTGTAGCGCACCGCGTTGAACACCAGGTTGGCGAAAGCGCTGCGCAGCTCCTCCGGCCGGCCGATCAGCTGCAGCCCGGCATCGCACTCGATGACGACGTCGCGCGCTCCGTCGGCCGCCGCCAGTGCCTCGTCGCGGATCGTCTCCAGCAGCGGCGGCAACTCGACCAGCTCGCGCGCGTCGTCGCGCGGCACCGTCTCCAGCCGCGACAGCAGCAGCAGATCCTTGATCAGCGTCCGCATCCGGTGCGCCTGCTGCAGCATCTGGTCGATCGCCCGCGCCCAGCGCGGATTGGTGTCGCCGACGGTGTCAGCGAAGGTTTCGAGGTAACCGTTGATGACGGTCAGCGGCGTGCGCAGCTCGTGCGAAACGTTGGCGACGAAATCGCGCCGCATCGACTCCAGCTTGTAGGTCTGGGTGACGTCGCGGATGAACAGCAGCCGCGAGCGCTGGCCGAAGAAGGTGACGTGGATCTGCAGGTGCGAACCGGGCCGGTACGGCGATGGCAGGTCGAGTGGGCGCGCGTAGTTCTCCCCCTCGAAATAGGCGATGAACTCCGGCGCCCGCAGCAGGTTCAGCAGCTGCTGCCCGCTGTCCTCGGGGTAGCGCAGCCCGAGCAGCTGCTCGGCAGCCGGGTTGCTCCACTCGATGCTGCCGTCGGGGTCGATCATCACCGCGCCATAGGGCAGCGACGAAAACGATTCGCGCAGATAGCTGACCAGCGCCCGCAGCCGGCCGCGCTCCTTGCGGTCACGCTGCTGCAGCCGGTAGAGGCCATCGAGCACCTCGCCCCACAGCCCCTTCGATTCCGGCGGATCGTTGCCGGCACCGCCGGCAAGCCAGTGCTGCAGCCGGCGCAGGTGGTGCAGCGACCACAGCGCGTAGCCGACCGCGGCGGCGGCGACCGCCCACGCGGTCAGGTCGAACAGCCAGCCAATGCCGGCTGCCACCAGCAGAATCACCGCCAGACGGTAGAGCTCGGACGCCCAGTTGCTGTTCAGCATGCGATCTCCACGGCGGCTACGGCGGGCGGTCGCCTCAGGCGACGGTCATGGTCGTCGAGAAGCGGTAACCAGTGCCGCGCACGGTCTGGATCAGGTTGCCGTAGTCGGCGGCATCGGTCTGCAGCGCCTTGCGCAGACGGCGGATGTGGACATCGACGGTGCGCTCCTCGACATAGACATTGCCGCCCCAGACGTGATCGAGCAGCTGGCCGCGCGAGTAGGCGCGCTCCTGATGGGTCATGAAGAACTTCAGCAGGCGGAATTCGGTCGGCCCCATCTCCACCGGCAGTTGCTCGATGAAGACGCGGTGGCTGGCCGGGTCTAGCCGCAGCCCCTGCACCTCGATCGCCGATTCGTCGTCGAGCTGGCCACTGCGACGCAGCACCGCCTTCAGTCGCGCCACCAGTTCGCGCGGCGCGAACGGCTTGGTGATGTAGTCGTCAGCGCCGACTTCCAACCCCTGGATCTTGTTGTCCTCTTCGCCCTTGGCGGTGAGCATGATCACCGGCGTGTTGCGCGTCAGCTCGTCGCGCCGCAGCCGCCGCAGCAGCTCGATGCCGCTGGTGCCGGGCAGCATCCAGTCGAGCAGGATGATGTCGGGGCGATGATCGATGACGGCGGCGTGCGCCTCCTGGGCATTGGCCGCCTCCATGCAGTCGAAGCCGGCCATCTCCAGCGCGACGCGGATCATCTCGCGGATCGCGGCTTCGTCGTCGACGATCAGAATATTCTTTCCATCCATCACATGCAGACCGATTGTTGCAGATGCGCGACATTTAAAAGACTGGATGTGACAGCAATGTGACAAGCCTTAATCGAACACCACGGTCTTGTTGCCATGCACGATGACGCGATCCTCCAGATGGTTGCGCAACGCACGCGCCAGCACCGCCTTCTCGACATCCTTGCCTAGCCGCACCAGATCGTCGACCGAGTGGCGATGGTTCACGCGAATGACGTCCTGCTCGATGATCGGCCCCTCGTCCAGCTCGGCGGTGACGTAGTGGCTGGTGGCACCGATCAGCTTGACGCCGCGGTCGTAGGCCTTCTGATACGGGTTGGCGCCGATGAACGACGGCAGGAAGCTGTGATGGATGTTGATGACGCGGCCCGGATATTTCTGGCACAGCCCGTCCGGCAGGATCTGCATGTAGCGCGCCAGCACGATGCTCTCGGCGCGGTGCTGCTCGATCAGCTGCGTCAGCTGCGCGAACGCCTCGACCTTCTTCTCGCGCTCTTTCGGCACCGGCAGGTGGATGAACGGAATCTCGTGCCACTCGACCATGCTGCGCAGGTTCTCGTGGTTCGAGATCACGCACGGAATGTCGCAGAACAGCTCGCCCGAGTGCCAGCGGTGCAGCAGGTCGGCGAGGCAGTGCGAGGCGTGGCTGGCGAGGATGACGACGCGCTGGCGCACGCTGGAGTCGCGGATGTACCACTGCATCGCGTACTCGTCGGCGATGCGGGCAAAGGCGGCCTGAAACTCGCTCAGGCCGAGCTTCAGCGAGTCGGCCTTGATCTCGTTGCGCATGAAGAACCAGCCGCTGTCGGGATCGGAGTGGTAGTTGGCCTCGGTCAGCCAGCCGCCATGCTCGGCGACGAACTGGCTGACGCGGGCGACGATGCCGACGCGGTCGGGGCAGGAGATGACCAGGCGATACGTTTGTTCCATCTTCTATTTACTTCTCGATTGTCGGTTGAAGCAGCTTCTCGATATCGGCGGCGATCTTCGCCGGCTCGGTGGTCGGCGCATAACGCTCGACGACGCGGCCGTCGCGGTCGATCAGGAACTTGGTGAAGTTCCACTTGATCGCCTCGCTGCCGAGCAGCCCCCTGGCCTCATGTTTCAGGTAGCGATAGAGCGGATGGGCGCCGTCGCCGTTGACGTCGATCTTGGCGAACAGCGGGAAGGTGACGCCGAAGTTGCGCTGGCAGAAGTTCTCGATCTCGGCCTCGCTGCCCGGCTCCTGATGGGCGAACTGGTCACACGGGAAGCCGAGCACCACCAGCCCGCGCTCGCCGTACTGCCGGTGCAGCGCCTCCAGCCCCTCGTACTGCGGCGTCAGCCCGCACTTGCTGGCGGTGTTGACGATCAGCAGCACCCGGCCCCGGTAGTCGGCGAGGCTCACCTCGCGGCCGTCGATGGCGGTGGCAGAGAATCCGTAGATCGGCGCATCCATAGCGTTTTCCCCCAAAAAGGAGCGGCAACGATAGGCGGCGGCGCGCCGCATCGTCAAACCCGCACCGCCGCCCTTCCCCGCCGTCCATGTGGCGCCCCCCGGTCTTTGCGTAGACACCTGGCCCGGAGCCGTCACGTATAATGCGCGCCCTATTCCTACCGAGCCGGTCAGGTATCCCGTGTCGACCCCGCTGCCCCACCTCTTCAGCTACCGGAAATACTGGGCCGAGTGCTTCGGTCCGGCGCCGTTCCTGCCGATGAGCCGGGCCGAGATGGATCAGCTCGGGTGGGATTCGTGCGACATCATCATCGTCACCGGCGATGCCTACGTCGATCACCCGAGCTTCGGCATGGCGGTGGTCGGCCGCACGCTGGAGGCACAGGGCTTTCGCGTCGGCATCCTGAGCCAGCCAGACTGGCAGTCGGCCGAACCGTTCCGGGCACTGGGCCGGCCGAACCTGTTCTTCGGCGTCGCCGCCGGCAACATGGATTCGATGATCAACCGCTACACCGCCGACCGCCGGCTGCGCCACGACGACGCCTACACACCGGGCGACGTCGGCGGCAAGCGGCCGGACCGCGCCGTCATCGTCTACTCGCAGCGCTGCCGCGAAGCCTATTCCGACGTGCCGGTCGTCATCGGCTCGATCGAGGCCAGCCTGCGCCGCATCGCCCACTACGACTACTGGAGCGACAAGGTCCGCCGCTCCATCCTGCTCGACAGCAAGGCCGACCTGCTGCTGTACGGCAACGCCGAGCGCGCCGTGGTCGAGGTGGCGCACCGGCTGGCGCGCGGCGATGCGGTCGATACCATTCGCGACGTGCGCGGCACCGCGTTCGCGCTGGCCGACGTTCCGGCCGGCTGGACCGTCATCGACTCGACCGAATTCGACCAGCCCGGCCCGACGCACTTCCACCGCAATCCGTATGAGATGGTCGAAGAGCCTTCATCCTGTGCAACGAAGAAGGTGAACGATGACGGCGATGTCGCTGTCGTGCGTATCCTCGATCCGCTGACCGCGCGCAAGGCGAAACTCGACCCGGCGCGCACGGTGATCCGGCTGCCGAGCTACGAGCAGGTGAAGGAGGACCCGGTCTACTACGCCCACACCGCGCGCGTGCTGCATCTGGAAACCAACCCCGGCAACGCGCGTGCGCTGGTGCAGCGTCACGGCGAACGCGAAGTGTGGCTGAATCCGCCGCCGATTCCGCTCGAAACCGACGAACTCGATTCGGTGTTCGAGCTGCCGTACCAGCGCAAACCGCACCCGAGCTACGGCGACGCCCGCATTCCCGCCTTCGAGATGATCCGCTTCTCGGTCAACATCATGCGCGGCTGCTTCGGCGGCTGTTCGTTCTGTTCGATCACCGAGCACGAGGGCCGCATCATCCAGAGCCGCTCGCAGGATTCGATCGTGCGCGAGGTCGAGGCGATCCGCGACAAGACACCGGGTTTCACCGGCGCCATCTCCGACCTCGGCGGCCCGACCGCCAACATGTGGCGGCTGAACTGCAAGAGCAAGGAGATCGAGGAGAACTGCCGGCGGCTGTCGTGCGTCCATCCCGGCATTTGCAAGAACCTCGACACCGACCAGACGCCACTGATCCACCTCTACCGCGAAGTGCGCGCGCTGCCCGGCATCAAGCGCCTGCTGATCGCATCGGGCCTGCGTTACGACCTCGCCGTCGAGACGCCGGAGTACGTGAAGGAGCTGGTGACGCACCACGTCGGCGGCTACCTGAAGATCGCGCCGGAGCACACCGAGGAGGGGCCGCTCTCCAAGATGATGAAACCGGGCGTCGGCACCTACGACCACTTCAAGGCAATGTTCGAGAAGTTCTCGAAGCAGGCCGGCAAGGAGCAGTTCCTGATCCCGTACTTCATCGCCGCGCACCCCGGCACCAGCGACGAGGACATGATGAACCTCGCGCTGTGGCTGAAGGCGAACGGCTTCCGCGCCGATCAGGTGCAGGCGTTCTATCCGTCGCCGATGGCCAATGCCACCGCGATGTACTACTCCGGCAAGAACCCGCTGCACCACGTCAATCGCGACAGCGAGCCGGTATTCGCCGCCAAGGGTCTGCGCCAGCGCCGGCTGCACAAGGCGTTCCTGCGCTATCACGATCCGAACAACTGGCCGATGCTGCGCGAAGCGCTGCAGCAGATGGGGCGCGCCGACCTGATCGGCTATGGCAAGAAGCAGCTGATTCCGCCGCGGCAGCCGGCCGGTTGGGTGGCACCGGAGAAAGGTGCGGCACGCCGCGAGCAAAAGCCCGCGCGCAATGCACAACCGCGCGCGACCAAAACCGCTCGCCCGCTGCTGACGCAGCACACCGGGCTGCCGCCGCGGACAAGCACAAACCGTCCAGGACTCGCGCGCGACAATCGGGACGGGGCTCCCGGCGGCAGGAAAAAAGGCGGCAAAAAGCCCCTCCACAGAGGCTGAGCCCGCGGTCCGGGCGGCATTGACAGCGGCGAGAGCGGACACTTACCATCCGCCCAGTTTTGGTATCGGATACCGACTTTCCCAACCTTTTCAAGGATGCTCATATGTTTTCCGCGCTCGCCCGCCTCTCCTCGCTGGCACTGATTTTCTGTGTCATTCCTCTCGACACCTACGCCGATGCAAAGGCCGACATGGCCGAAATGCAGCGCCGCCTGAATCAGGAGGTGATGGAGAGCGAGTTCGAAACCGAGGATCTGGCGAAGATCGACAGCTTCATCAAGGATGCGATGCAGAAGGATCTGAAGCCAAAGACGAACCCTCCCCAGAACTGGCAATCCGGCTACACCTGCGACAGCTACTACCGCCGCTACTACCGCTACAACTACTACGGTTATCGCGACTGCCTTTACCACTATCGCTATTACGGTCGCTACTGGTAAACCGGGCAACGCAAGTGCAAATGCGCCTGTGCGATGGCGCCACGGATGTATCGCACCCCCTTACCCGGCTCCATCCATCAGCCAACGCATTACCCAAAACCACGCATTACCCAAAACCAAAGGAGTGACACATGCTGCCCGGCAACCGATCAGTCAGACTTTTCGCCATGCTCGCCATCCTGGTCACACTGGGCGGCTGCGCCGCATCACAGGTGGCGCTCTCCAAAAAAGACCTCGACGTCCAGACCCGTACCTCGACCGCCGTCTTCGTCGACGCGGTATCACGTGACAAACGCACGATCTATCTCGATGTGAAAAGTGGCGTCATGGAGTTCGATCGCCGTGCGTTCAAGCAGTTCGTCAGGGAGCAGTTCACCGAATTCAACGACAACGGCTACCGTATCGTCGACGACCCCGAGGCCGCGCAGTTCACCATGGTCGCCTACGTGCTCAATCTGGAGAAAGCCAGCCCGACCGCCGCCGAATCCGCGCTCGGACAGGGCTACATGGGCGGCGCCGTGCTCGCCGGCGCGGCCACCGGTGCCATCGCCAACTCGTCGCGGCCGTGGGTCGGCGCCGCCGCTGGCGGTGTCGTCGGTGGTGCCGCCGAAATGATCACCGGCAGTCTGGTGAAGGATGTCACCTACATGCTGGTCTGCGACATACAGATTCAGGAGAAAGCGCGCGATGGCGTGCTGGTGCGCAAGGACACCAAGATCAATACCAAGGTCTCCGACTCGGGCAGCAGTCAGCAGCGTGTCTCCGAGGTCAGCGACCGCAAGGAGTACCGCACCCGTATCGTCACCACGGCCAACCAGGCCAACCTCAAACTCGAACAGGCACAGGATCTGATGTTCAAGAAGACCGCCTACGCGATGTCCGGCTTCTTCTGAACCACCTCTCCCCGCCCGGAACGCCGGCCATACGCCGGCGTTTCTTTTCATCCAGCGTTTCTTCTTACAATGGATACCCGATCGACACACTGAAACGGAGCACCTCGTGAGCACCAGCAACCACGCACTGATTCGCAACTTTTTTGCCGGACTGAACGCGGGCGACCTGCCCGATGAGCTGTTCACCGACGACATGGTCGTCAGCTCGGCGGTATCGCCGTCGAGGGTCGAGAAGAACGGTTACATCGGCGCGATCAGGCTGCTGCAGTCGCTGTTCCCGGACCGACTGCGCTATGACATCGACTCGCTGACCGCCGAGCAGGATCGCGTCGCCGCCGCTGCGCGCGCCGCGGGCACGCTGTCCAACGGCGACGTCTACCAGAACAACTATCTGCTGCTGTTCACGATTCGCGACGGACGCATCGCTGCCATCGTCGAGTATTTCAACCCGACCCCGGTGGCGGAAAAAATTGCGCCACTGATAAAAGCGGCACTGGCGAATCGCTGAGCAAGGTGCGGCAGCTCATGCCGTGACTGGTTCCGGCACCGCTGCAAGTACATCCATGTACGCTTCCTCGGAGACGTCCTGTCTCCGAGGATGCCTGAACCAGTCACGGCACGAGCTGCGTCAAGCGTGGTGCCACATCCATTTTGAATGAGCCTTACAGCTGCGGCCGCATGTGCGGGAACAGCAGCACGTCGCGAATCGACGGCGAGTTGGTGAACAGCATCACCAGACGGTCGATGCCGATCCCCTCGCCGGCCGTCGGCGGCAGGCCGTACTCCAGCGCGGTGACGTAATCGGCATCGAAGTACATCGCCTCGTCGTCGCCCGCCTCCTTCTCCTTCACCTGCTGCGCGAAACGCTCGGCCTGATCCTCGGCGTCGTTCAGCTCGGAGAAGCCGTTGGCGATCTCGCGGCCACCGATGAAGAACTCGAAGCGGTCGGTGACGAACGGATCGTCATCGTTGCGGCGCGCCAGCGGCGACACTTCGGTCGGGTAATGAGTGATGAAGGTCGGCTGTTCGAGCTTCTCTTCCACCGTCGCCTCGAAGATCTCGATCTGGACCTTGCCGAGACCCCACGTCTGCTTGACGTCGATCTTCAGGCTCTTCGCGATCGCAGTGGCGCCGGCCATCGTCTTCAGCTCGTCGGCCTTGATCGACGGATTGAAGTGCAGGATCGAGTCGAACACGCTCATCCGCGCGAACGGCTTGCCGAAGTCGAACTGCTTGCCCTGATAGTCGATCAGCGTCGTGCCGAGCACGCGCTCAGCGCAGAAGCGCAGCATCTCCTCGGTCAGGTTCATCAGGTCGTGGTAGTCGGCGTATGCCTGATAGAACTCGATCATCGTGAACTCGGGGTTGTGGCGCGTCGACAGCCCCTCGTTGCGGAAGTTGCGGTTGATCTCGAACACGCGCTCGAAGCCACCGACCACCAGACGCTTCAGATACAGCTCCGGCGAGATGCGCAGGAACATCTCCAGATCGAGCGCGTTGTGGAAGGTAACGAACGGCTTGGCGCTGGCACCGCCGGGGATGCTCTGCATCATCGGCGTCTCGACTTCGAGATAATCGCGGTCGGTCAGGAAATCGCGGATCGCGTCGATCAGTTTCGAGCGGATGCGGAATGTGCGGCGCGCCTCGTCGTTCATGATCAGGTCGACGTAGCGCTGGCGATAGCGCATCTCCTGATCCTGCAGGCCGTGGTACTTGTCCGGCAGCGGCCGCAGCGACTTGGTCAGCAGCTCCAGCGTGTCGGCGTAGATATAGAGGTCGCCCTTGCCCGACTTGTGGATCGGACCCGACGCGCCGACGATGTCGCCGATGTCCCAGCTCTTGATCTCGTCGACCAGTTCGACCGGCAGCTGTTTCTTGTCGACATAGGTCTGGATGCGGCCGCTCATGTCCTGCAGCACCAGGAACGGACCGCGCATCGCCATGATGCG
>CAZEVP010000062.1:0-17329 GCA_964515735.1 uncultured Verrucomicrobiaceae bacterium | reverse complement strand
TGGTGATGGATGACGTAGTGGTCGGTCAGATAGCGCCACGGGACGAAGTAGTGGCTGTGGACCAGCACCCGGTCCAGCGCCCGCGCCGTCGTCACCATCTCCTGCTGGTCGCGGGCGTTGAGCAGCTTCCTGATCAGGTGGTCGACCACGTCCGATCTGACGCCGATGTAGTTCTCGGAGCCCGGCCGGTCGGCCGCGGCGCTGTTGAAGGCTCGCCACAGCTCGTCGCCGGGCAGCCGCCCCTCGCGCAGGCTGACGCTGCGGTAATCGAAATTGAAATCGCGCAGCACGGCGCGCTCGGTCGCCGGATCGGCCACCTTGATCCGAACGTCGATGCCGAGTCTGATCAGGTTCGTGTAGATCGGTGCGTTGTACGGGTGCTGCACGCGGCGGTCGAAGAACTCCAGCGAGAACTGCTCGCCGTCGGCGTTGCGCAGCCCGCCGTCGCGGAAGGTCCAGCCGGCCTCGGCGAACAGTGCCAGCGCTTTTTTCAGATTGACGCGGAACGCCTCGGCCGCATTCAGGCCGTCGACATGGGTGGTCGGCTGTTCGAACATCGGCCCGAACACCTCGGCCGGCAGCTGGTCGCGCCACGGCTCCAGCAGCGCGATCTCCTCCGCGTTCGGCAGGCCGCTGGCCGCCAGCGGCGTGTTCGAGAAGTAGCTGTCGATGCGCTTGAATTCGCTGTCGAAGATGCGGTCGTTGATCCACTCGTAGTCGAGCGCGTAGTTCAGCGCCTTGCGCACGCGGACGTCCTGGAACTTCTCCTTGCGCAGATTCGCCACCCAGCCGTTCATCGCCGGCGGGTTGCTGTGCGGGAAGCGGTGCTTGACCAGCTCGCCGCTGTCGAAGCGCTTGCCGATGTATTGGCAGCACCAGTAGCGCATCGCCGACTCGGCGTGGAAATCGAACTCGCCGGCGCGCAGCGCGGCGACCTGCGAATCCTTGTCCTTGTAGACCTTGTAGACGACGCGGTCGAAATTGAAGGTTCCCTTGCGCGCCGGGTGCTCCTTGGCCCAGTAGTCCGGGTTGCGCCGGTAGGTGATGCCGCGGCCGCTGTGCCAGCTGTCGATCAGGTACGGCCCCGACGCGACCGGGGCGTCGAGCAGCAGTTGCCCGAACCGTTTCGTCTCGCCGCTGTCAGTGGTTCCCCACTTCTTCGAGAACACCGGCAGGCTGCCGGCGATGAACGAGATGTCGCGCCCGCCGCGCTTGAACTCGAAGCGCACGTGCCGACGGTCCACGGCCCAGACTCGCTTGACTTCGGAAAAATAGGCCCGGTAGCGCGGGCTGGCGTCGGGGCCGGTCAGCATCTCGAACGAGTGGACGACGTCGTCGGCGGTGACGCTGTCGCCGTTGGAGAAGGTCGCCTTCGGGTTCAGCCGGAAGGTGACGGCGGTCAGCTCGTCGTTCAGCTCGATGTCGTCGGCCAGCAGCCCGTACTGCGTGTTCAGCTCGTCCATGCTGTTGATCGTCAGCGTCTCGAACACCAGCTCCAGCAGCCCTGGCGCCGGTACGCCCTTCAGGCTGTACGGATTGAACTTGTCGAAATTGCTGTTCAGGCTGACCAGCGCGAACGTGATGCTGCCGCCCTTCGGCGCCACCGGGTCGACGTAGTCGAAATGGGAGAAGTCGGCCGGATACTTCGGCGCGCCGAACAGCGACAGCGCGTGTTCGGCATGAAGCGCCGGAGCCGTCCAGACGAACATAACCGGGCCAGCGAACAGCGCCAGGCAGAGAGCTCTGCCGATGACGGATCTGCTGCCGGAAATGAAATCGATCGTTGCCACTGCCTGCTTCCAAACGCAACCGGACTGCCGGTCGCAAATCGTTGTGCTGAAAATAGTTGTGCCATTGCTTTACAGGTACTGGCAGAAATCGCGCCAACTTTCCAAATCGCCAAAAAATCGCGCAATGCGCTGAAATTCGCTGGTTTTTCCACTGGATCGATATGCGGTTTGAAACGCGATGGTTGTTTTTGAACAGATTCGCAAACGGTCTTGCGTAAAAGAGAACAGAAAATCACGGACGAAAATCGCTGTTTTCCAGACAGCGCTGCGCCGCGCGCGTGAAGCTGTCTCCACACGCGCAGCGCATCATCACAACCGAATCAGTTTCGAAGTTTTTCCGGAATGCCGCTCACAGCGACGCCTGGATCAGGCTGCGCGTATACGGGTGCTGCGGGTCGGCGACGATCCGCTCGGTTTCGCCCGACTCGACGATGACGCCATCCTTCAGCACGTACAGCCGGTGCGCCAGCGCGTTGACCACCTGCAGGTCGTGCGTGATCAGCAGGTAGCTGAGACCGTATTTCTTCTGCAGGTCGACCAGCAGCTGCAGCACCTGGTTCTGGATCGACACGTCCAGCGCCGATGTCGGCTCGTCGAGCACGACGACGCGCGGCTTCAGCACCAGCGCCCGCGCGATCGCGATGCGCTGGCGCTGGCCGCCGGAGAAGGCGTGCGGATAGGCCGACAGCGCCGACAATGGCAGCCCGACGTTGTCGAGCACATCGACGATGCGCTCGAAGCGCTCCTCGCGGCTCATCTGCGGGTAGTGCAGCAGCAGCCCCTCCTCGACGATCTGTCCGACCGTCTGCCGCGGCGACAGCGAGCCGAACGGATCCTGGAACACCACCTGCAAACGCGAGCGCAGCGCGCGTTTTTCGCGTCGGCTAAACTGGCGCTCGGAGCGTCCCTCGAACTCCAGCTCGCCGCCCTGCGTGCGCACCAGCCCGAGCACGGCCTGCGCCAGTGTCGATTTTCCCGACCCCGATTCGCCGACGATGCCGATCGTTTCGCCGGCGCGCAGCGCGATGTCGGCCGAGTCGAGTGCGACGAAGCGGTCGCTGCGCAGCAGGCCGCGCCAGCCGCGCTTGCGCTTCGGGTATTCGACGCGCAGGCCGCGCGTCTCCAGCAGCGTCTGCGCCTGCCGCTCGACCGGCGCGATCTGACGCACCGGAATGCTGTTCAGCAGCTTGATCGTGTACGGATGCCGCGGCCGCGAGAACAGCTCTTCGCGCTCGCCGCTCTCGACCAGCACGCCGTGCTCCATCACCGCGACCCGCTGCGCGAAGCGGCGCACCAGGTTCAGGTCGTGCGTGATCAGCAGGATCGCCATGCCGTCGTCCGGCCGACCGAGCTGCCGGTTGCGTTCGATCTCCTCCTGCTGCAGATCGAGCAGCAGCCTGACGATGCGGGCGCGCACCGTCATGTCCAGCGCCGTGGTCGGCTCGTCGGCGATCAGCAGCTTCGGCCGGCACGCCAGCGCCATCGCGATGACGGCGCGCTGCAACTGGCCGCCGGAGAGCTGGTGCGGATAGCTGTCGACGCGCCGCTCCGGTTCGCGGATGCCGGTGCGCGCCAGCAGCGCGATGGTCTGCTCGCGCGCCTCGCGCGGCGTCAGGCTCTCGTGCTGCTGCAGCGTCTCGATGATCTGGTTGCCGATCGTGTAGAGCGGGTTCAGCGCGCTCATCGGCTCCTGGAAGATCATCGCGATATCGCCGCCGCGCACACGCCGGATCTCGTCGCCGGATTTGGTCAGCAGCTCCTGCCCCTGCAGGCGGATGCTGCCGCTGACGCTGGCGCCCTGCGCCAGCCGCAGGATCGACAGGGCGGTGATCGTCTTGCCGGAACCCGATTCGCCGACCAGCGCCACGCGCTCGCCGGCGTTGATCTGCAGGTTCAGGTTGTGGACGACGGTCTTGTCGCCGAACGCGATGTTCAGGTTCTCGATCGACAGCAGTGGTTCGCTCATCGCGCGCTCCCGTCCGACTTGACGTCGATCCGCGTGTCGATCGCGTTGCGCAGCGCCTCTCCCATGAAGGTCAGCAGCAGCAGCGTGGCGACCAGCACCGAGAACGAGGCGACGGCGATCCACCAGGCGTCGAGATTCTCCTTGCCCTGCAACAGCAGGCCGCCGAGGCTCGGCGCCGGCGCCTTGACGCCGAGGCCGAGGAAATCGAGGCTGGCCAGCGCCATGATCGCGGCGCTCATCCGGAACGGCAGGAAGGTGATGACCGGCGTCAGGCTGTTCGGCAGGATGTGGCGCCAGATGATCTGCAGGTGCGACAGCCCCATCGCCCTCGCCGCCTTGACGTATTCGAGCTGGCGGTTGCGCAGGAACTCGGCGCGCACGTAGTCGGACAGGAAAATCCAGCCGAACAGCGACAGCAGCGCGAACAGCAGGATCAGGCTCGGCTCGAACAGCGACGAGAAGATGATCAGCAGGTAGAGCTCCGGCATCGAGCCCCAGATCTCGATCAGCCTCTGCGTGACCAGATCGACGCGGCCGGCGAAGTAGCCCTGCACGGCGCCGATGACGACACCGAGCATGGTGCCGACCAGCGTCAGCCCGAGGCCGAACGTGACCGACGTGCGGAAACCGTAGATCAGCCGCGCCAGGATGTCGTAGCCGGCGATGTCGGTGCCGAGCAGGTTGTCGGCATCCGGCGGGCCGGGATAGTGGCCGGCCGGCGACCAGTAGTTCAGCGTGTCGTAGTAGAACGGGTTCGGCGCGCGCACGACGACGCTGCCCGCCTGCGCCAGCCGCGCGCGGATGTGCGGGTCGTTGTAGTCGGCGAAGATCGGCAGCTCGCCGCCGAATTCGGTCTCGGCATAGTCCCGGAACAGCGGAAAGTAGAGCCGCTCCTGATGCCAGATCAGCAGCGGTTTGTCGTTGGAGATGAACTCGCCGAGCAGGCTCAGCGCGTACAGCGTCGAGAACAGGATCAGGCTCCAGTAGCCGAGGCGGTTGCTCTTGAAGCGCCGCCAGATGCGCTGCCGCGGCGACTCCTGGCGAATGGCCTGCAGCCGCTGCCGCGCCGGCTGCCCGGCCAGCTCGTCGACGGTGGTGGCACCGCGCGGCAGCGCGACGGCGGCGCCGGAATCGATGGCCTGATTGATGGATATGTTCATCGTGCCTCCACGGCATCGAACTTGATTCTGGGATCGATCAGCACATAGGCGACATCGCCGATCAGCTTGGTGACCAGCGCGATCAGCGTGAACAGATAGAGGCTGCCGAGCACGACCGGGTAGTCGCGGCTGTTGATCGATTCGAACGACAGCAGGCCGAGGCCGTCGAGCGAGAACAGCGTCTCGATCAGCAGGCTGCCGGTGAAGAAGGCCGCGATGAAGGTGCCGGGAAAGCTGGTCACCAGCGGCAGCAGCGCGTTGCGCAGCACGTGCTTCCACAGCACCCGCCGCTCGGACAGCCCCTTGGCGCGCGCGGTCAGCACATACTGGCGGCGGATCTCGTCGAGGAAGGTGTTCTTGGTCAGCAGCGTCTTCAGCGCGAAGCTGCTGACCACCGACGCCGTCACCGGCAGCGTCACGTGCCACAGGTAGTCGGCAACCTTTTCCCAGCCGTTCAGCTCGTGCCAGTTGTCCGAGGTCAGCCCGCGCAGCGGAAAGATGTCCCAGAACGAGCCGCCGCCGAACAGCACGATCAGCAACACGCCGAGCACGAAGCCGGGCACCGCGTAACCGGTCAGCACGATCAGGCTGGTGACGAGATCGAAGCCACTGCCGGCGCGCACCGCCTTGGCGACGCCGAGCGGCACCGACACCAGATAGGTCAGGATGAAGGTCCAGACGCCGAGCGACACCGATACCGCCAGCTTCGACTGGATCAGCGACCAGACGCTGTCGTTGCGGAAATAGCTGTCACCGAAATCGAAGACGACGAAGCTGGCGAGCAGTTGCGTGTATCGATCCCACAGCGGCTGGTCGAAGCCGTAGAGATTCGTCAGGTGCGCAACCTGCGCATCGTCGATGCCATTGCGCCCGCTGTAGCTCCAGCCGCCGCCGCTGAGGCCGCCCTCGACGCCGGTGCGCGCCCCCTCCGCGTCGACCGCCGCCAGCAGGTTGTCGACCGGGCCGCCGGGAACGAACTGCGTCACGACGAAGGTCAGCGTCAGTACACCCAACAGGGTCGGGACCATTGCCAGCAAACGTTTGATCAGGTAGTGCCACACGCTCTACGCCCCTCCGCACTCACGCGACACGGGACCGTTCGGCCGCATTCCCGCGGCTGAACGGATTGCGCGGCGTGTCGAGCCCGAGCTCTTCGCGGAAGGTGCCGCCGCGATAATCCTTGTGGAAGATGCCGCGGCGCTGCAGCTCCGGCACCACCAGCCGGACGAAATCCTCGAGCCCCTGCGGCAGGTACGGCGGTACGACATTGAAGCCGTCGGCGCCACGCTCGACGAACCACTGTTCGATCGTGTCCGCCACGGTCTTGACCGAGCCGATCGCCTGCAGGTGTCCGCGCGCGACGCGAAAGCGCAGCACCAGCTGGCGGATCGACAGGTTCTCGCGGCGCGCCAGCTCCAGTTGCTGCTGGAAACGGCCGACGCCGTTCTCGCCGGCCTGGTACGGCAGGTCGGGCAATGGCCCGTCGACGTCGTAGCCGGAGAGATCGAAGCCGCCGAACTGGACCTTGCCGACGTCGACCAGCTGCTGCAGCTCGCCGAAGCGGTCCTGAGCCTCCTGATCGCTGCCGGCGACGACAACGGAGAGGCCCGGCGTGATGATCAGCTGATCCTCGGCTCGCCCGTATTTCGCCATGCGACCTTTCACATCCCGATAGAACGTCTGCGCGACGTCGAGCGACTGCGCCGAGCAGTAGCTCATCTCGGCGATGCGGGCGCAGAACTCGCGGCCGGCGTCGGAGTTGCCGGCCTGCACCAGCACCGGGTAGCCCTGGATCGGCCGCGGAAAATCGAGCAGCCCTTCCGACGTGAAATGGTTGCCCTGATAGTTCAGCGGGTGCGATGCCGACGGGTCGTAGAACTGGCCGGCCTTGCGGTCCGGGTGGTCGAAGGCGTCGTCATCCCACGAGTCCCACAGCCGTTTGGACAGGTCGACGAATTCGGCGGCGCGCCCGTAGCGGTCCTCGCGGGCGCGCGCCTCGTCCAGGCCGAAGTTCTTCGCCGTGTGTTCCTGATACGACGAGACGACGTTCCAGCCGGCGCGGCCGCCGCTGATGTGGTCGAGCGACGTGAACTTGCGCGCCACCTGGTACGGGTGTTCGTAGTTGGTGTTGACGGTCGCCACCAGACCGATATGCCGAGTCTGCGCGGCGATCGCCGACAGCAGCGTGAACGGTTCGAACTGGTAGCTGATGCCACGCCGGCCGGTCTCCGGCGTGATGTCGCCGGACTGGCCGATGAAATCGGCGAGGAAGAAGGTGTGGAACTTGCCCTCCTCAGCCAGCTTCGCGCCGCGCAGCCACCAGTCCAGGTCCGGCCGGCCGTTACCCGTCGAACTGCCGTGGCGCCACGCCGCCAGGTGGTGGCCGAAGCGCTGCAGAAAGACATTGAGTACCAGTTGGCGCTGCTTGCTGCCCATGAAAACCTCCGTCTGACGGCTCACTGGCCGTGGATCGTCTGCGCCGATACCGGCGTCGACAGTGGTGCATCGACCGGACGGTCGCGCCGGTCGATGCAACGGATGAAGCGAGGATCAGGCGGCGCGCCCGGCGCGCCGCTGTTCGAAGATGCGCCGGGCCTGCTCCAGCGGTCCGTATTCGATCCAGCTGGCGATGTCGAAGTTGTTCGCGAAGTAGCCCCAGCGGTGCAGGAAATTCTTCTGCGCGTCGAGGCCGGCCACATACTCCGGCGTCAGTTTCGGTTCGAAGGAATGGTGAACGCGGTCGCCGTGCGAGCCGAGGACCTCCTCGGCGGTGATGTCGCTGCCGTCGGCGCGCAGCAGTTCGACCACCTCGTCGCGATGGCCCTTCGCCCACTCGGCCGTTTCGAGCAGCACCGTCAGGTAGCGCACGACGATCTCCGGATGGCGGTCGAGGAAGGCGCGATCGACCGTCACCGGGCGCGGCGTGCCGTTGTTGACGCGCACCAGCGGGTCGGGATGCTCGTTGATGTTGATGACCTGGTGGAACTGCGGGTCGCGCGACAACCGGTAGCCGCGGGCGAAGCGCAGGAAGATGGCGTCGACGTCACCGCGCTCCAGCGCCGCGACTTCGAGGCTCCTGGCGCCGCTGTCGCGCAGCTGGCGCGGGCCATCGGCGTTGTCCAGGTTCGGCGTCTCGATATCCACCAGCGTCGCGTCGGCGACCGTCAGCCCGGCCAGTTTCAGCGCGGTCTCGTAACCGTGCTGCGCCGCGCCGCGCTGGAAGTCGATGACGCCACCGCGATTCAACGGCACGCCGAGGCGTTTGCCTTTCAGGTCCGCCACCGTGCGGATACCGCTGTCGGCGCGCGTCAGGATGCCCTGGTACTCGTCGAGCCAGGTGATGCCGACCACCACGGTGTCCTGACCGGAGCCTTTGGCCCAGATCGGCGGAATGTTGCCGCCCTCGCGGAACATGCCCGACTGGCTGTGGTTGTAATGGGAGTTGCGGGTGGAGAGGCTGTCGGAATCGCGCAGCGAATGCAGCACCGTGCCCGGCCCTGCGAACTCCTGCTGCAGCCAACCCTTGCGGATGGCGAGGGCCGACGCGGTCGCCGCGCCGCAACGGGTGTACCAGAGTTCCACCGTGTTCGTCTGTTGCTGGGACATGACTGTCGCTCCGTCTGTATCGAAGAGGAATGGAGACAGCGCAGAGCAGAATTCATGCCTAAAAAATAAAATTGCCGCGAGTTCGTCGACGCGCATCGACGAACGATCGTTTATCACGAAATTTTCAGGGATTTTCTCGTTTCGTCCGTCGATCCTGGCAACGGCTGTCGAAAGGAAAAATGTCGACTGCGCGATTTACCGATCGGAGGAATATGAAGGAGTGTGAGTAATCCAGCAGGCGATCATCACTGCATACGCAGCGCTGCTGAAATTCGTGCAGTCGGATTCCGGGGGAACCTCTGAAAAACGTATTTCTCCCCTCTCCCTGAAGGGAGAGGGGACTTGGTCAGCGCTTCCCTAGTGAAACGAACGCAACGGAACCGGCGGACACGACCAGCGACTCTCTCGCGCGCCGGCGAGCCCTCCCCTGCGGCTGCGCAGGAAGCGCTCCAGCGGCGCCGGATCGATCCACGCCTCGATATCGAAATCGTGCGGAATGAAGCCATGCTGCAGCAGGAAATCCTTCATCTGCGTGAAGCGCCCGACATTGGCCGGACTCAGGTCGAGCCCGAGGTTGCGGTGGACGTTGTCGCCATAGGTGTAGCTGACCCAGTGCCGCGACCAGCCGATCTCGCGGCTCAGCACAGTCAGCGTCTCGTCGGGGCGCGAGCGCGCCCACTCGCCGGCGTTGCAGACCTGCTCGACCAGGCAGTCGACGAGGTGCGGATAGTTGTCCAGCAGCCACGCGTTCACCGTCAGCGGACGCGGCGTGCCGTTGTTGATGCGGATATAGGGATCGGGATGGCCGTTGATGTCGGCGATCACCTGGGCGCCCATCAGGTGGGTGGCCTGGGCGCCGCGCACGTCCTTGACGTAGACCGCGTCGACCAGCCCACTGGTCATCGCATGAACCTCGCTGCCGTAGCTGTGGCGGCCGCGGCGACCGGTCCCCATCGAGATCACCTGGCCGTCGCGCACCATTGCCGGAATCTCGTGGTCCTCCAGATCGACGACTTCGACATCGCGCAGGCTCAACCCCTCGTTCTCCAGCAGCACGCTGAAGCCGCGCAGCGCCGACGCGCGCGCGTGGTCGATGACGATGTCGTGCTTCGGCAGGCCGATGCGCCGGCCGCGCAGCTCCCGGACGCTCCGAATCCCCGACTGCGGCCGCGCGACCAGTGCCTGGTACTCGTCGGTCCAGGTCAGTCCGATGACGCGGGTCTCCTGCCGGTTGGCGCGCGCCCAGATCAGCGGAATGCTGCCGCCCTGGCGAAAGGCGTTGAGGTGATCGATCTCGAAATGGTGTGGCAGGTCCGCCGGGTTCGTCGTCTCATGCAGCGACCTGACCTCGACACCCGCCAGATGCCGCATCGCATCCTGTATCCAGCCCAGCTGGATGGCGATAGCCACCGGCGTCGGGAACGGGGCGCGGGCGTAAAAAACCTCGTGCAATCTTCCTGGCTTGCTGGACCTTGGCATGAACGGACAATCCTGTGGCGAAACCGAATTCTTATACCTGCCGACAACACGACGGAGGCGACGCTGTGCCGCCATATATTCCGGATATGTTGACACCATCAACCATACGCGGGATCAAGCGCGCACGTCTCCTTGCAAATATCCGGCAAATCCGCTGCAGCCTGGCACCCACTGCCGACGCCGGCGCCCCGGATCCCGAAGCGCCCGCAACTATACATTGCCGCCAAACCGGCAGGATACCGCGACGGAACAATCAGAAAAAATTGAATTTTTCTGATGCCAACTGTTGAAAAATCAGCAGCCATGCTGGATATGCAACAGGTCTCCGGGTGCGGTGAAACACGCGGAAAAACCAGAATCTTCGATCGATAAGCTTATATGCATAAATTCGTTAGAAATCCCGAACCTCATTAATAGAATCTCCGAAATACCGTTATCCGCCCCTTCTTTTTTATCGACGATTCCGAGTGAAGCCCGTGAGCGAAGAAAACCCCGAGCCCGTCGTGCTGTCGCTGGTCGGAAGCAACGCGCAACCGCTGTCGATCCGGGCGAAGGCGCTGGTCTTTTCCGATCCGGTGTCGGCACTGCTGCTCGACTACATCGAGCGCATCGCACCGAGCGAAGCGCCGGTACTGATCGGCGGCGAGACCGGCACCGGCAAGGAGGTGGTCGCGCGCCACATACACCGGCTGAGCGGACGCAAGGGTCCGTTTCTCGCGGTCAACTGCGGCGCGATCAGCGACCAGCTGGCCGAGAGCGAGCTGTTCGGTCACGAGGCCGGTTCGTTCACCGGCGCGACCGGCCGGCGCGAAGGCTGGTTCGAGGCCGCCAACGGCGGCACGCTGTTCCTCGACGAGATCGGCGACCTGCCGCTGGCATTGCAGGTCAAGCTGCTGCGCGTGCTGCAGGAGCGCGAGGTCGTGCGCATCGGGTCGCGCAAGAGCATTCCGGTCGACATCCGCCTGATCGCCGCCACCAACGTCGATCTCGACTATGCGGTGGCCGCGGGTCACTTTCGCCGCGACCTGCTCTACCGGATCAACATCGCCCATATCGAACTGCCGCCGCTGCGCGAGCGGCCGGGCGACATCATGCCGCTGGCGGACTATTTCCTGCGCCTCTACAGCGACCGCATGAGTTGCAGGAAGCCCGAGTTCTCATTCGATACCAGGGAGCTGATGACCCACTACAGCTGGCCGGGAAACATCCGCGAGCTGGAAAATGTCATTCACTTCGCGCTGCTGGTCTCCGAGAAGGAGACCATCGAACCGCAGCACATCAAGATAGCCGGCGGCCGCAGCCCACTGGCGGTCGGCAGGAGCGCGCGGCGCGGCGGCGATGCCGGCCAGCTGCATGCGGCGGATGCCGACGACGCCCCGCTGGATGTCATCGCCCGCCAGCTGCGGCTGCTGTTCCAGACGCTGGAGAGCGGTGGCGACGCGCTGTTCAACCAGCTCGAAAGCCTGATCGTCACCGAGGCGTTCCGCCACAAGAACCACAACCAGGTCCACACCGCCGCACTGCTCGGCATCTCGCGCAACGTCATGCGCACGCTGCTGAAACGCCACGGCCTGCTGCGCGATTCGATCGACGAGGGCGGCGCCCTCGACGATGAGATGCCCGCCGCCGCGCAGCTGGAAACGCCCGAGGCGTTCGCCAAGCCCTCGTTCCTGTGAGCGCCCAACGCAGGATGGGTTGAGCGCAGCGATACCCATCGCCCTCCACCACCCTCGACCCCTCCGCATCGCTTCTTCAGGGTGAGATCTGTCGCTCCGTCCAGTGCATCGCGATTGCGATGGTGAGGTGATGGGTATCGCTTTCGGCTCCACCCATCCTACGGGTTCGAAAATTCACGAGCGGGAAAAAAAGTGGATGGCTTTCGCCATCCACCTGTACGCCTCCCTGCGCTGCTCGTCCCGGTGTCGCTACGCGCCATCCTGCTGCGTGATGACCGACAGCTTGTCGATGCCGGCACGCTCGATGATCACCATGATGCGGGCGACGACGCCGTAGGAGACCACCTCGTCGGCGTTCAGGTTCAGACGGATGTCGGGATTCGCCGCCTTGCGTGTGATCAGCTCCTGCTCGACGAATTCGATCGGCACTTCCTCCTTGCCGAGATAGATCACACCACCGGCGTCGATGCTGACCACCAGCGGTTCCTCCGGCTTCTGCAGCTGCGGTGTCGCTTCCGTTTTCGGCAGGTTCACGGTGATCGCGTTCGTCATCAGCGGCGCGGTGATGATGAACACCACGAGCAGCACCAGCATCACGTCGACCATCGGCGTGATGTTGATTTCGCTCAGCACTTCGTCGTTGTCGCCGCCGCTTGCACTGGAGATGGCCATCAGACGAATACCTCCGGCGACGATTGATTGCCGACCGGAGCGGTGGCCGTCTCGGCGCCGCGGTTACCGGACAGCCGGCTCGCGGCCGCGGCCGGTTTCACCCGGAACCCGGCCTTCTGCACCAGCGTGATGAAGTCCGTGGCGAAATCGTCGAGGTCGGCGGAGATCAGCTTCAGGCGGCGCAGGAAATAGTTGTAGGCGAGCACGGAGGGAATGGCGACGGCGATGCCAAAGCCGGTGGCGATCAGCGCGTGGCCGATCGGACCCGCGACCACCTCGATGCTGGCCGACGAGCTGCTGGTGATCGCCGTCAGCGCCTCGATGATGCCGAACACCGTGCCGAACAGGCCGACGAACGGCGCCGTGGTGCCGATCGACGCCAGTATCGCCAGGCCACTTTCGAGCGAGCGGCGCTCCTTCTGGATGCGCTGGCGCAGATGGCGTTCGAGCAGATCCTGCCGGTCCCAGCTGTGTTCCAGATCGTGCGCGGAGCTGGCGTCCGCGTTGCGCAGCGTACGAAAACCGGTCTCGGCCACGCGCGCCGCGGAGCCCTCGTGACTGTCCAGCGCGGCGGCGGCATTCAGGTCGCTGGCACCCCAGAAGGCCTTGGTGAAACGGCGGTTGCGACGGGCAACCAGCCAGTTCTGCACGCCCTTGATGAAGATCAGGGCCCAGGTGACGATGGAAAACGCGAACAGCAGCCACAGAGTCAGGTCTACGGCGAATTGATACAGACTTTTCATGGGGTACTCACTCAGAACAAAACAACAGACACAAAAACGGATGACCGGCGACGTTGAAACCGCTGAAAAAGCCGTCCTGGCTTTTTCAGCGGCTCCCTTTCACTGAAGCCGGAAGTCGATCGGCACCTCGACCCACGATTCGACGGGAACCTCGTCGAGTTTGGCCGGCACGAAGGACCAGCGCTGCACCGCCTTGATGGCGGCGTCGTCGAGGATCTTGCGACCGCTCGACTGCAGGATCTCGATCGCCTTCGGTTTGCCGTTGGGCAGCACGAAGACGTTCAGCAGCACACTCCCCTCCCACCCCTGATCCTGGGCGAACGGCGGATAGACCGGCGCCGGGTTGCGCAGATAGCCGGCGTCGGCCGAAGCCTTGGTCAGCACCGGCGCGGGTGGCGGTGGCGGTGTCGGCTCCGGTTCGACGGCGACCACTTCCTGCACCGGAGCCGGCTCGGGCTCGACCGGTTTCGGTACCGGCTTCGGCGCCGGTTTCGGTTTCTGCACCACCGGTTTCGGCGGCGGCGGCTCTTCCTTCGGCTGTTGCGGCTCGGGCGGCTGCTCGACCGGCGGCCGGTAGAACTCCACCGTCATCGGCGGAATTTCGGCCGCCGTGATCTTCTGCGGCGCCGGCTGGCTGAACAGCGCCCAACCGGCCGCGACATGGATCGCGGCGACGCCGAGCAGCGTCAGCGCCACGGCGACGCCGGAGCGTTTGCGCGGCGGCGGCGCCAGCGGCACGTGCTGGCGCGGCACCAGCACGACGACCTCCGCGAGCCGCTGTTCAGACCGTTCATGGGTGCCGGACTTCAGCGCGACGACGTGATGCCGGGCGTGTCGACGAATCGAGGTGGAATGGGCGAGCGCACTCATGATGTCTCCATTCCCGGTTTGGCCCGGGATTGCCGCCAGAACAGACGAGGCTCCGCGCCTTCGACGCGCCATCCAGAAACGCGATGCAAAGCGATCGGAGGATTACCGATGAGTGTCAAGGCAGAAAACATGCCATCTGCGACCTTCGACGAAACTCCTTTGAAACAGGGCATTTGGCGGGAAAATTCGGCAGAAATCCCGCGAAACGGCATTTCTGAAAATAGTTATCAGGATCGCTTGCGCAAAACAGAGCAACCGCTTGTTCGTGTGCCAACACTCTGCACTTTTAGCAACACCCTTCCGCGCGCTGCCGCCGCAGAAAATAGCGCTGCACCCGGTCCAGGTGCAGGTAGACCACCGGCGTCGTGTACAGCGTCAGCAGCTGGCTGACCATCAGGCCGCCGACGATGGTGATGCCGAGCGGGCGGCGCAGCTCGGAGCCGTCGCCGAGCGCCAGCGCCAGTGGCAGCGCACCGCAGATGGCGGCCAGTGTCGTCATCATGATCGGCCGGAACCGCATCAGCCCGGCCCGGTGAATCGCCGTCAGCGCGTCGATGTCATGCTCGCGGCGCGCGTCGAGCGCGAAGTCGATCAGCATGATCGCGTTCTTCATGACGATGCCGATCAGCAGCAGGATGCCGATCAGCGCGATGATGCCGAGCTCGCTGCCGAACAGCGCCAGCGCCAGCAGCGCGCCGACGCCGGCCGACGGCAGCGTCGACAGGATCGTCAGCGGGTGGATGAAGCTCTCGTACAGGATGCCGAGCACGATGTAGGCGATGACCAGCGCCGCCAGGATCAGCAGCGGCTGGTTCTGCAGCGATTTCTGGAACACCTGCGCGGTGCCGGCGAAACCGCCGCGCACCGAGCCCGGCGGCGCCAGTTCGAGAAAAGCGCGATCGATCGCCGCGGCAGCCTCCCCGAGCGTGACACCGGCGGCCAGGTTGAACGAGACCGTGGCCGCCGCGAACTGCCCCTGGTGGTTGACCGCCAGCGGCGCGCTCGTCACCTCGTAGCGGCTGAAGCTCGATAGCGGCACCGTCTCGCCGCGGTCGCTGGTGACGTGGATGTGGCGCAGCGCCTGCGGGTCGCGCGTGAACTCGGGGCGCAGCGTCAGCACCACGTAGTACTGGTTCAGCGGCTCGTAGATGGTCGACACCAGCCGCTGGCCGAAGGCGTCGTTCAGCGTCGCGTCGATCCGCGCCGCCGAGATGCCGAGCCGCGCCGCCGCCTCGCGGTCGACGCGCAGCACCGTCTGCAGGCCGCGCTCCTGCCAGTCGCTGCTGACGTCGGTCAGTTGCGGCAGCGCGCGCAGCGCCTCGAACAGCCGCGGCGCCCACTGCCGCAGTTCGTCGAGGTCACCGGCCAGCAGCGAGTACTGATACTGGGCGGCGCCCGGCCGGCCGCCGACGTTGATGTCCTGCTGCGCGTTCAGGATCAGCGTCGCGCCGGCCACCTTCGCCAGTTGCGGACGCAGCCGCGCCACCACCTCGGCGGCGGAGACGTCGCGCTGATTGCGCGGCTTCAGCCGCGCGAACATGTTGCCGGTGTTGTTCTGCCCGGCGCCGGAGCTGCCGGTGTACTCGTAGTGGCTCTCGATCGCCGGGTCGGCATCGACGATGGCCATCAGCTGATCGATCTTGCCGCGCATCGCCTGGAACGAGATCGCCTGGTCGGCGAGGAAGTTGCCCTGCAGCCGGCCGGTATCCTGCTGCGGAAAGAACCCCTTCGGCAGCGCGGCGATCAGGTAGAGATTCAATGCGACCACCAGCACCAGCAGCGTCAGCATCAGCCAGCGGTGGCGCAATGCCCACAGCAGTGTGGCGCCATAGCCGCGAACGATGCGAGCGCCGAGCACCGCCAGCCGGCCAGTACGCCGCGCCTGCGCCGGCTTTCGATGCGGCCGCAGCAGCTTCGCGCACAGCATCGGCGTCGTCGTCAGCGACACCACCAGCGACAGCAGCACGGCGATGCACAGCGTCATCGAAAATTCGCGCAGCAGGCGGCCGATGATCCCCTCCATCAGCAGCACCGGCAGCAGCACGGCGACCAGCGCCAGGCTCATCGCGACGACGGTGAAGCCGACCTCGCGCAGGCTCTGCAGCGCCGCCGCCACCGGCGGTTCGCCGCGTTCCATCAGCCGCGCCGTGTTCTCGACGACGACGATGGCATCGTCGACGACGAAGCCGGTGGCGATGATCAGCGCCATCAGCGACAGGTTGTTGAGGCTGTAGCCGAGCAGGTGGATGACGGCCAGCGTGCCGAGCAGCGACACCGGAATCGCCACCGTCGGAATCAGCGTGGCGCGGCCGCTGCGCAGGAACAGGTGGACCACCAGGATCACCAGACCGATCGAGATCAGCAGCGTGTGCTCGACCTCGCGCAGCGTGGCGCGGATGGTGCCGGTGCGGTCGTTGGCGATGGTGACGTCGATGTCGGCCGGAATCGCCCCTTCCAGCTGCAGCAGCAGCGCGCGGATCCGGTCGACCATCTCGACGATGTTGGCGCCGGGCTGGTTCAACACCGACAGCACCACCGCCGGCTTGCCGTTGACGCTGCCGGCGTTGCGCAACTCCTGCAGCGAATCGCTGACGTCGGCGACGTCGGACAGCCGCACCGGCGCGCCGTCGCGCCAGGCGACGATCAGGTCGCGGTAGTCGGCGGCGCGGCGCGCGCGGTCGTTGACGTCGATCTGCCAGAGCCGGTCGTCCGACTCGACCACGCCTTTCGGCTGGTTGACATTGGCGGCGGCCAGCGCCGCGCGCACCTGCTCCAGGCCGACGCCGTAGTGGCTCAGCGCGGTCGGGTTGACGGCGACGCGCACCGCCGGCAGCGCGCTGCCGTTGACGTTGATCTGGCCGACCCCCGGCACCTGCGCGATCTTCTGCCCGAGCAGCGTGAAGGCGACGTCGTAGAGCTGTTCGCGCGAGCGGAAATCGGAGGTCAGCGCGATCGCCATGACCGCCGAACTGGCGATGTTGGCCTTGCGATAGACCGGCGCCGACGGCAGCCCGGCCGGCAGCATCCCCTGCGCGGCGTTGATCGCCGCCTGCACCTCGCGCGCGGCGGCATCGGCATCGCGGTCGAAGTCGAACTGCACGCTGATGCGCGTGTTGCCCTGGTTGCTGACCGAGGTCAGCTCGGTGATGCCGGCGATGCGGCCGATGGCGCGCTCCAGCGGCGTGGCGACGGTGGCCGCCATCGTCTCGGCGTTGGCGCCGGGCAACACCGCCTGCACGTTGATGACCGGCATGTCGACCTGCGGCAGCGACGCGATCGGCAGCAGCACGAAGGCGACGGCGCCGGTCAGCGCCACCGCCACCGTCAGCAGCACCGTCGCCACCGGCCGCCGGATGCAGAGCGCGGC
>CAZEVP010000061.1:0-17969 GCA_964515735.1 uncultured Verrucomicrobiaceae bacterium | reverse complement strand
CCATCGACAAGGTGCGGGGAGGGGAGAACGTGGACAACCCGGAAGCCGAAGGCAACCGCCAGGCGCTCGACAAATACACCATCGACCTGACCGCGCGCGCCGAGGGCGGCAAGCTCGACCCGGTGATCGGCCGCGACGACGAGATCCGCCGCACGATCCAGGTGCTGCAGCGTCGCACCAAGAACAACCCGGTGCTGATCGGCGAACCCGGCGTCGGCAAGACCGCCATCGTCGAGGGGCTGGCGCAGCGCATCGTTAACGGTGAGGTGCCGGAGGGGCTGAAGGAAAAACGCGTGCTGAGCCTGGACATGGGCTCGCTGCTGGCCGGTGCCAAGTTCCGCGGCGAGTTCGAGGAGCGGCTGAAGGCGGTGCTGAACGAGCTGGCGAAACAGGAGGGCCGCATCATCCTGTTCATCGACGAGCTGCACACGATGGTCGGCGCCGGCAAGGCCGAGGGCGCGATGGATGCCGGCAACATGCTGAAACCGGCGCTGGCGCGCGGCGAGCTGCACTGCGTCGGCGCCACCACGCTCGATGAGTACCGCCAGTTCATCGAGAAGGATGCCGCGCTGGAGCGCCGCTTCCAGAAGGTGCTGGTCAACGAGCCGAGCGAGGAGGACACCATCGCCATCCTGCGCGGCCTGAAGGAGCGCTATGAGGTTCACCACGGCGTCGACATCACCGATGGTGCCATCATCGCCGCCGCCAAGCTGTCGCAGCGCTACATCACCGATCGTCAATTGCCGGACAAGGCGATCGACCTGATCGACGAGGCGGCGTCGCGCATCCGCATGGAGATCGACTCGAAGCCGGAGGAGATGGACCGGCTCGAACGGCGTCTGATCCAGCTGAAAATCCAGCGCGAAGCGGTCAAGAAGGACACCGACGAAGGCGCGAAGAAACAGGTCGAACTGCTCTCCAACGAGATCGACAAGGTCGAGCGCGAGTTCGCCGATCTCGACGAGATCTGGAAGGCCGAGAAGGCGGCGCTGCACGGCTCGCAGAAGATCAAGAGCGACCTCGAGCAGGCGCGTCTCGATCTGGAGGCGGCGCGTCGCTCCAGCGACCTGACGAAAATGTCGGAGCTGCAGTACGGCATCATCCCGCAGCTGGAAAAACAGCTCGACATGGCGACGCAGGCCGAAATGTCGGACATGAAACTGCTGCGCAACAAGGTCACCGACGAAGAGGTGGCCGAGGTCGTCTCGCGCTGGACCGGTATTCCCGTGTCGAAGATGCTCGAAGGCGAGCGCGAGAAGCTGCTGCGGATGGAGGAGGAGCTGCACAAGCGTGTGATCGGCCAGAACGAGGCGGTGGTCGCCGTCTCGAACGCGGTGCGGCGCGCGCGTGCCGGCCTGTCCGACCCGAACCGTCCGAGCGGCAGCTTCCTGTTCCTCGGCCCGACCGGCGTCGGCAAGACCGAGCTATGCAAGGCGCTGGCCGAGTTCCTGTTCGATTCCAGTGACGCGATGGTGCGCATCGACATGTCCGAGTTCATGGAGAAGCACTCGGTGGCGCGGCTGATCGGCGCACCGCCCGGCTATGTCGGCTACGAGGAGGGCGGCTACCTGACCGAGGCGGTGCGGCGCCGGCCGTATTCGCTGCTGCTGCTCGACGAGGTCGAGAAGGCGCATCCGGACGTGTTCAACATCCTGCTGCAGGTGCTGGAGGATGGCCGCCTGACCGACGGCCAGGGGCGCACGGTCGACTTCCGCAACACGGTGGTGGTGATGACGTCGAACCTCGGCTCCGACATCATCCAGCGCCTCGCCGGTGAGGACAATTACGAGGCGATGAAGGCGGCGGTGATGGAGGTGGTCGGCGGCCACTTCCGGCCGGAGTTCATCAACCGCATCGACGAGACCGTGGTGTTCCACCCGCTCGGCAAGGCGCAGATCCGCGGCATCGCCACGATCCAGCTCGACCTGCTGCGACGGCGGCTGAAGGAGCGCGAGCTGGCGTTCGAGGTCGATGACGCGGTGATGGACAGGCTGGCGGCGATCGGCTTCGACCCGGTCTACGGCGCGCGGCCGCTGAAGCGGGCGATCCAGCAGCATCTGGAAAACCCGCTGGCGCAGCAGATCCTGAAAGGGGCGTTCGTGCCGGGCGACACCATTCACGCCGTGGCCGACGGCGAGCGGATCGGCTTCGTCAAGGGCTGATTCGCACACGCCGTCACATCGTCGTCATGACGCGGTAACAGACGCTCTACATGCTCGCGGGCTTACGCCGGTCCGGTCGGACCGGCGCTTTCTCTTTTTCCAGCCCGAGAGACCGAGCCCGCCATGAGATGTCGCCCGTTGCGCGCGCGCCGCGCGCTGCCCCCGCTGCTGTTCCTGCTGTTCACTGCCTCCGCCTCCGCGCAGATGCGCATCACCGAGTTCATGTACAACGCCGGCGTCGGTGGCGAAGGCGAATTCATGGAGTTCACCAACGTCGGCAGCCTGCCGGTCGACATGACCGGCTGGAGCTTCGACGACAGCGGCCGCACGCCGGGATACGTGCCGCTCAGCAACTTCGGCGTAGTGCTGCCGGGCGAATCGGTGATCCTGACCGAGACCGCCGCCGACACCTTCCGCACGGCGTGGGGGCTGTGCGCCGGCGTCAAGGTGATCGGCAACCTGACGCGCAACCTCAGCCGCAGCGACGAGATCAACCTCTACGACGCCGACGGCCAGCTGGTCGACCGGCTGACCTACAACGACCAGGCGGCCACCGGTGACGACGCGAAGGCGCCGCGCACGGATCAGCACAGCGCGTGGGTGCCGGCGGCAGCGCTCGGCCTGAACGTCGCCCGGCTGTGGACGCTGTCGACCGTCGCCGATGCCGAAGGCTCGATCGAGACGGTGGGCGGTACCCGCGGCAGCCCCGGCCGCAGTGCGCGCGCGACGGTGGCGTTCGATGCCTGTGCCGGCACGCCGGCAGACCACCCGGTCATCGTGGTGGTGCCGACGACGACGGCGCGGCTCAGCCTCGGTGACACGGGCCACGGCTTCGTCGCCGCCGCGCTCGCCGATCCGACCGATCCCGCGCGCGTCGACGGTATCGACTTCACGCTGTCCGACGATGCCACCGCCGCCGGCGCGCTGGTGATGTCGGCGACGAGTTCGAATCAGGCGGTGGTGCCCGATGCCGGGCTGACGCTGTCCGGCAGTGGCGCCAGCCGCACGCTGCGCATCGCGCCGCAGGGGCCGGGCCGCGCCATCGTCACCGTGTCGGTGACCGACGGCGATGCCAACACCAGCAGCTACTACCTGCTGTACGCGGTGTCGGCGGCCTCGACCCGCCCGGACCAGACCCGCTTCCACACCGGCGCCTGCGACGCCTCGGCCGCGGCGGCGGTCGACGACGACCACTTCTTCCTCGCCAACGACGAGGACCAGCTGATCCGGCTCTATGCGCGTTCGCAGTCGGGCTACTTCATCGACGCGTTCGACTTCAGCACCGACCTCGGCCTGACCGACCTGTCGGCCGGCGTGCCGCGCGAGGTCGACATCGAGGCGGTCGAGCGCATCGGCAGCCGGCTGTTCTGGCTGGCCTCGCACGGCAACTCGTCGAGCGGTGACCTGCGCGTCAACCGCTACCGGCTGTTCGCGACCGACATCGCCGGCAGCGGCGGTGCCAGCACGCTGAGCTACGCCGGTCGCTACGACGATCTGCGCACCGACCTGATCGGGTGGGACCAGTCGAACGGCCACGGGCTCGGCGCCGACTACCTCGGCTTCGCGGCCAGCGCCGCCGTGGGGGTGATTCCGGAGGAAGCGGATGGCTCCGGCTTCAACATCGAGGGGCTGGCGATGGCGCCGGACGGCACCACGGCCTACGTCGGCTTCCGCGCGCCGCTGCTCGACACCGCCGGCCGCGACCGCGCGCTGATTGTGCCGGTGCAGAACTTCGCCGCGCTGATCGGCGGCACCGGGCCGGCCAGCTTCGGCGCGCCGATCCTGCTCGATCTCGACGGTCGCGCGATTCGCGCGCTGGAGCGCAGCCAGGACGGCCGCTACCTGATCGTCGCCGGACCGACCGCCTCCAGCGGTGGTTTCGCGCTCTACGTCTGGGACGGCCTGCCGGCGACGGCGCCGCACCGGCTCGCCACCGATCTGTCGTTCGACGTCGCCGGCGGCAGCTTCGAGGGGGTGATGGGGCCGCTGGCGTCGCTGGCGCCCGGCGCCGAGGTTCAGCTGGTCGTCGACAACGGCGATAGCAATTGGCACGGCGACGGTGTCTGCAAGGTGGCGGGCACCCCCGCGCAGCAGAAATTCCGCAGCGAGCGGGTGACGCTGGCCTACGCCAATGGCATCGATGACGCCGAGCAGGGTGGGGTGCCGAATCCGTCGGGCGGCGGCAGCGGCGATGGCAACGGCGACGGTACACCCGACGTCGACCAGCCGAACGTCGTCTCGCTGGTCGCCCGTGCACCGGGTACGCAATACGCGACGCTGGCGGCCGAGGCGGCGGACAACGGCGGTGCGGTACTGCCGATCGTCGATGTCGACGCGATCGCAGTGCCGGGGGATGCGCCGATCGGTCTGGCGTATCCGTTCGGGGCGTTCCGCTTCACGGTGCTGAACGTCGCGCCCGGCGGCACCGTGCAGCTGGCGCTATACCTGCCGCAGACACCAGCCATCACCGGCTTCTACAAGCGCGATACCGGCGGCGTCTGGCACGACGTCGCCGGCGAGATCACGACGGTCGGTGACAAGCAGCGCATCGCGTTCTCGCTCACCGACGGCGGGCCGTTCGACGCCGACGGCGTGGTGAACGGTCAGATCGTCGACCCGGGCGCGCCGGCACTGCTGGCCTTGGCCGGTGGCATCGCCGGCGTACCGGTGTTCGGGATGCCGGTGATGGTCGTGCTGGCGGGGCTGCTGGCGGCCGCCGGCGCCGTCGGTGCACAGCGGCGCCGGCGCTGAGGTCGGCGCCAGGTACATTGCAACGGGCGGCCATAGACGGCCACCGTGAAAATGGCCGGGAGCCACGCCCAACGCCGCATCAGTGGCAGACCAGCAGGGAGCGACCCTGAATAGCTCGCCATAAAAAAGCCCGCAACCTTGGTTGCGGGCTTTTTTCGTCGGGCCAGCGAGTGCGAGGCCCGAGGGTGTTGCCGGCGATCAGGCCTTGCTGGCGTAGATCACCCACAGACGCGCCACGCGCGCCAGCGAGGAGCTGGCCGGCACGGCCTTGAACGCAGCGATCGCGTCCTGATTGCGCTTCAGTTTCACCAGAGCGATGCCGCGGTGCAGTTGCGCCTCGTCGGTCGACTTCACACTGCCCTTGGCGAGGCCGGCGGCGATGCTGCGCTCGGCTTCGGCGTATTTGCCGTAGTTCATGTAGGCCTCACCGAGGCGCACGGCCACTTCGCCGGTCTTGCTGGCCTGGGCCTCCTTGGCGACGGTGGCGAGGCTGGCCTGATCTTCCTGCGCCTCCTTCTTGGCCAGAGCGAGCAGGCGCTGGTCGCGACCGCCGGTATCCTTGCCGAGGATGCCCTTGTCGAAACCGGACTGCAGCAGCGACAGCGCTTCGCCGTACTGTCCGAGCGCCAGCGCCAGCTCGGACATCTCCATGTACTCGTCGGCTTCCAGCGTGCTGACCTGATATTTCAGGCGGAACGTCTCGAGGCTGATGCGATCGGTGTTGCCGGGTGCCGACTGCAGGTAGGCGATCATGTCGTTCCAGTAGTCGGTCGACGGGTAGCGCACCAGCAGCTGCTCGAGCACCTGGATCACTTCGTCGCGGCGCTGCAGGTTGTGCAGTGAGCTCATCCGCAGCTTCAGCCACTCCTCTTTCGGGGTGGCGCTGCGCTTGATCAGCTCGCCCATCGCCTGTTCGGCGGCGGCGTAGTTCTTCTGCACGTACTGGCTCTGCGCCAGCAGCAGGACCATCTCGGCGTCGTAGCCGACCTCTTTCTGGTAGCGATTGGCGTAGGTCTCGACCTTGTTGTACTGCTTCAGCTGATAGTTCAGCTTGGCCAGCGTCGACAGCCGCTGCGGCAGCTCTTCCTTGGTTAGCAGCGGGCTGGTCAGCGTCGCTTCATAGGCCTTGGTGGCGGTGGCGTAGTCGCGCAGGTTCATCGCGACATAGGCGGTGAACTCGTTGACCACCTTCTCTTCATACGGCGTCTTGCCGCTGACGGCGGCGGCGGTGCGAACCTCGGCCATCGCCTCCTTGAACTGCCCTTTCTGCGCCAGTGCCTGAGCGGCCTGCAACGGCTTGCCGACCTTGGAGCTCAGCTGCTGCTTCTTGTCGGCGGCAGTGGCGGCGGGGCTCGCCACCAGTGCTGCGGTGACGGTGAGCGTGGTCAGGGTGCCGGTGCCCAGCAGGAGCGGTGCGGTCACCGCCATAGCCTTTGCCCATTTCATCGTTCGTACCTCGCAAAAAGGCTCGCCGCCTGTCAGGCGGCGAGTAGGGTCTCTGGAGAGAAGGGTGCGTCGCTTACATGAACTGTTCGTTGCCGACGATACCGATGTTCTTGACGCCGACGCGCTGTGCGGTGGCGAGAACCTTGGCTACGACATCGTACTTGGTCAACTTGTTCGGACGCAGGTGCAATTCGGGTTGCGGTTGCTTGCTGGCGGCGCTGCGCAGGTAGCTGACCAGCTGGTCGCCGCTGGCGACCGGGGTGCCGTTCCAGACCACGGTGCCGTCGAAGTCGACGTCGATCTTGACCACTTCCGGCTCGACCAGCGGCGGTGTGCTGTTCGGGCGCGGCATGTCGAGTTTGACCGCGTGCGTCTGGATCGGGATGGTGATGATCAGCATCACGATCAGAACCAGCAGAACGTCGATCAGCGGCGTGGTGTTCATCTCCACCATTGCGCCGTCGCCGTCTTCTCCGCCGTTGCCTACATTCATGCCCATGTTGATACCTCTCTGACGGGTGTCACCCGAGCCGCCCGGATCAGCGGGTCGGCTCGGTGATGAAGCCCACCTTGCGGATGCCGGCGCGCTGGGTCGCGTAGACCACGCGGCCGACATACTCGTAACGGCTGTTCAGGTCGCCCCGGATGTGCACTTCCGGCTGCGGGTCGAGTACCGCCACGCCCTTCAGTCGCTCGACCAGCACGTCGTTGTTGGGGACCCGACCATCGTTCCAGAAGAGATTCCCCTCGGCATCGACGGCGATGACGACGTTCTCCGGCTTCGTCTGCGTCGGCACGTTGCTCGCCTTCGGCAGGTCGACCGGTACCGTCTTGATCACCACCGGTACCGTGATCAGGAAGATGATCAGGATAACCAGCATGACGTCCACCAACGGGGTGGTGTTGATGGTGGAGTTGAGCGCGTCGTCGTCACCGTCGCCGCTGGAGACATTCATGCCCATGACAATCTACCTCTTCTTCTCGGCCGTTCCGGAGTCTCAGGCGTTCTTGCCCGGCTGCTGTGCACGGGCCTTGGCGGCCTGGGCGGCGTAGGTTGCCGGTTGCTCGGAAGCGACGCGGGCACCCATCAGCAGGTAGGCGTGGATGTCGCCGGCGAAGAAGCGCAGTTGCTCCATGGCCAGCTTGTTGCGACGGATCAGCCAGTTGTAGCCGAGTACTGCCGGTACGGCGACGGCCAGACCGATGGCGGTCATGATCAGTGCCTCACCAACCGGACCGGCGACCTTGTCGATCGAGGCCTGACCGGAAACGCCGATGGCGACCAGTGCGTGGTAGATACCCCAGACGGTACCGAACAGACCGATGAACGGTGCGGTCGAGCCGACGGTGGCTAGGAAGGCGAGGCCGCCCTGCAGCTGGCTGTTGATGCGTTCGACCGAGCGCTGGATGGTCATCGTCAGCCACTCCTGCACGTCGATCTTGTCGGTCAGACGGCCGTCGTGGTGCTTGACCGCATTCAGGCCATCTTCGGCGATCGAGCGGTAGGCGCTGTTGTCCTTCAGGTTGCGGACGCCGTCGAGGATCGACGAGGCTTCCCAGACGCGCGAGGCGGCGCGGGCCTGACCCATCAGGCGCTGCTGTTCCCACAGCTTGGTGAACATGATGTACCAGGTGACGGCCGACATGATCACCAGGATGATCAGCGTGGCCTTGGCGATGTAGTCGCCCTGATCCCACAGGGCGCCCAGTCCGTAGGGGTTGTCGGTGGTCGCGGTGGCCTCGGCGGCGCTGTCGACGGTCGACTGCTGCGGTTCGGCGGCGAACTCGGCGTTCGGGTCGGCCATCGGGTCGAGAGCCGACTCTTCCGCAGCCGGATCGACGATGACGGGCTGGGTGCTCAGCGGATCGACCGGCGCGGTCTCCTGGGCGTGCAGCAGCGGACTGCCAAGGGCCAGCATGGCCTGCAGCACGATGATGGATACGGTCTTCTTCATGGCGGTTACCTGTTGTTGCAGCGAGTTGGGTTCGGGGTGGGGTGGTCGGCCGATGGCGCGGGCGCCATCGGCCTTACGGTTCAAAATCAGCGTTTCAGTTCGAAGCGGACGTTGATCGAGTACCAGGCATCGATCGTTTCATCGCCGCGCTTGGCGGGAATGAAGCGCCAGTTGCGCAGGGCCTCGCGTACCGCGGCTTCGTCCAGACGCGGGAATCCGCTGCTCTTCTGTACCTTCGCTTCGGAGACGCGGCCGTTCTTGGTGACGTAGAGCTGCAGGGTGACGACACCCTCTTCACCAAGACGCTTCGAAACCGTCGGATAGGGCGGCTGCGAGTTGGGGCGGCGCGGATCCGAACGCGGCTGAGTGACTTCGACCTTCGGCTGCGGCGGAGGCGGCGGCGTCACCACCTTGTTCTGTACCTGGGTGATGGCCGTGCTGGTGGCCGGCGCCGGGTCGGAGGCGATGATGATTTCCGGCGGCGGCACGAACTCCGGCGGCGGGGTTTCGAGCTTCGGCGGCGGCGGTGGCGGCTCGTCCGGCTTGGCCTGAACCTCTTCGATGACCTTGGTCTCGATCGGGCCGGTGATCACCTGAACCACGGTTTTGCCGAGACCGGACGCCAGCAGGTAAACGACCACGACGTGCAGGCCGATGACGAGGGCTATTCCGGAATAGCGTTGAGCGGGGCTTTTGCGGAGCGTATACGACATTGCTACCCAACCAGTTTTTTATCGACTCACCTCTACAACCGCGCCTGCACCTGTTCGTGCTTCAGCGACCGGGAGGCATCCATTGCGGGAGACGTGTTCGAACCAGAGCGCCACACGATTTACCGCTGCGGCGCAGATGAAAAGGTACGACTGACGCTTCGAATTGTTATCTCCGTTGATCGAAGCGGTCGACCTTTTGGTTGCGCCGATGATAGGGGCGAACGGGCGCCGCTGAATATCGCGTAAATGATTTTTTTACGTCTTTTTTATCATCGGGATTTCTGATGAAGGCGGTTCTAAGACGATATGGAACTAATGATGACTTGGTATGTGCCGGCTGCGCCAGTACCCACCGGTGCGGCCGGGAGCGGCGTGTGTCGCCGGCCGGCGGGCCTGCGGCAGGTGGCGTCTCGGCCCGGCGGGGTGTCCGCCCGGCGCTGCTCCGGTAGGATGACGCCGCGAAACAGGAGCCCCGGCCGGTGTGGCCGGGGCGATGCGGTGTGGACCCGATGCAGCCAATGTTAAAGCCGCCGCCGGCCGGCCGGCTCAAGCTGTTCTTCTCCGTCGGCGACCTGCCGGCGGCGTGGGAGCAGCTGCTCGACGTGGCCGAGCAGCGGCCGCTGCTGCACGGCGATACCGGGGTCGAGGTCGACGTCGACAGCCTGCGCGGCAGCGGCCGCCCCGCGCTGGAGGCGGAGGCGGTCGACCTGGCGCAGTTGCTGCACCAGCGGCCGAAGGCGGTGCTGATGCCGTCGCTGGTCGGCAGCGTGCGCAACGGCGAGACGCGCTGGGGACGGACCCAGGCGCTGCTGGCGGCGGGCATTTCGGTGTTCGCGCCGCTCGACGTGACCGAGCTGGCCAGCCTGGTGCAGACCGTGACCGCGCTGACCGGGCGCCGGCCGCTGGCGGTGGTCAGCGATGCGGTGTTGCGGCGCGCCGATGAGATCGTGCTGGTCGACCGGCGGCGGGCGGTGCCCGACAGCGCCGTCTCGGCGCTGCGGATGCTGGCGTTGCGCAGCCTGACCGCGATCGACCGCAGCGCCGAGGTGCCCGGCACGCGCGACGACGCCCGGGTGGTGGCGGTGATCGGCGTCGACGAGGGCAGCCGGATCGTCGAGGTTGCCCACCGGTTGGCGCAGCAGCTGGAATCGAGCTTCGAGGTGATCTGCCTGCAGCCGCCGGAGTCGCGCTATGCCAGTGCCGCCGAGCGCGAGTCGGTGCAGCGGGCGCTGAAGCTGGCGGCGCGGCTCGGTGCGCGTACGGCGACGATTCCGTGCCTGAACATCGCCGATGCGGTGACGCAGTACGTGCAGGCGCACCGCTGCCGCCACGTCGTCGCCGGCATGCACGGGCGCTCCAGCGAGCGCTGGTCGAGCCGGCTGGCGGAGGTGGTGCCCGACGTGCAGCTGACGCTGATCCCGGTGGCCAAGCGCGCCTGGCACCGCACGCTGATGTCGTCGATCTTCGGTGAGGAGCGCGAATCGCTGCTCGCCTATCTGCTGGTCATCATCGGCTGCGCGCTGGTGACGGGCGTCGGCCTGATCGCGCACGGCCGCATCGCCAACGTCAACATCGCGCTGCTCTATTTGCTGCTGGTACTGGTGATCGGCCGCAGCTTTGGCCGCTACCCGGCGGTGCTGGGCGCGCTGCTCGGCTCGTCGGCGTTCTACCTCTGTTTCGTGCCGCCGACGCCGGGGTTCGGTTTCAACGACCTGCAATACTCGATGACCTTCGCGGTCATGCTGACGGTGGCGCTGATCACCGGCAACCTGACGGCGGGCATGCGCTTCCAGAGCCGTGCGGCGGTGCGCCGCGAATCGCGCACGCGTGCGCTGTATGAGCTGGCGCAGGCGCTGTCCGGGGTGTCGACGCGCCAGGAGGTGGCGGCGATCGCCCGGCGCATTCTCGCCGACAACTTCAAGATCGACTGCTCGCTGCTGTGCCCGGATGGCGATGGCCGGCTGCTGCCGGTCGGTGGCGGCACGCCGATCCGCTTCGACATGGAGCGCGCGCGCCGCGTGCTCGAGGCCAGCGATCGCCGGCTGCCGCCGCCCGATGGCGCCGACGGCCTGCTGCGCTACCTGCCGCTGCGCACGTCGATGCGTTCGCGCGGCGTGCTGGTGTGCAAGGTGGAGACGCGCCACTGGCGCGAACTCGATGGCGGCGACAGTGATCTCGATACCTGCGCGTCGCTGATCGCCATCGCGCTGGAGCGCATCCACTACGTCGACATCTCGCAGGAAGCGTTCGTGCGGATCGAGTCGGAGCGGCTGCGCAACTCGCTGCTGACGGCGATCTCGCACGACCTGCGCACGCCGCTGACGGCGCTGGTCGGGTTGACCGAGAGCCTGCACTTCGCCGAGGACCGGCGGCGGCTGCGGCAGGGCATCGACGAGATCTGCGACGAGGCGGCGCGGTTGAGCCGGCTGGTCGACAACCTGCTCGACATGGCGCGGTTGCAGACCGGCGCCGTCAAGCTGCATCTGGAGTGGCAGTCGGTCGAGGAGGTGGTCGGCTGCGCGCTCTACAGCCTGCGCCTGGCGCTGCAGCGCCACCGCATCGAGACCGACATTCCGGCGCAGTTGCCGCTGGTGCGCTGCGACGCCGCACTGATCGAGCGCGTGCTCGCCAATCTGCTGGAGAATGCGGCCAAGTACGTGCCGGCCGGCGGGCGCATCCGGATCGCGGCGGCGGTCGTCGATGACCATCTGGAAATATCGGTGGACGACGACGGCCCCGGCGTCGACAGCGGCATCCCGATCTTCGAGAAGTTCAGCCGCGGTGACGCCGAATCGGCGATTCCCGGCGTCGGTCTGGGGCTCGCCATCTGCCGCAGCATCGTCGAGGCGCACGGCGGGCGCATCTGGCAGCAGGCGGCGGCCGATGGCGGCGCCTGCTTCCGCTTCACGCTGCCGCTGAACGAGCCGCCGCCGGCGCCGGAGGTCGCGGCGATCGAAATTCCCATGACGTGAGAGTCAAAAGAGCGTGAGGAGCTGATGGACGTGAGGGTCTGATGAGTGGCGACAGCTGCAACATCGTGTTGATCGAGGACGAGCCGCGCATCCGCGAGTTCGTCAAGACGGCGCTGGAGTCGGCGGGGCACAACGTGCAGGAGGCCGGCACCGTGCAGCGCGGGCTGATCGACGCCGGCAACCGCAAACCCGATCTGATCGTGCTCGATCTGGGGCTGCCGGATCGCGACGGCCTCGAATTCATTCGCGAATTCCGCACCTGGTCGAGCGTGCCGATTCTGGTGCTGTCGGCGCGCAGCCAGGAGGAGGACAAGATCGCGGCGCTCGACCTCGGCGCCGACGACTATCTGGTCAAGCCGTTCGGCCTCGGCGAACTGCTGGCGCGGGTGCGGGCGGCGCTGCGCCGGCGCCGGCCGGTGACCGATGCGCTGGCGCGGCTGCAGTTCGGTGAGGTCGTCGTCGACTTCGCGACACGGCAGGTGGTGCGCGCCGGTGCGCCGGTGCACCTGACACCGATCGAGTTCCGGCTGCTGTCGTGCCTGGCGCAGCATGTCGGTCGCGTGGTGACGCATCGCCAGGTGCTGCAGGAGGTGTGGGGGCCGGCACACGCCGAGGACACCCACTACCTGCGCATCTATATGGGACATCTGCGGCAGAAGCTGGAAGAGAACGCCTCCAATCCGCGCTACCTGCTGACCGAGGCCGGCGTCGGCTACCGCTTCGTCATCTCCTGAGCCGGTGCCGAGGGGCCGGAAACGAAGGGTGCGCCGGAAACGACAAGGGGCCGCAAGCGGCCCCTTCGTCTGCTTCCACCGCACTCATTCGCAGTAGATGTTGATCGCCTCGTCGGCGAGCCGCTTCTGCTCGGCGATCTCGTCCGGGTTCAGGTAGCGGTATTCGCCGTCAGCCCCTTTCTCGCGGATGCGCGCGCTGCTGTTGAGGATGGTCTGGGTGCTGCGCGTCTCTTCGCACTTGGCGGGATCCTTGTCCGGCACCCCTTCCAGCGCGCTGGGCGCCGGTTGGTCGGTGGCGGCATCCGCCGGTTTCTGGTCGTCGGTGGCCACGGCCTCGCCACCGGTGGTGCCCGCCTCGACCCGGCTCGAGGTGCCGGTGGCGGTGCGCACGAACTCCGACGGCCGGCCGGCCGGCGGCTGCTGCGTGAACTGGGTCGCCCCCTTGTCGTCGGTCCAGCGGTAGTAGCCGCTCGGGCCGGCAACCAGCACGGCGGGGCAGAGGGCGAGCAGCGCGGCGGCGCAGATCCAGCGCGGCGAAGGCCGGCGGCGTTGTTGTCCAGTCATGCGATTACGATCCCGGTTGCGCAAATGCCGCCCAAGTATGGCAAAGGGTTGGGAAATTGCAGCCTGGAGGTGTTTTTTTGTGACCGCCGTCCGTGGCGGTCACCCTTCGGGTCGTCGCTGGTGCGACGCCGAAAATCGCTCATGGCGATTTTTTGTGACCGACCATCCATGGTGGTCACCCTGCGGGGTCGCCACTGACGTGGCGTCAAAAATCGCTCCCGGCGATTTTTTGTGACCTGCCATCTCTGGCGGCCGCCCCTGCGGGGCCGTCGCTTCGGGTGCAGCCGGGCAAATACCTTGACACTGCGGTGGCAGGTATAAAAAATACGCAATTCCTTGCACCTAGCAGCAGGCCCCGGATGCGACGCCTCACCGGCAGCGCTTCCGCCCCGGGGACGGGCTGATCAGCCTTCCCCACAGCAACTCCTGTCTCCGCCAACACACGACCTGTGTTGCGAGCGAGAGCCGGCTCCGCGCCACCCAGCGGAGTCCAGCGAGGGATGCCGTCACCCGGGCGTTGGTCCGGTCGCGGTAGCCCTGTTCGCACGCACCGACATTCGTGTCCTTTCGCACAATGCCGGTCGAAGGTTGTGTAAGTGATTGGCGACTCTCCGGTCGGTCTTTTCATTCAGTGTTCTCAACTGAGACGAGGGTATTTTCGTGGAGCTGTTATCCGGCGGCGAAATGATCGCGCAGGCCCTGGAGGACGAAGGTGTCGAGTACATCTTCGGCTACCCGGGCGGCGCCGTTCTGCATATTTATGACGCGCTGTTCAAGCGCTCGAAGATTCCGCACATCCTGGTGCGCCACGAGCAGGCGGCCACCCACGCGGCGGACGGCTATGCCCGCGCCACCGGCAAGCCCGGCGTGGTGCTGGTCACCTCCGGTCCCGGCGCGACCAACGCCGTCACCGGCATCGCCACCGCCTACATGGACTCGATCCCGATGGTGGTGCTGTCGGGCCAGGTGCCGTCGCACCTGATCGGCGAGGACGCCTTCCAGGAGACCGACATGGTCGGCATCTCGCGGCCGATCGTGAAGCACAGCTTCCTGGTCAAGCGCGCCGTCGACATTCCGGAGGTGTTCCGCAAGGCGTTCCACATCGCCACCACGGGACGGCCGGGGCCGGTCGTCATCGACCTGCCGAAGGACATCACCAACCCGCACGACAAGTTCGAGTACCACTTCCCGAAGAAGGTGAAGCTGCGCTCCTACGCGCCGGCCACGCGTGGCCATGCCGGCCAGATCCGCAAGGCGGTCGGGCTGCTGCTCGGCGCCAAGCGCCCGGTGATCTACAGCGGCGGCGGCGTCGTCCTCGGCAACGCCAGCGAGCTGCTGACCAAACTGGCGCGCGAACTCGATTTCCCGGTCACCAACACGCTGATGGGGCTGGGCGCGTACCCGGGCTCCGATCGCCAGTTCCTCGGCATGCTCGGCATGCACGGCTTCTATGAGGCCAACATGGCGATGCACCACGCTGACGTCGTGCTCGCCGTCGGCGCCCGCTTCGACGACCGCGTCACCAACACGCCGACCCGGTTCTGCCCGGACGCGAAGATCATCCACATCGACATCGACCCGGCGTCGATCTCGAAGACGGTGACGGCCGACGTGCCGATCGTCGGCCCGTGCGACTCGGTGCTGAGCGACATGCTGGAGCAGATCGGCGAGGCGCGCGCGGCCGGCGAGCAGATCGACCGCGAGGCGCTGGCCAACTGGTGGGGGCGGATCGACGAGTGGCGCGACTACGCCGGGCTGTGGCACAAGCCGCGCTACCCGACCGACGGCCCGCTGATCATGCCGCAGGAGGCGATCGAGACGCTGTACCAGGTCACCGGTGGCAATGCCTTCGTCACTTCCGATGTCGGCCAGCACCAGATGTTCGCGGCGCAGTACTACCGCTTCAACCAGCCGCGTCGCTGGATCAACTCCGGCGGCCTCGGCACGATGGGCTTCGGCTTGCCGTCAGCGATGGGCGTCAAGCTCGCCTTTCCCGATGCCGATGTCGCCTGTGTCACCGGCGAGGGCTCGATCCAGATGAACATCCAGGAGCTGTCGACCTGCACGCAGTACCGGCTGCCGGTGAAGATCATCAACCTGCACAACGGCTACCTCGGCATGGTCAAGCAGTGGCAGGACATGCAGTACGGCGGCCGCTACTCGCAGAGCACCTACGAGGATTCGCTGCCCGACTTCGTCAAGCTGGCCGAGGCTTATGGCCACGTCGGCATCCGCGTCGACAAGCGCGAAGACCTGGAGCCGGCGATGCGCGAGGCGTTCGCGCTGAAGGACCGGCTGGTGTTCCTCGATATTCACGTCGATCCGCACGAACACGTCTACCCGATGCTGGTGGCACCGGGCTCGATGCGCGACATGTGGCTGAGCAAAACGGAGCGCACCTGACATGCGGCGGATTATCTCTCTCCTGATGGAAAACGAGCCGGGCGCACTGTCGCGCGTGGTCGGGCTGTTCTCGCAGCGCGGCTACAACATCGACACGCTGAACGTCGCCGCCACCGAGGACCCGACGCTGTCGCGGCTGACGCTGACCACCACCGGTGATGAGCAAAAGATCGAGCAGATCACCAAGCACCTGAACCGGCTGATCGATGTGGTCAAGCTGGTCGATCTGACCGAGGGTGCGCATATCGAGCGCGAATTGATGCTGGTGAAGGTGCGCGCCACTGGCGCACAGCGCGCCGAGATCAAGCGCTGCACCGATATCTTCCGCGGTCAGATCATCGATGTCGGTCCGACCGTCTATACGGTGCAGATCACTGGTGCCAGCAGCAAGCTCGATTCGTTCCTGGAAGCGGTTGGCGAAGCGGCGATTCTCGAAGTGGTGCGCACCGGGGTTTCCGGTATCGCGCGCGGCGAGAAGGTGCTCAGTACCTAGTTTGTTCCCGAAAAAGTCGTCCTGACTTTTTCGGGGACCGCAAAGTCAGGCGCATGTCCTGACTTTGCTCACGCCAGATCAAGCATGTTCATGCTTGATCTGCGGGCGACACATCCATGTGTCGCAGAAGATCAGCGCTCCGATTCGATGTTTTCCTTATCGCCGCTGTCCGCCGGTTCCTGCCAGCCGCCAAGTTCACGCCAGCGGTTGACGATGCCGCAGAACAGCTCGGCCGTTTTCAGTGTGTCGTAGGCGGCCGAGTGCGCGTCGCTGTTGTTGAAGGCGACGCCAGCCAGTGCACAGGCGCGCGCCAGCACGGTGTGGCCGTAGGCCAGCCCCGCCAGCGTCGCCGTGTCGAACACCGAAAACGGATGGAACGGGTTGCGTTTGACCTCGACCCTCTCCGCCGCCGCCATCAGGAAGCCGTGGTCGAAGTGGGCGTTGTGGCCGACCAGCACGGCGCGGGTGCAGCCGTGCAGCTTGACGCGGTGGCGGATCTCGCGGAACAGCTCGCCGAAGACGATCGCCTCCGGCTGCGCGTTGCGGTCCGGGTGTTCGAGGTCGATGCCGGTGAATTCGAGTGCGGCGCGTTCGATGTTGGCGCCGGGAAACGGTTCGACGTGGAAGTCGAAGGTCTTCTCGATCTGCAGCACGCCGTCGTCGCTCATCGTCAGCGTGGTGGCGGCGATCTCCAGCAGGGCGTCGGTGCCGGCGTTGAAGCCGCCGGTCTCGACATCGATCACCACCGGCAGGAAACCGCGAAAACGTTGGGCCAGCAGGCTCTTGGTCGCGCTTTTTTCTGCCGTGCCTTTTTCTGTCGAGCTGTTGCCGATGAGGTCGCTCATGCCTCGACCACTCGCCAGCCGATGGTCTCGCCGGCGCGCAGTGGCACCAGCGGTTCAGTGCCGAGCTGGAACTGTTCGGGAACGGTCCACGCTTCGCGCCGCAGCGCGATGGTGTCGCCGTTGCGCGGTAGGCCGTAGAAGTCGGGGCCGAAGTGGCTGGCGAAGCCTTCGAGCTTGTCGAGTGCGCCGACCTGATCGAAGGCTTCGGCGTAGAGCTCGATGGCGGCGAAGGCGGTGAAGCAGCCGGCGCAACCGCAGGCAGCCTCCTTTTTATTGCGCGCATGCGGTGCCGAGTCGGTGCCGAGGAAGAACTTCGGGCTGCCCGAGATGGCGGCGGCGATCAGTGCCTGCTGGTGCGTGTTCCGCTTCAGGATCGGCAGGCAATAGAAATGTGGGCGAATGTTGCCGGCCAGCATGTGGTTGCGGTTGTAGAGCAGGTGGTGCGCAGTGATCGTTGCCGCCACGTTGGCCGGCGCCTCGCGCACGAAGTCGGCGGCGTCCGCTGTGGTGATGTGCTCGAACACGATCTTCAGCGCGGGGAAGTCGGCGACGATCCGCCGCAAATGGCGGTCGATGAAGCTCTTCTCGCGATCGAACACATCGATCGCCGCATCGGTCACCTCGCCGTGTATCAGCAGCGGCAACCCTTCGTTCTGCAGCGCCGCCAGCACCGGGTAGATTTTCTGCAGGTCGGTGACGCCGGAGTCGGAGTTGGTGGTGGCGCCGGCCGGGTAGAGCTTGGCAGCGAACACGGCACCGGAGGCTTTGGCCGCTTCGATCTCGGCCGGTGCGGTGTTGTCGGTCAGGTAGAGCACCATCAGCGGCTGGAAGCGGTGCGGGCAGTCGCGCTGGGCGGCGTCGATGCGCTCGCGGTAGGCCAGCGCCTGCGCCGTGGTCAGCACCGGCGGCACCAGGTTGGGCATGACGATGG
>CAZEVP010000060.1:0-18261 GCA_964515735.1 uncultured Verrucomicrobiaceae bacterium | reverse complement strand
GATCAGAAGTTTTCAGCCCTTTTTAAACCGTCCGTGGAAACGGGGTAGAACCCTCTCCATTGAGGTCGAACACGGGTGCAAGACCGCCGTTCGCACCCTCCATGCCGTACATTGCAAGAAGTGTCCATCCGACGGGAGCCGAATCGGGATTGTAGAGGCTGACAGGGGCGGCAAAGCCATACGCTTTGTTGGATGAGGCGGGCTCGCTCCAGTTTCTCTCCAGACGGCGATAATTTATTGCCAGAGGATGAGAGGGCCAGTCGGACCAGTTGTGATAGAGCGCATCCGCGAGGCCGTCCGAATCAAAATCTGCAAACAGGACTGAATCCTGAATTCCGGTATCGACATCGAAAGTGTCGTTGCCGGTACCGATCTTCCAGCCGCCACTGGCCGTTGGTTCGGACAACAGAATTCTCCAGCTGCTGCCGGCAATCCAGTAAGCCAGATCCTGTTTGCCATCGGCGTTGTAGTCGGTGACCTCGATCTGCATGGGGATTCTGTTGTTGGAGTGGCTCCAGTGTTTGGCGAAGGCCTGGTATGTGGAGAATCCACCTTCGGGCAGCCCCTGGTAGATGTAGATCCACATGTCGTGAATATCGTTGTCATCGTCGTAGTCGGCGACGGCCACCGCGAGGTCCATGAGGCCATCGCCGTTGAAATCCAGTGGCTTCCAGCTGGAGACCCGGTCGCTCTGGTTTTCGAACGTGAAGGTCTGGCCGTGATTCCAGTCGATCGACGTTCCGGCTTTTGCCAGCCATTCAAGCTTCGTCGGTTTCAGGCATTGCGATCCGACACATTCGTAAAGCGCTTCCAGATAGCTTCTGTTCGCCAGCACGAAGCGGTTCGTGGTGCCGTGCTCGGTCAGCGCGGATGCGTATTGCAGGTTGTAGCTGCGCAGCGAGGTGTTGTCGTTGAATGTCTCGACCCTGGTCAGTCGCACAGTGTTCGCCAGCCTGGCTGCATTGACGTAACTGATCTGGTTGTCGGGCCTGGTTCCGTAGGTGAAAGCGACATAGGTGCCGGATGTGGCCGCGCTCTTGTTGGCACCGAAGGCATAGTAGATGCGGTCTATGCGAAAGCCACTGTTATTGTCGCTGGTGTAGTGAAATTTGATCGGGTTGCCGGCACTGTCGGCGAACTGGCTGATTCCCCAGGTCAGCGTGGCGCTACCGGCGAGCTGTTTGGCGTTGTTGCCGTTGCCGTACTGGCTGGTGGAGCCATCCTTGCGGGTAACTTCGAAGTGGCCGGGATTTCCGGTGGTGCCACCCTTGGCGGTGACTTCGACGCCGCTGTCGATCTCGGTTCGGTACTTCGTTTCCGGCGCGCCGTAGGTGGAGCCGCTGGTCAGGATCAGCCGTTGTCCATCCAGGCAGAAGCGATCTCCGGCGCCAAAGCTGAGCGCAAGTGCCTTTCCATCCTGTGCTTCGGTCTGGCGACAGCGACTGATGGCCGACAACCCGCCGACGGACCAGCCGACGCCGGCGATGCCGGAGCCGTTCTGGCTGTTGTAGTTCAGGCTGATCTGCGGAGCCACGCCGGCCGTGCCGGCGAAGGTCATGATCGGAACGTTGTAGGTGGCTGCACCCTGCTCGTTGACGCGGAAGGTGCCGGCAATGGCGCCGGTCAGGCTGGTGTCGGAGAAGAGGGGCACGGATTGCGCCTTGAATCGGCCGTTGCCCATGCTCGCCAGCATGCCGGCGTTGCCGGTCAGGATGATATCCGCGCCGCCATTGGCGTCCATGTCCGAAATCGAGGCGATCTGCGTGCCGGGCGGCGGTATCAGCGTGGCATAGAACTCGGGTGAGCTGCCGGTGGCGTCTCTGACGATATGGATTCTTCCGCTGTACTGGAAGGCGAAATCGGATTGGCTGTCGCCGTCGAAATCGCCGCTGAAGAGGGCGATCGACGACGGTGCGCAGGTGACACCGTAGAAATTGCAGGCCGCGATGATGTTCTCGGCATCGAGGTCGTTGTTGGCAGCCAGTTCCGACAGCGACCCGTCCAGGTTGATGCGCATCGTGTACGCCGGCATCTTCGGCATGAAACTGATCGGTGTCACGATCTCCCCGTGAATGATCAGTGTCCCCTGCCTGGGCAGCAGGTAAATGAATCGATCCCCCAGGCTGCTGGTGCCCTCGTACACGGTGTAGTTCGAGCTTTTCAGGTTCAGCGCACTGGCATGTCCCGCTGAAATCGAAATGGCCATTGCCAAAAGGATGCGCGCAAGAGAGTTGAAGCTCATAGCCAGCCGGACTCCACGGTTCGGCATTTTCAGCCGATGTTTTTCTGGAAAACTGAAGTTGTGGTGCTTTCCAGTCGTTATGGTGACTGACGCTCTTGCGAGCACTGCATTGACGAGGAAATTCGGGTGGCGGGAGTCATGCCGTTCGCTCCCGGCCGTACCTGTTCAGGTGCAGCGGAGAGTTTGGTATGGACATATGCCGACGCGGAGCGGACGACACCGGAAAACAGGAGAGGGGTAGCGATGGCTCGCATTGAGACCTCCTTGTCGGCGATGAATATCCCGGCTCTTATCGTGATGGCTGCGTTCGACTTCCTGAGGCGGCCGGGGCGACGATGAATCTGGCCGGACGTTATCGCGAAGAAAAAACTCAGTCAACGACCGTTCGTCAGTTTTCCGGTCGCTGTTGGGTGGTCCAGCTGCCGCGTATCACCACGATCCCGTATTCGACATCGACGCCCACGGCTCCTGCTTCGGCAGTGCTTCGCCTTTCTGCAGCAGCTCGATCGAGATGTTATCCGGCGAGCGGACGAATGCCATGTGGCCGTCGCGCGGCGGGCGGTTGATCGTCACGCCGGCGTCCATCAGTTTCCTGCAGGTTGCATAGATGTCGTCGACGGCGAAGGCAAGGTGGCCGAAGTTGCGGCCGCCGTCGTAGCCTTTCTCGTTCCAGTTCCAGGTCAGTTCGAGGGCGGGGCGCTTCTGTTCGCGCGCGATGGCTTCATCTTCGGCCGCGGCAAGGAAAACCAGCGTGAAGCGTCCCGCTTCGTTGACGCTGCGGCCGATCTCGACCATGCCGAGTTTGTTGCAGTAGAAGTCGAGAGATTGTTCGAGATCGCTGACGCGAACCATGGTGTGCAGATACTTCATCGTCGAGACTCCTGCTGTTGCCGCAAGTGCTGGCGGGTGGGGCGTCGCATGGTAGCATCCGACGCCAGCGCCGGCTGAATCGCCGGCATCCGGATCGATGGTTTCGACGGCAACAGATAGAAGGGGAGAGGGCGGATGCGCTGGTCACTGGAGGCAACGATTCTCGGGGTGCTGATCGGCGTCGGTCTGGTCGGCGCGGCGTGGCTGGGCGGGTCGGCGGCGCTGGAGATCAAGCAGCTCGAACGCACCGTCACCGTCAAGGGGCTGGCCGAGCGCGAGGTGCCGGCCGACCGCGTGATCTGGCCGATCCGCTTCACCGAGGCCGACAACGATCTGCCGGCGCTGAACGCGCGGCTGCAGAGCTCCGCCGCGGCGATCACTGGTTTTCTGCAGAAGCAGGGTTTCTCCGCCGACGAAATTTCGCTGGCGGCGCCGACGCTGGTCGACAAGCAGGCGCAGGCTTATGGCGATGCCGGCCGGCAGCCGTTCCGCTACACGGCCACCAATACCGTCACCGTCTACTCGACCAACATCGAGCAGGTGCGCAAGTCGCAGCGCGAAGTGGTGGAACTCGGCAAGCAGGGTATCGCCATCACCGGTGATGAGTATCAGGCGCGGGTCGAGTATCTGTTCACCGGCCTCAATGCGCTGAAGCCGGCGATGGTCGAGGAGGCGACGCGCAACGCACGCGAGGTGGCGGAGAAGTTCGCCGCCGATTCGCAGAGCCGCCTCGGCAGGATTCGTCAGGCCAGCCAGGGGCAGTTTTCGATCGAGGATCGGGATTCGAATACGCCCTATATAAAGAAGGTGCGCGTCGTGTCGACGGTGGAGTACTACCTGGCCGACTGAGCGGCGATGGGCGACCTGTTGTCATGTCGCTGTCATGTGAATTGCCGATGATGATTCGATGACGCCAGGGACGGGCGCGGCGGCTGCCGCTGCCGGCGGCCGCAGTCCGGCCGGATCATTCGTCCCAGACTCGTTCGTCGCGGAATTCACATGTCGCCGATCGGCAGCGTCACCGAACTGCTCGCGGTCATCAATGGCCAGCAACTCAATACCGTTTTCCAACCCATCGTCGATTTGCGCCACGCCTCGCTGTTCGGGTACGAGGCGCTGACGCGCGGCCCCGCCAACAGCGCGCTGCACAGCCCGCTCAATCTGTTCGAGAGTGCCAGCCGTCACGGGCTGATGTCGGCGCTGGAGTTCGCCTGCATCGAGCTGGCCTGTTCGCGTTTCACTCGCCACGGCGCCGAGGGCAAGCTGTTCCTGAACGTCAGCCCGATGAGCCTGATCGAGCGCGGCTACCAGCAGGGCATGACGCAGCGCATTCTCGACCAGATCGGTGTGCCGGCCGAGCGCGTCGTCATCGAGCTGTCGGAGCAGTATCCGCTCGACGACTACGATCTGATGCGCGCCGCCACCGACCACTTCCGCACGATGGGTTTCCAGATCGCGATCGACGATCTCGGCGCCGGTTACGCCGGGCTGCGCGCCTGGTCCGAGCTGCGTCCCGACTACGTCAAGGTCGACCGCCATTTCATCGAGCGCATCGACAGCGACCCGGTCAAGCGCGAATTCCTGCGCTCGATTCTGGATATCGCCAAGGAGCTGAACTGCCACGTCGTCGCCGAGGGAATCGAGACGGCCGAACAGCTGATCACGGTGCAGTCGATGGGCGTGCCGTTCGCGCAGGGTTATTTCATCGGCCGCCCCGATCAGGTGCCGGCCGCCGCCGGCTGGGTGCTCGACCATCTGTCGAAGGTGGCGCTGCCGGTGCGGCGGCCGCACAGCCGTACCGAGCGGGTCGCTGATCTGGCGCTGAACACGCCGGTGATCGAACCGGGTTGCAGCCTCGACAGCGCGGTCGAGCTGCTGCATGAAAACCGCCATCTCACCTGCCTGCCGGTGGTGTCGGCGGGCCGGCCGCTCGGCCTGCTGACGCGGCAGGAGCTGCTCGAACTCTATGCCGCGCGCTTCACGCGCGAGCTGCACGGCAAGAAGGCGGTGCGTCATTTCCTCTCCGGCGACACGCTGGTGGTGGCCGACAGCTGCTCGCTGGAGGAGGTGAGCCGGCTGCTGACCGCCGATGGCGACCGGCCGCTGAGCCAGGATTTCATCATCACCCGCAACGGCCAGTTCCACGGCATCGGCCGCACCAGCACGCTGCTGCGCCGCATCACCGAACAGCAGATTCGCAACGCGCGCTACGCCAACCCGCTGACGCTGCTGCCGGGCAACGTGCCGATCCACGAGCTGCTGGAGGAGCTGTTGCAGCGTGGCGAGCCGTTCCATGTCGCCTACTGCGATCTCGACGCCTTCAAGCCCTACAACGACTACTACGGTTACAGCCGCGGCGACGAGGTGATCCTGTTCCTGGCGCAGCTGCTGCGCGACGAGGCCGACCCGGAGCGGGATTTCATCGGCCACATCGGCGGCGACGATTTCATGCTGGTGTTGCGCAGCGACGACTGGCACTCGCGCTGCGAAGCGGTATTGCAGCGCTTCGGCGCCGGCATCGGCCGCTTCTACAGTGACCAGGAGCTGCGCGAAGGCGGTCTGCGCGCGCGCAGCCGCGCCGGCGAGAGCTGTTTCTTTCCGCTGATCACGCTGTCGATCGGCGTCGCCGAGCCGGACACGCCGCACTGCTTCAGCTACCACGACGTCGCCGCGCTGGCCACCGACGCCAAGCAGGAGGCGAAGCGGCTGCCGGGCAACACGCTGTTCGTGTCGCGCCGGCGGCGGCCGGTGCCGCTGCAGGCGGAGCTGGAGCTGCGCGCGTAGCCGCCCTGCCTTGTAACCCCTCCTGCCGGGTAGCAGACTAGGCCCCCCGTTGCAGGAGGTTGCCGATGTCCGCTCCCGAACTGACCCATCTCGACGCCCGCGGCCAGGCGCGCATGGTCGATGTCACCGCCAAGGCGGTGACGGCGCGCGTCGCGACGGCCGAGGCGCTGGTGGCGATGCGGCCGGAGACGTTGCAGCTGATCGCCGATGGCGGCCACCGCAAGGGCGACGTGCTGGCCACCGCGCGCATCGCCGGCATCCAGGCCGCCAAGCGCTGCGCCGATCTGATTCCGCTGTGCCATCCGCTGCAACTCGGTGCGGTCGTCGTCGACTGCGAGCTCGACGCGGCGCGTAGCGCCGTCGTCATCCGCGCCACCTGCAAGGTCAGCGGCCAGACCGGCGTCGAGATGGAGGCGCTGACCGCCGCTTCGGTCGCCGCGCTGACGATCTACGACATGTGCAAGGCGGTCGATCGTGGCATGGAGATCCGCGGTGTGCGCCTGATCGAGAAGATCGGCGGCAAGTCCGGCCACTGGCAGGGCGACGGGCAGGGCGCCGTGACCGAGGAGCACGAGGCGTGATCACGGTGCGTTTTTTCGCCAGCCTGCGCGAGCGCCTTGGCACCGGCGAGCTGCAGGTCGCGGCAGGCGGCGTGGCAACGGTCGAGGCGCTGATCGAACGATTGGTGGCCATGCACGGCGAAGGCTGGCGCGAGGCGCTGGGCGCGTCGCAGCTGATCGTCGCCGTCAACCGGCAGGTGGCGAGCCGCACGGTGCCGCTGGCGGATGGCGACGAGGTGGCGCTGTTCCCTCCGGTGACTGGCGGCTGAGGCGATCGCGATGGCAGACCGTATCACCGTACAGACTGATGACTTCGACGTCGGCGCGGAGATCGCCGCGCTGCAGAATGGCGGAGAGGTTGGTGCCGTCGCCAGTTTCGTCGGCTGCGTGCGCGCCGACGGCGGCGTCACCGCGCTCGAACTCGAACACTATCCGGGCATGACCGAGGCCAGCATCGCGGCCATCGTCGACGAGGCGAGGTCGCGCTGGCCGCTGCTCGGCGTGCGCGTTATCCACCGCGTCGGGCGGCTGTCGGTGGGCGCGCGGATCGTGCTGGTGGCGGTCGCCTCCGCCCATCGCGGTGCCGCCTTCGAGGCCTGCGAGTTCGTCATGGACTATCTGAAGACGCGCGCACCGTTCTGGAAAAAGGCGTTCACCGCGCACGGTGACCACTGGGTCGAGGCGCGCGCCAGCGACGACAGCGCCGCCGCGCGCTGGCGGTCGGGGCGGTGAGTCTGGATAATCGCTGGCTTTGATTCGCCCACATCACGGGAAGTTTTCGGATGAGTTTCGACAGTCGTGCATTGCGCAATGCGTTTGGCCGCTTCGCCACCGGGGTCTGTGTCGTCACCGCCAGCTCCGCCGAGAGCGGCCCGATCGGCATGACCATCAACTCCTTTTCGTCGGTGTCGCTGGAGCCGCCGCTGGTGATGTGGAGTCTGCAGAACAACTCCGACTGCTTCGGCGTGTTCACCGGCAGTACGTGCTTCGCCATCAATGTACTCGCGGGCGATCAGATCGAGCACTCCAGGCGCTATTCGCGCCGGAACGAGCACGCGCTGCTGGCCGACGACTACGTCATCGGCGACAACGGCGCGCCGGTGCTGAAGGGCGCGCTGGCCGTGTTCGAGTGCGATCTGTGGCGCAGCTACGAGGGCGGCGATCACATCCTGCTGCTCGGGCTGGTCAAGGCGCTGCACGATCGCGAGGAAGGCGAACCGCTGCTCTATTTCAGCGGTGGTTATCGTGAGTTGCGCGAGGCATGAGCGCAGCGAGGTGTGGGTGCATCGTGGCACGAGCTGCGCGGTGGAGGTGACGCGGCGATGAAGTTCTGCAGCAACTGTGGACGGCCGGTGGAGCTGCGTGTTCCCGATGGGGACGATCGTGTCCGCCATGTCTGCATCAGCTGCGACACCATCCATTATCAGAACCCGCGCATCATCGTCGGCATGCTGGCGATGCACGGTGAGCGCGTGCTGCTGTGCCGTCGTGCGATAGAACCGCGTCATGGCTACTGGACACTGCCGGCCGGTTTCATGGAGAACGGCGAAACCACGGTTCACGGCGCGCAGCGCGAGACCTGGGAGGAGGCGCGGGCGCGCGTCGTCAACGAGACGCTCTACCGGGTGTTCGACCTGCCGCACATCAGCCAGGTTTACATGTTCTATCGCGGCGAACTGCGCGGTGGCGAGTACGGCGTCGGCCCCGAAAGCACCGAGACGGGACTGTTCCACGAGAACGAGATTCCGTGGCGCGAGCTGGCGTTTCCGGTGGTGCAGGAGACGCTGCGCGAATTCTTCGAGGATCGCCGTCGCGGTCATTTCCCGGTGCGGGTCGGCATGATCGACCAGTCGTGGAACGGCTGGTTCACGCGCGCGCTCGACGATGGCAGTGGCCGCTGACCCCGATGCAAAACATCCACGTGAACGTCGATACCCCCTTGATCATCACCGCCGTTGCGGCACTGCTGTTGCTGTTGTGCGCGCTGGCGCTGGCGGTGATGCTGCGCCGCGCCCGTGGCGAGTGCGCCCGGCGCGATGGCGAGATCGCCGAGCTGCAGCGTCAGCAGGCATCCGCGCTGACCGAGCTGCGCCATCTGCGCGAGCGCGGTGATGAATTGCAGCAGCAGTCGCAGCGGCAGGAAGAGCTGCTGGCACAGGAGCGTGCCGTGCACGCGCAGGCGCGCAGCGAGCGCGACGGTGCGCAGGCGCGGCTGCAGCAGCTGGCGCCGCAGTACGACGAGCAGGTGCGGCAGTGCCGGCAGCTGCAGCAGCACAACGGCGAGCTGAGCGCCGAGCTGGCGGCGCAGCGCAGCGCGATGGCCGAGAGCCAGCGCGCCGCCGCCGAGAAGCTCGAACTGCTGCAGGCGGCGCGGCAGCAGCTGACGCAGGAGTTCCAGGCGCTGGCCGGGCGCATCTTCGACGAGAAGAGCGAGCGCTTCGGCAAGCAGAGCCAGAGCGCGCTGGAGACCACGCTGAACCCGTTGAAGGAGCAGCTGAGCCAGTTCCGCCAGCGCGTCGAGACGGTCTACGACAGCGAGAACAAGGAGCGCTCGCAGCTGCGCGCCGAGCTGAATCAGCTCAAGGAGCTGAACCGGCGCATGAGCGAGGAGGCGCTGAGCCTGACGCGCGCGCTGAAGGGCGAGAACAAGACCGCCGGCAACTGGGGCGAGGTAGTGCTGGAGCGTGTGCTGGAAGAGTCCGGCCTGCGCAAGGGACACGAGTACGAGACCCAGTTCGCCAGCCGCGACGACAGCGGCCGTCGCCGTCACCCCGACGTCGTCGTGCGGTTGCCGGACAACAAGGACATCGTGGTCGACGCCAAGGTGTCGCTGGTGCACTACGAGCGCTACTGCCGCAGCGACGACGAGGCCGAGCGCGCCGCCGCCATCGGCGCCCACGTCGCCTCGCTGCGCAGCCATATCGAAGGGCTCAGCCTCAAGGATTACGAGGGACTCGAAGGCATCCGCAGCCTCGATTTCGTGCTGGTCTTCGTGCCGATCGAAGCGGCGTTTCTGGCCGCCTTCGAGCATGCGCCGGAGCTGTTTCGCCTCGCCTATGACCGCAACATCATCGTCGTCAGCCCGACCACGCTGCTGGCGACGCTGCGCACGGTGCAGACGATCTGGCGCTACGAGCGGCAGAACGCCAACGCCGAGGCGATCGCCAGCCGCGCCGGCAAGCTGCACGACCAGTTCGCGCTGGTGCTGGAGTCGCTGCAGGATCTCGGCCGCCAGCTCGACCGCTCGCGCGAGGGCTACGACAAGGTGCTCGATCGGCTCTCGCGCGGTCGCAACAATGTCGTGCGCCAGATCGACGATCTTGCGCGGCTCGGCGCTCGCACCCGGCGGCGGCTGCCGGCGGCGTTTGCGGACGAGTCCGAAGGCGAAAAGGTGGACGAAGAGGCCATGCTGCCGGTCGACAGCGCCGGCGACGAGTCCTCCCCTGCGCAGTAGGGGAGGACCACCTTGGTCACTGCAATTTCAACTGTTGGAGGATGATTCATGCCTTTCCCGAAAATCGGCAATCTCGCCCCGGCCTTTACGCTGCACGATCAGAACGGCAACAAGGTCAGCCTGAAAGATTTCAGGGACAGCAGGAACGTCGTGCTCTATTTCTACCCGCGCGCGATGACGCCGGGCTGCACCGTGCAGGCGTGCGGCCTGCGCGATTCGAACGCGGCGCTGGCCGCGCTCGATACCGTCGCGCTCGGCGTCAGCCCCGATCCGGTGGCGAAGCTGCGCAAGTTCGCCGACCGCGACCGGCTCGATTTCACGCTGCTGTCCGACGAGGACCACGCGGTGGCCGACAAGTACGGCTGCTGGGGGCCGAAGAAATTCATGGGCCGCGAGTTCGACGGCATCCTGCGCACGACCTTCATCATCGGCAAGGACGGCAGGCTGCAACACATCATCGCCAAGGTGAACACCAAGACCCACCACGATGACGTGCTGGCCTGGATTCGGGACAACCTCTGAGCAATCGCGTCGACGAGGCCGTCGTGGCGATCCATATTCTCGGCATCACCGCCCACCATCGCGACAGCGCCGCGGTACTGCTCCGCGATGGCGACATCATCGCCGCCGCGTGCGAGGAGAGCTTTTCGCGCCGCAGTGGCGATGCTTCCTTTCCCGTCGCGGCGATCGATTACTGCCTGCGCGAGGCACAGCTGGCGCCGGCCGCGCTCGATCTGATCATTCATTGCGATCCGCTGGCGCGCGGTGGTGCGCTCGGCGGCGTCGTCACCGCGCTGCGCCGCGCGCGGTTGCAGCTGCTGTTGCGACGCTCACTGCCGGGCGGTGACCGTCACACGCCACCGCTGGCGCTGATCGCGCGAGCGCAGGCGGTGGCCGAACTCGATCTCCTTCCCGCCGACGATCCGCGCTGGCGCGGCGATGCCGCCTGTGCCATCGGCGCCGCGCTGCACGGCTGGCGCCGGCATGTGGCTCATCTGCCACCAGTGCCGTCGCCGTGGCTCGGCCCGTGGTTCGGCAGTGACGGCATTCGCGCCTGGCTCGACGAGTCCGGCTTCGCTTATCGCCAGCCCGGCGACGAAGCGCTGACGACCGAGATCGCCGCGCTATTGCAGGATGGTGCGGTGATTGGCTGGCTGCAGGGGCGGCTGGAGTTCGGTGGCCGTTCGCTCGGCGCGCGTTCGATCCTGCTGGCGCCGGGATCGCCGGCGCTGACGTCGCTGTTCGGGCCGAACGGCAACGCGCCGCTGTTGCTGACGGGCGATGCCCGGGCGGCGCGCGACTGGTTGTCGCAGCCGGCGCAGCGCGCGATCCGCGCGCGTCTGGCGGCGGATGCGCCGCTGCATGTGGTCGGGGCCGCCGCGCAGCCGCGGCTGCATGCACTGCTCGAACGACTGGCGGAGGAGGGGAGCCCGCTGCTGCTGTGCGGCGATTTGCGCGGTGACGGCGAGCCGCTGGCGGCCGCGCCGGTCGACGCCTATCGCTGCTTCATGCGCACCAGCCTCGACGCGCTGGTGCTCGAGGACCTGCTGCTGTTGCAGCGGCAGCAGCCGCTGTGGGAAGAGCCGTTCCGCTGAGCGTGCGCGTTGGTGCGCGACAGTGGCACACTTTGCGCGCAGTTCCGCCGCAGCCTGTTGTTGCGGCATTTCTTGTTGCGGCATTTCCCGCGGGCGTCGCCGGCGCCCGAAACGACAGCAAAAGGAGCAGGCTCATGACATTGATGCATCGGGTGGTTGCGGAGTTTCTCGGTACTTTCTGGTTGGTCCTCGGTGGTTGCGGCAGCGCGGTACTCGCCGCCGGCGTGCCGGAGCTCGGCATCGGCTTCGCCGGTGTCGCGCTCGCGTTCGGTCTGACCGTGCTGACGATGGCCTACGCCATCGGCCACATCTCCGGTTGCCACCTGAATCCGGCGGTGACGCTGGGGCTGGTGGTCGGTGGCCGTTTCAAGACCGGTGACATGCTGCCCTACATCGTCGCGCAGGTGATCGGCGCCATCGTCGCGGCGGCGCTGATCGCCTTCATCGCCAGCGGCAAGCCGGGGTTCGATGTCGCTGCCAGCGGGCTGGCCAGCAACGGCTTCGGTGAGCATTCGCCGCAGGGGTATTCGATGGCCGCCGGCTTCGTCACCGAGGTGGTGATGACGTTCTTCTTCCTGCTGGTGATCCTCGGTGCCACCGACAAGCGCGCACCGGCCGGCTTCGCGCCGATCGCGATCGGTCTGGCACTGACGCTGATCCACCTGATCACCATTCCGGTCACCAATACCTCGGTCAACCCGGCGCGTTCGACCGGGCCGGCACTGATGGTCGGTGGCTGGGCGATCGGGCAGCTGTGGCTGTTCTGGGTGGCGCCGGCGATTGGCGCGGCACTGGCCGGCGCGGTCTATCGCTGGCTCGGCAACGCGCGCGGATAGTCGTGCGCAGGCCGTGTGGCGGTGCCGTTCCGGCTGTACCGCCACACGGTTTTCGATGTTAAGGGGTTATACGTATGCGGTGTTCGGGGTTGGTGCCTGCTAACTGGTGACGCCGACACTTTATGCACATTGGGTAGAATTCACTCGAATTGTTCGTGAGCTATGTGGGGAATGTCGATCAGAGTTTAAATATCGAAAATAGTTATCTGATTTTTATCGTTTAATTGGATTTTTCCGTTTCTGGCGGGGCGAACAGGGAGTGATCGCTTTGGCCGTTTGTCAGCCAGCCCGGCGATTCTGTCCACGGTGTTATCCACAGTTTTTGTGGAAAAGTCCGAAACGTCGTCCCACGCCGTTTATCCGTGCTCTCAGCTCAGCTGCGTCAGTTGATCGGCGAGGGTCTGCTGCGTCACCGGTTTGGTCAGGCAGTCGTCCATGCCGGCGTCGAGCGCGCGCTTCTGGTGGTCGCTGGAGGCGTGCGCACTGACAGCGATGATCCGGCTCCGCTTCAGCCCGTCGCGCTGCTCCTGCGCACGCAGCAGGCGAGCGGTTTCGTAGCCGTCGAGCTGTGGCATCTCGCAGTCCATCAGCACGATGTCGAAGTAGAGCTCGCGGCACAGATCGACGGCGGCGTGGCCATTGTCGACCGCGCGCGCCTCGACGCCGAGCTGGCGCAGCTGGCCGACCAGCACCATCTGGTTGACCGGGTTGTCCTCGACCACCAGCGCGTAGCGGTTGCGGAAGTGGGCGTTCGACTGTTCGGCGCGCGGCGCCGGCACCACGCCGAAGGCCTGCTGGATGGCACCGCGCAGTGGGCCGTGGGTGATCGGCTTCTCCAGCACGAGGCGGATGCCCGAACTCTCCAGCTCGGCGGCGCTCGGCGGCCGGTTGGCACCGGTCAGCAGGATGGTCGGGCGCGCGCCGAACGCTTCGTTCAGCGTTTGCACCAGCGCCGGGCCGGCACCGGCGCCGATCGGGTTCTCGACCAGGATCAGATCGATGCGGCGGGCGTCGTCGGCCAGCACCGCGCGGCTCTGGTCGGCATCTTCGGCCAGCGCTACCTGCGCGCCCCAGTGCTGCAGCGTCTGCCTCATCGCCTCGGTGGCGGGGCCGGGGTTGGCGATCAGCAGCAGCTGGCGGCCGGCCAGCGGCGTCGGCGAGATCGCCACCGCCTCCGGCAGCGTCATGAAGCGGGCGGTGAACCAGAAGCGTGAGCCTTCGCCCTCGCGGCTGTCGACGCCGATCTCACCGTCCATCAATTCGACCAGCTGGCGGCTGATGGCGAGCCCGAGGCCGGTGTGGCCCGGCGCGTGCTGCTCGCCGGCGAACGGGTTGAACAGTCTGTCGATCGCCTCCGGCGACAGCCCGACACCGGTGTCGATCACTTCGAAGCGCAGCTCCATGCTGTTGATCGAGCCGTGACCGGACGGCGCGACGCGCAGCACGATGTCGCCGTGCTCGGTGTGCTTCAGCGCGTTGGCCAGCAGGTTCAGGATGATCTGCCGCAGCTTGGTGGCATCGCCCTTCAGCATCGGCGGAATGTCGGGCGACAGTTCGGCGAACAGGTCGAGGTTCTTCTCGACCGCGCGCAGCGTGAACAGCGAGATGCAGTCGTCGAGCAGCGTCTCCGGCGCGAACGGCGCGATGTCGAGGTCCATGCCGCCGCGCTCGATGATGGCGTAGTCGAGCAGGTTGCCGATCATCTCCATCAGGTTGTGGCCGGAGCGCTCGATGACATCGACGTAGTGCAGCTGGGTCTGGTCGAGTTCGGTGCCCTTCAGCAGTTCGGCCATGCCGAGCACGCCGCTCATCGGCGTGCGGATCTCGTGGCCGATGGTGGCGAGGAAGCCGCTCTTGGCGGCGCTCTCCTGACGCGCGCTGGTGGCGATCTGTTCGAGCCGCACGCGCTCCTCGCGCACCTTGATCAGCTCTTCGTGGATGCGCTGAATCTCGCGGTTGGCGCGGGCGATGCCGCTGCTGGCATTGCCGCTGTCGCGCTGCAGCTGGTTGATCTTGTCGGCCAGCGCCAGCGAGAAGAACGCCATCATCAGCGCGGTCGAGATGGCGATGGTGGCGCCGCTGTCGCCGGTCAGCGGCAGCAGGCCGGAGATCGACAGGTTGTGCAGCGTCACGCCGGTTGCCATCACCAGAATCGCCACCGAGTAGTGGCCGGCCGACAGTTCGCCGCGCAGCCGCATCCGCACGCCGGCCACCAGCGCCAGTACGAAGAACGGGATCGCTGCGAACAGCGACAGCTGCAGCAGTATCGGCAGCTTCAGCAGGCCGCCGCCGGCCAGCAGCGCGACGTTGACGTAGGCGAGCGCGCGCATCGCGCGGTAGATGCGCGGCTGGCGCCGGCGCAGGCGCAGGAAGGCGACGCTGAAATGGAAGAACGAGAGCACGCCGGCGGCGCCGACGGCGAAATAGACGAAGCCCTTCGGCCAGCTGCTCTCGGGCCACAGGTACTGGTAGGCGTGGCCCTCGGCGGCGCCGACCAGAAAGCCGCAGCTGAGCAGGAACAGCACGTAATAGAGGTAGTGGCGCTCCTGCAGCGTCAGCCACAGGAACAGGTTGTAGAGCGCCATGATCAGCAGCGCGCCGTACAACATGCCGAACACCAGATTACGGTGCGAGTCCTGCAGCCGGAACGCCGCTTCGTCCCACAGAGTGGCGTCGAAGTGCAGCAGCGGCGATTTCTGCAGCTGCCACAGCAGCGTGACGGTGCCGTGCGCCGGCAGTTCGATGTCGCTCAGCAGCCGCCGGTGCTGCTGCGGCCGCTGCGAGAACGGCGCGTCGGTGCCGACGTTTTCGAGCAGCGTGGTGGCGCTGCCGTCGGCGTCGACGCGATAGAGCGTGGCACGGGCGAGGTCGGGGTAATCGGTGACCAGCAGCCGCGTCAGTGGCGCATCCGTATCGTTGCGCAGCTGCGCGCGCACCCAGATCTCGCCCTGACGCACGCCCGGCCGCACCGCACCGCGCCCGCTCTGCTGCCAGTCGCCGGCCGGCTGGCCCAGCGCCTCGGCCAGCGTCAGCGTCTGCCTGCTGGTCAGCAGCATCAGCCGGTCGCCGAGCGGTTGCGAGGTCTGTGCCGGGTCGACTGGCAATGGTGCGATGGCGGCGTGGGCCGGCAGCGCGAGCAACAGCAGCAGGGCGACCAGCAGGCGGCAGAGCGGGAGCGGCGTCAACGGGGTGTTCCTTGGCGGGGCGAAACGAGCGGCCTACGTTAGGGAGCGCCACTGACAGCGTCAACCGCGCGCGGCGGCTGAAAAGCGCCCCCGATCTCGGCCATAATCGGCCGCTCCTTTTCCTCCTTCCACCCGTTCCCTTTCACCAGACCCAGAGGCCACCGATGAAGCAGGCGCTGATCACGATGCTGTCGCTGCAGGACCGCATGAACCGCAAGGTCCACCCGCAGTGGATCGCACAGAACTACGAGTGGTTCCGGGCGATCTGGATCGAGTGCGGCGAGCTGATCGAGCACTACGGCTACAAATGGTGGAAGAAGCAGGAGCCGGACATGGCGCAGGTGCGGCTGGAGGTGATCGACATCTGGCACTTCGGTCTCAGCGCGATGTTCGTCGACGGCAAGCCGCTCGACGTCATCGCCGGCGAGATCGCCGCACAGCTCGACGGCTTCGAGCCGCGCGGCGACGGCGTGCGCGAGGCGACCGAGGCGCTGGCCGCCTACGCACTGAACCATCGCACCGTGTCGGTGCCGCTGTTCTGGGAGCTGATGCTGGCGGCCGGTCTCGATTTCGACGAGCTGTTCCGCCAGTACGTCGGCAAGAACGTGCTGAACCTGTTTCGGCAGGATCACGGCTACAAGGAGGGGAGCTACCGCAAGTCGTGGGCCGGGCGCGAGGACAACGAGCATCTGGTCGAACTGATGAACGCCCTCGATGCGTCGGCGGCCGACTACGCCGACCGCCTCTACGCCGCGCTCGGCGAGCGCTACGCCGCGCTGCCGGCCTGAACGGGAAACGCTGAGCGATGGGCGGCGCCGCAGCGGGACAGAAACTGTCGACATCGGCGCTGGCCAAGACGCTGCAGCTGCCGCTGCAGCAGCTGTTCGCGACGCTGCGCGACTACGGCTGGATCCGCAAGGTCGACGACGGCTGGGTGCTGACCGCGAAGGGCGAATTCGAAGGCGGCGAATACGTGCACAGCCGCCGCTATGGCCGCTACATCGTCTGGCCGCCGGCATTGCTGCAGCATCCGCTGTTGGTGGCGATGGAGAGCAACCGGCTGTTCGACGCCGTGCAGCTCGGCCGTAGATACGGCCTGCACGCGCGCGAGGTACGGCGGCTGCTCGGTGAGCTCGGCCTGCTGAAGCGCGATTTCAACGGCTGGTCGCTGACGCCGCGCGGCGAGGCGCTCGGCGCGGTGCTGGTCGAGGAGGAGAGCGGCGAGGGCGACATCCACTGGCCCGAGTCGATTCTTGAAAATACCGTGGTGGTGGCGCAGCTCGAATACGGCCAGCGCCTCTACGCCGATGGCACCGACAGTGAGGGCGATCTGTTCGCGGACGTCACCGAGCTGGAGTCGCTCGACGGCCACCGTTTCCACAGCCGCGGCGAATGGCTGATCTGTCAGTGGCTTTATCTCGCCGGTATCGCCCACGCCTGTCATCGCCGTTTGCCATTGCCCGGTGATCAGCGCGCCGATTTCTGGCTGCCGGAGGCGCAGCTCTATATCGAATACAGCGGCGACGAGCGCGATGCCGGCGCCATCACCGCCGCGCTCGGGCGCATCGAGCTCTACCGCCGCGAGCAGTGGCCGTTCATCGAGGTGCGCGCCGAACAGCTGCCGCAGCTCGACGACTACCTGACCCGGCAGCTGCGTCGTCGCGGGGTCAGACTGCTGTGAGCGGCAGCCGGTCGCCGCGCGCGTGGCGCTGGCTGCTGCCAGTGCTGCTCCTGCTGATCGTGGCGCTGGTGGTCTGGCGCGCGCTGGCGCCGTCGACGGTGATGTTGCCGGTGGTCAATCTCGGCGGTGAGGTCGTCGAACTGGAGCTGTATGGCGATGGTCTCGCGCAGCCGGTGGCGACCGGGCCGCTGGTGCCGTCGCAGCGGGCGGCGCTGGCGTTGGCGGTGAAGCGTGATGGCGAGCTGCGGCTGCGGGCGCTGTCGGCGCGCGTGTCGATCGACTCGCAGTTGCTGGCGCGCGCCGCGCAGCTGCACGAGCGGCCGCTGCAGCTCGAAGTGCGCGACGGCAGCCGTTTCATGCTGGTGCCGGTGTCGCAGTGACGGTGCTCAGTTCAGAGCGTCGATCTGGGTCGCCAGCAGGAAATCGCGCGCGCTGATGCCGCCGGCGTCGTGTGTCGTCAGCTCGATCTCGACGCGGTTGTAGACGTTGAACCACTCGGGATGGTGGTTGGCGCGCTCGGCCAGTATCGCCACCTTCGTCATGAAGCCGAATGCCTCGACGAAATCGCCGAATTTCCACTGGCGACAGAGCTTGCCGTTGCGCAGTTGCCAGTGCGGCAGATTTTTCAGTTGCGCTTCGATCTCTTGGGCGGAGAGTTTTGCCGTGGTCATCGCTGTTCCTCCTCCGTTAGAGCCAGTTTCAAAATCGCCTCTCGCCAGGTCGTACGTCGTGCCGGCAGCCCATGCCGGGAGTGTTTCCAGCACCGGCGCAAGTACGTCCCTGGACCCAAAGCACTCGCTACGCTCGCGGGGCCGGCTCTAGCCTGCGTCGGAGACGTCCTGTCTCCGACGCTGCTGGAAACACTCCCGGCACGGGCTGCTTCAAGCGAAGTGCCAGCGTCGATTTTGATACGGGCGTCAGTCGACCCCGGCATCGAAACTGGCGCCGCTGACCCCCCGGCCATCCGGCCCGATCAGGTAGAGATAGGCCGCCATCCGCTGCTCCGGCAGCGGGTTGTCGGCCGGATTTTCCGCCGGGTAGGCGCTGCGGCGCA
>CAZEVP010000059.1:0-19088 GCA_964515735.1 uncultured Verrucomicrobiaceae bacterium | reverse complement strand
TGTAGCCTGCGTCGGAGACGTCCTGTCTCCGACGCTGCTGGAACCGCTCACGGCACGGACTGCTTCCTGCGCAGTGCCAGCGTCCGGCTCTACCATCATCGAAGTGGTGCGATGCCTCGAGTGCAGAGGTGTGAGGATCGCTTCAAAACCCGTCGCAACCGGAGGTCTCATGGGTTCGCTGTCAGGAAAAGTCGCCGTCGTCACCGGTGCCAGCCGCGGTATCGGCAAGGGCATCGCGCTCGCGCTCGCGGAGCAGGGCGCCACCGTCTACGTCACCGGTCGCACCGTCACGCCGGGCACCTATCCGCTGCCGGGGACCGTCGGCGAAACCGCCGCCGAGTGCGATGCGCGCGGCGGCAAGGGCATAGCCGTGCAGGTCGATCATGCCAATGACGAGCAAGTCGCCGCGCTGTTCGAGCAGGTGAAGCGCGAGCAGGGGCGGCTCGACATCCTCGTCAACAACGCCTTCGCGCTGCCGGAGGACCTGACCGACCCGAATCCGTTCTGGGAGAAGCCGCTGTCGAACTGGCAGATGGTTGACGTCGGCGTGCGCTCCAACTTCGTCGCGGCGTGGCATGCGGCGAAGATCATGGCGCCGCAGAAATCCGGCCTGATCGTCGCCATCTCCGGCTACGTCGGCGTCAGCTACACCTACGGCGTCGTCTTCGGCACCTGCAAGAGCGCGGTCGACCGCATGGCGCGCGACATGGCGATCGAACTGAAACCGCACAATGTCACGTCGATCTCGATGTGGCAGGGGCTGACCTTCACCGAGCGCGCGCAGCGCAACCTGGCCAACATTCCGGGCCTGCAGGGGCGCGCGGCGACGCGCCCGGAGGATGGTTGCTCGCCGGAATTCCCGGGGCGCGTCATCGTCGCGCTGGCCAACGATCCGGAGGCGATGAAACGCAGCGGCGGCACCTTCATCACCGCCGAGCTGGGGCAGGAGTACGGCGTCACCGACATCGACGGTCGCGTGATTCCGTCGCTGCGGGCGATGCGCGGCTCGCCGATCTGGTCGCCGATCGGCTGAGGTGGACACTATGACATCCAATGACAGACTGGCCGCGCTGGAGCAACTGCTCGACCGCCAGCAGATTCTCGACTGCCTGGTGCGCTTCAGCCGCGGCATGGACCGCTTCGACCGCGAGCTGTTCCTGTCGGCATTCCACGGTGATGCGACGATCGCCGCCGGCGCTTTCGTCGGCGGTCCGGCTGATCTCTACGACTGGGCTTCCAGACTGCACGAGCAGGGGCAGGCGGCGACGCACCACAACCTGCTGAACCACAGCTGCGATCTCGACGGCGATGTCGCGCACACCGAGACCTACTACCTGTTCGTCGGTCGCAACCGCGACGACAGCAACTGGGTGGCGGGCGGTCGCTATCTCGACCGGCTGGAGCGGCGCGACGGCCAGTGGAAGATCGCGCTGCGCACCAACGCCATCGAGTGGTCGGGCATGGTGCCGACGATGCCGATTCCGTTCCTCGACGTGCCGGACATCCACCTCAATGGCGCGCCGGCGCGCGATGCAACCGATCCGTCCTATCAGCGGCCGCTGCTGAACAAACGCAAGCCGCAGGTGCCCGGTATCTGACCTCGACGCCGGGCGGCATGGCGATCAACGCGCCCGGTTCTGCATCAGCGGCGTCATCTTCTCCTTGACGATGATGGCGTTGAAATGCTCCGCCACCGACGCGATGCGGCCGTCGCGAACGCGCAGGATGAACACGTAGGTGTTGCGGTACTCCTCGCCGTTGATCAGCGTTCCCTCCGAATCCGCCTCCACCGCGATGCGGTCCTCCTCCGCCGTGACCGACCTGATCGAGAAGGTCAGCGGTCGCGCGCACAGCGTTCCGAGCAGTTTGACCATGCCCTGATAGCCGGCCTTGTCGGTGCTGCCCGACAGCGTGGTCCACGCCGTCATGTCCGGCGTCAGCAGGTCGTCGGGCATGTTGCCGCTGCTCAGCGCGGCGAAGAACGTTTCCACCAGTTTGCGTGCGGTCTGGGACATGGTCGTGGCTCCGGGTCAGATATCGATGCAGATCTTGCCGAACGCATCGCCGCTCTGCTGGTAGCGCAGCGCGTCGGCGAGCCGGTCGAGCGGGAAGGTGCGATCGATGACCGGCTTGATGCCGTTGGTTTCGATCGCGCGAATCATGTCGAGATGGTCGCGGCGGCTGCCGACGGTGACGCCCTGCAGCCGCAGCCGCTTGCTCTGCACCAGCGCGAACGGCATGGCGTCGGTGGTGAAGCCGGCGACGGCGCCGATGATGGCGACATGAGCGCCGGTGCGCGCCGCGATCATCGACTGCGCCAGCGTGTTGGGGCCGCCGACCTCGACGATATGGTCGACGCCGATGCCACCGGTCAGCGCGACCACGGCATTGCCCCACTCGGGCTGCTCTCTGTAGTTGATGACGTGATCGGCACCGAGCGCGCGCAGCCGCGCCAGCTTGTCGGCGCTCGACGATAGCGCGATGACGGTGGCGCCGGCCGCCTTGGCGAACTGCAGCGCGAACAGGGAGACACCGCCGCTGCCCTGAATCAGCACGGTGGCGCCGGGTTTCACCTGCGCGTCGGCGACGATGGCGCGCCAGGCGGTGACGCCGGCGCAGGTCAGTGTCGCGCTCTCGGCGTGCGTCAATCCCTTGGGTGCGTGCGTGAAGGCATTGGTGGGGCACGTCGCGAATTCGCGGGCGAAGCCGTCGATGGCACCGCCGGGCGAATGCAGCAGCTGCGAGCGCTCCATGTGGCCGTCGATCCAGCCCGGATGGAAGGTACTGACGACGGCATCGCCAACCTTGAAATCGGTGACACCGGCACCGACCGCGACCACTTCGCCGGCGCCGTCCGACAGCGGAATGCGGCCGTCGGCGGTCGGCAGGAAACCGGTCGCGATGATGTAGTCGCGGTAGTTCAGCGAGCTGGCGCGGATGCGCACGGTGATCTCGCCGCGCTCCGGCGGCGGCGCTTCCGCGCTGTCCGGACAGAGGTTTTCCAGACTGGCGGGGTTGCGGATGCGCATCGCTTTCATCGGGGCTGCTCGCGGTCGGGGCCATCGCTGGCGAATGGGAGTGGCGCGTGCCGCGACCGTCGACGGTCGCGCGGGCGCAATTGAACGAGGCATGCATCTTAAGGTGGCGGCCGCCGCCGTGGCCAGCACCCGCGCGCGGCATTCCGGCTTAATGGTACTAGCGGGTACTATTGTTAAAAGTACGGAAAGGTATCAATATCTGCCGGCGGACAGGGCGTCGCGCTGTCGAATCGGGTGCCCGGCGATGGCCGGATCGGTGTCGTCGGGTGGGTGAGAGTTGCGGGAGGAGGTGGGAAATGGCTTACGAGGAAATTGCGCTGAATGACCTGGTGGGGTCGGAGGTTCGCACCGATGTCGAAACGCTGCTGACGCCGGAGACCGCGCAGCGGGTGCGCGAGCTGCTGCAGCAGCGCGGCGTGCTGGTGTTCCGGGCGCTGAACCTGAGCGAGGAACAGCAACTGGCGCTGAGCCGGCTGCTGGGTACGCTGCGCGAGGAGGGGCAGCAGGGGATCGTCAAGATCACGCTCGACAAGACGGTCAACACCCGCGCCGACTATCTGAAGGGTTCGTTCTTCTGGCATATCGATGGTACTCATGACAATGTGCCGCCGTTCGCGTCGCTGCTGACCGCCATCAATCTGTCGCAGAGCGGTGGGCAGACCGAGTTCGCCAACTCCTATGCGGCCTACGAGGAGCTGCCGGCGGCGATGAAGCAGCGCATCGACGGGCTGAAGGCGGTGCACAGCGTCGAGGTGTCAACGCGCAAGGCCGGTGTCGAGCCGACCGAGGAGACCATCGCCTACTGGCGTAAATTTCCCGACCGGGCGCACAACCTGGTCTGGACGCACCGCACCGGGCGCAAGTCGCTGGTCATCGGCAGCCACGCTTCGCACATCGAGGGCATGGACAAAGACGAAGGGCAGGCGCTGTTGCAGGAGCTGCTGGAATGGACCACGCAGCCGCGTTTCGTCTATCGCCACGAGTGGACGCCGGGCGACCTGCTGATCTGGGACAACACCGGCGTGCTGCACCGCGTCGAGCCGTATCCGCTCGACAGCGGGCGGATGATGCGGCGCACCACGCTGGTCGGAGAGGAGCCGTTCGCCTGATCGTGAACGGGCTCCAGGCTGTGACGGATATCGCTTGGAGGGTTCTGATGAGTCAACGCACCGCGGCGGCGGACAACAAGAAGAAAAGGGAGGCGGGCAGCCGGCGCACGCGCGGCCGCCCGACGCAGGAAGACGCGGTGGCACTCGAAGGCAGGCTGCTCGACGTTGCGTTGCGGGAGTTTCTGCAGCGCGGTTATGGCGGTGCGTCGATGTCGCGGATCGTGCAGGTGGCGGGTGTGTCGAAGACGACGCTGTACTCGCGTCATCCGTCGAAGGAAGCGCTGTTCCGCGCCATCATCCGCGATCAGATCAGCCGCCTGGCACCGTCGGTGCCGCTGCAGTCGGCGTCGGGCGCGCCGGATCTCGAACGCGGGTTGATCGCCTACGCCAACCATCTGCTGAAATTCAGCCTGGAGGGCGACCTGCTCGGCGTCGACCGGCTGATCCACAGCGAGTGCCACAACTTCCCCGAGCTGGGCGCCGCCGCCGCCGAGCGCACCGCGCTCGGCGTCAAGCGCATCGCCGCCTTCATCCGCGAATGCGCGCAGCGCGACGGCATGCCGTGCCGGAATCCGAAGGCGGTGGCCGAGGTTTTCATCTTTGCGATCCGCGGCTGGTACATCGACGTCATGCTGACCAACCGCGCGGTGTCGCCGGCGCAGCGCGAGCGCTGGGTCAGGGGCATGGTGCATACGCTGCTATCGTCGCGCAGCGACTGGTGATGGACGTAGCGATCAGATTTTCAGGAGTGCGAAAACATGACGACAAAAACAACGGGTGCGGACGCGGTACGTTTCGACATCGACGCGCGCGAGGCGGAAATTCTCGGCAAGCCGCAGCGCATCCGCTCGCTGGCGCTCGACGAACTCGACGACGAGGCGCACTTGCTGGTGATGAAGATGCGGCAGTCGCTGAAGAGCGCGTCGACGAAGATATCGGATGTGTTCGGGCTGATGCTGCGCCACCCCGGCCTGTTCCGCTGCCAGATGGAGATGGGCATACAGCTGGCCGGCAAGGGCGAACTGTCGCCGCGCGAGCGCGAGCTGGCGATCCTGCGCGTGGGCTGGTGGTGCGGCGCGCCCTACGAGTGGGGCGAGCATGTCGCGGTGGCCAAACGCTACGGCATCACCGCCGAGGAGATCGAGCGCGTGACGCAGGGTTCGGCGGCGCCCGGCTGGAACGAACACGAGCGGGCGATCCTGCGCGGTGTCGAGGAGCTGCTCGGCGAGCAGATGATCGGCGACGAGACCTGGGCGGTGCTGGCGCAAAACTGGAACGAGCGCCAGCTGATCGAGTTTCCGGTATTGGTCGGGCAGTATTTCGCCACGGCGCTGCAGCAGAATTCGCTGCGGGTCGCGCTCGATGGCGACAACACCGGGTTGCGCAAGCGCTAGGGCGCCTCGACAAGTCCCCTCTCCTTGACGGGCGAGGGGCAGGCTGGAGCGGATCGGCGACGAGGCGAAGAAGGATCGAGTCCCCTCTCCCTTCAGGGAGAGGGTCAGGGAGAGGGCGGTTCCGGCTGCGATGCCCTCTCCCCCGGCCCCTCTCCCTGAAGGGAGAGGGGAGAAAGGCAGCGCAACCTATATTCGCTGGCCGCTCAGTTTCGCCGAACCGAAGATGCCCATCTTGACCTTGCCGGCGAGCTTGTCGCCGTCGATGGCGATGTCGTATTTCAGCGTGATCTTCATCGGCTTCTCGACCTTCAGGTCGAACTTCAGCCGGTTGCCCTCGACCGTGCCGGTGAAGGATTGCTGTCCCTCCGCCGCGCTCAGATAACCGCTCAGCGCTGTGCCGTCGGTGTCGAAGTGGCCGACCATCTCCTGCGGCCCCATCGGCGTCGACAGCACCATCTTCCAGTCGCCGTCGATGACCAGTGCCGATGCCGGTTCGGCTGGCGGCGGTTCCGCTGCCGTCGTTTCCGGTATTGGTGTTTCCGGCGCCGCAACGGTTTCATCGCGCTGCTGCGCCGGTTCGGCCGCTGCCGTCGGTGCCGTCAGGTCGCGGCCCTCGATGATGCCGAGCAGCTTGGCCGGCGTCAGCGGCAGCTCCACCGGCACTTCGCCGAACGGCGACAGCGCGTCGGCGATGGCGTTGACCAGCGTCGGCGCGCCGATGATGGCGCCGCCCTCGCCGACGCCGCGCATGCCGCCGACCGATTTCGACGGCGTGTTGGCGTGGACAAACTCGAATACCGGGATGTCGGAGATCAGCGGCAGGTGATAGTCCTTGTAGGTGGCCGCGGTCGGATTGCCGCGCGCGTCGAAACTGATCTCCTCGTGCAGCACCATGCCGATCGCCTGCGCCAGACCGCCGGCGACCTGTCCCTCGACCACGGCCGGGTTGATCGGCGTGCCGCAATCCTCCGACGAGATCCAGCGCAGGATCTTGACGAAGCCGGTGTCGGCATCGACCTCGACGACGCAGGCGTTGGCGGCGCTGGCGAACGTCATCGGCGGCGGCTGGTAGCGGTACTGCGCCTCCAGCCCCGGCTCGAAACCGGGCGGCAGGCGGCCGGGTTCGCCGTAGGCGATGTCGGCGATCTGGCGCAGCGGCCGCGATTTCTCCGGCTGGCCGTCGACGTGCACCATGCCCTCGTCGACGCGAATGGCGTCGGGGCCGACGTCGAGCAGATGCGCGGCGAGCTGCTTCACCTTTGCCATCAGCAGGTCGGCGGCCATGATCGCGGCGCCGCCGGCGATGACGCCCTGGCGGCTGCCGGCGGCGCCGGGCGAGAAGCCGCCGCGCGAACTGTCGCCCTCGAACACGGTGACGTCGTCGTAGGCGACGCCGAGCCGCTCGGCGAAGATCTGCGCCATCGTCGTCGCGGTGCCGTGGCCCTGCGAGTGCGTGCTCATCGTCGCCGTCACCTTGCCGGTCGGTTCGATGCGCACCTGCGCCAGTTCGCCGGTCATCGTGGTGATGGCGCCGGCGGCGCCGGTCGGCTCGATGTAGGCGGCGAGGCCGAGGCCGAGGTAGCGGCCCTGCGCGCGCGCCTCGGCCTGCTCGCGCCGGAACGCGGCGACGTCGAAATGGCCGAGCAGTTTTTCCAGACACTCGGCCGGCGTGATGTCTTCGAGCGGAATCTGCATGCACGACACCGTCGGCTGGTCCCGCAGCGTCACCAGATTGCGGCGGCGAATCTCGACCGGGTCGATGCCGAGCCGGCGCGCGGCCTTGTCGAGCGCGGTTTCGCGAATCAGCGACTCCATCGCCCACGGGCCGCGATAGGCGGCGTAGCCGACGGTGTTGCTGTACCAGCCGCGCGTCAGAAAGCCGTAGGCCGGCATCTTGTAGGCGGCCCAGACGAACATGTGCACGGCGATGTTGCATTCGGAGAGCTGCGGGTAGGCGCCGACGTTGACGCTGTAGTCGCCGTGCGAGGCGAGCAGCCGGCCGTCGTCGTCGAGCGCGATCTGCAGCGTCATCTCCTGCTCGCGCGCCTGACAGGCGCCGATCAGGTTCTCGTAGCGATCCTCTATCCACTTCACCGGGCGGCCGATCTTCAGCGCGCCGAGGATGACGGCGACCTCCTCTTTCCACGGGTGGTTCTTCAGGCCGAAGGCGCCGCCGACGTCCTTGGCGATGACGCGGATCGCGGTCGGCGGCAGGCCGAGCGCCAGCGACACCCAGCGCGCCACCATGTGCGGGCTCTGGCAGGTGATGTAGAGCGTCAGCTCGGTGGTGCCCTCCGGTTTGGCGACGACGCCGCGCGTCTCCATCGGCGATTGCGAGATGCGCTGGTGCACGACCTTGTGCGTGATCAGATGCGGCGCGTCCTGCAGCAGCGCGTCGAGATCCTCGTCGATCTCGTCGTCGCCCATCTGCGCGTTGACGTTGTCGCTCATGCCGGGGTGCACCGGCGGGCCGTTGCGCGCGTCAGTGAGCGTGACGACCGGTGTCTCCTCGGCGTATTCGACTTCGATCAGCGAGGCGGCATCCTCGGCGGCGTGGCGGCTGCTAGCGATCACCAGCGCCACCGGGTCGCCGACGTAGGCGACGCGGCCGTTGGCCAGCGGCGTCGTTTCGACGTCGGGCGGCGTCAGGTAGAAGCTGATCATCTGCACGTTGAACGCGGCCAGATCCTGCTGCGTGTAGATCGCCTGCACGCCGTCGACGTCGCGCGCGATGCCGGTGTCGATCGCGACGATGCGGCCGCGCGCGATCGGGCTGCGGGCGAAGGCGGCGTAGAGCATGCCGGGCAGCGCGATGTCGTCGACGAACTGGCCGTGGCCGGTCAGCAGGCGCGGATCCTCCTTGCGATGGACGCGCTGGCCGATGTAGCGGCCGTCGCCGATGGTGGACTCCTTGCGGGTGGGAGCGTTCATGTCGTCTCTCCCGTCGCCGCGGCGGCGAGCCGGCAGGCGGCGCGGCGAATGCCCTGATAACCGGTGCAGCGGCAGACATGCCCCGACATCGCCGCGACGATCTGCTGTTCGCTCGGTTTGCGTCCGTCCCCGGTCAGCTCGGCCAGCGTCATCACCACGCCCGGCGTGCAGAAGCCGCACTGCAGCGCGTGTTCTTCCAGCATCGCCTGCTGCACCGGGTGCAGCGTGCCATCCGGTGCCGCCAGCCCCTCGGCGGTGGTGACCTCGGCGCCGTCCGCCTGCACCGCCAGCATCAGGCAGCTGCGCACGGCCTTGCCGTCGACGATGACGGTGCAGGCGCCGCAGACACCGTGTTCGCAGCCGAGGTGAACGCCGGTGTAGCCGGCGTCGATGCGCAGGAAATCGGAGAGCGAGACGCGCGCCTCGACGTCGCCGTCATGGCGGCGGCCGTTGATGGTCATGCCGATGTGATGCTTGCTCATGCGACTTCTCCACGATCTGTTGCTGTCGCCGTGGGCGCGAGCGCCTCGCGCAGCGTGCGGGCGAACATGCGCCGGCCGACGGTGCGGCGATACTCGGCGCTGGCGTGCTTGTCGTCGAACGGCGCGGTCTGGGCGATCGCCTGTTCCGCGACGGCCTGAACATCGACCGTGTCGATCGATTGCCCCACCAGCAGCTGTTCCGCCGCGCGCGCGCGGATCGGCGTTGGCCCCATGCCGAACCAGGCGATGCCGGCGCGACTGATATTTCCGCCGTCGACGCTCAGCGCGCCGACCAGCCCGACCAGCGCGAAATCGCCGGGGCGCTGCGCCAGTTCGCTGAACAGCGTGACATGGCCCTGCGGCCAGTCGGGGAAGGTGATGCCGGTGACGATCTCGTCCGGCTCCAGCGCCGTCATGTACGGGCCGATGTAGAACTCGCTGGCCGCAATGTGACGAGTGCCGCGCACCGAGCGCACTTCGATCGTGGCGCCGAGCGCGACGGCGGTGGCGGGCAGTTCCGCAGCCGGTTCGCCGAGCGCGATCGAGCCGCCGACGGTGCCGCGGTTGCGCGTCTGGTAGTGGCCGACATGGCGCACCGCCTGCACCAGTACCGGCAGCTCGCGCGCCAGCACGTCGCTGGCGATCGCCTCGCACTGCCGCGTCATCGGGCCGATACGGGTGCCGCCGTCGCCGCGCGCGATGCCCTTCAGTTCGGCGACCTTGTTCAGATCGATGACGATGAACGGCTGGCTCATGCGCAGGTTCAGCAGCGGCATCAGTGTCTGCCCGCCGGCCAGCAGCGCGGCGCCGCCGCCGGCCTCGGCCAGCAGCGCACAGGCCTCGTCGACGGTGGCCGGCGCGACGTAGTCGAACGGCGCGGGCTTCATGGCCTGTTTCCCCGTCGCTCCGCCTCGATGACGATCTGCTTCAGCAGTTCGCCGTCGAGCACGATGACCGGTGTCGCCGAGTGCCGGCCGAAGGTGAAGGCGGCGGCCGCAACCAGTATCAGCAGCAAGCCGATGGCGACGCCGGCCCAGCGCGAATCGCCGCCAGTGACGGCGACGGTACGCGGTACCGCTTGCTGCGCACCGGTCGACACGGTGGTGGTTGTCGCAGCAGTGGATTCCGCCCGTTCGGTCGTTTTGCCGCCGCTGAGAATTTCACCGAAACGGCTGAAGAACTTGCCGGCCAGCTGTTTCGCCGTGGCGTCGATGATCGGGCCGCCGAGCTGCGCCATGCGGCCGCCGACCTGCGCGTCGACGTCGTAGCTGAGCAGCGTGCCGCCGGCGTCGTCGCTCAGCTTCACCTTGGCGAGCCCCTTCATCGAACCGGCGATGCCGCCATTGCCCTCGAGTACCAGCGTGTAGCCGTTCGGCGGGTTCAGATCCTCCAGCGCCACCGCGCCCTTGAAGCGTGCGCCGATCGGGCCGACCTTGACCTCCACCGTCGCGGTGAAGCGGGTGTCGGACTCCTTGGCCAGGCTCTGGCAGCCGGGAATGCTGGCGCGCAGGATCTCCGGGTCGTTCAGCGCTTCCCAGACGCGCTGGCGGGGGGCAGCGATGCGCTGCTCGCCGGTCAAGTTCATGGGGGAATCTCCTCCAACGGCAAATGGCGGCGTCCGCGAACGCCCGCGTCTGTTATCGAATGGTCGGACCGGCCCGTTTTCTGCGGCACGGTAGGGCGGAAAATTAGTGGCAGAATGATGTCGCCAATTGGCGGGGCGGTCAATCGCAGGGTGCGCCTGCATCTATTGCTAACGCGACTGACGCTGCATAGGATGCGAACGATTCTTATCTGTATCGAAGGCGCCGCCTCGACGGATACGAGACGGCGCGCATGCCGGCAGCAGACAGTTCCCCACATCAGACAATTCACACGCTCTACCGCGACCACCACGGCTGGCTGACGCGCTGGCTCGGCACGCGGCTGAGCTGCTCGGAACAGGCCGCCGATACCGCGCGGCGGCGCCATACCGGTGCGCTCGATCGGGAAGCGTTGAGCGAGCGAATCGACGCCATCATCGCCAGCTACGACCGCGACTTTTTCCGTGAGCGCCGCCGCTTCGGTATCGGCGCCGACCAGCCGGTGTTCATCGTCGGTCTGCCGCGCTCGGGTATCACGCTGACCGAGCAGATCATCGCGTCGCATACGCTGCTGCACGGTGCCGGCGAGCTGCCGGATCTGGCGCGCATCGCGACGCAGAACATCGCCGACGACGACCTGCCGTGACAGGCCGCGCTGCGGCTCGACTCGCCGCGCAGCCGCGAGCTGGCGCAGCAGTATTTGCGCGCGCTGCGCGACGGCGCGCCGAAGCGACGGCTGCGCATCAGCGACAAGTCGCCGCTGAGCTTTTTTCATCTCGCGTTCGCGGCAACGCTGTTTCCGAACGCGCGCGTCATCCACTGCATCCGCGACGCGCGCGACAACGCGCTGTCGATCTGGATGGAGAACTTCAGCCCCGACCAGCGCTATGCCACCGACTTCAACGATCTCGCTTTCTATCGTCAGCAGTACGAACGATTGATGGCGCACTGGCGCGAACACCTGCCGCTGCCGCTGCTCGAACTGCATTACGAGGAGACGGTGACCGATGTCGAGGGACAGGCGCGACGGCTGATCGATTTCCTCGGTGCGCCGTGGGATGCAGCCTGCCTCGACTTCCACAAGAGCGAACGCGCGGTGCAGACACCGAGCCGCTGGCAGGTGCGCCAGCCGGTCTATTCGAAGTCGGTGCAGCGCTGGCGCGCCTATGCCGGACATCTGCCCGGGCTGTTGCGGGCGTTTCCCGCGCCCGCAGGGGCGGATTCTTAAGACGCCCTTAAACGATAATGAATATTATTAGCTATTGAGATCAATTCCTCTTTGTAGTAGCTTGCGCTCCGAATTTCCAATCGGTCATCCCTCCAGCCGCGAGCGCCGCTTCATGACAAAGCCCTGCAAATTCATTTCCGCCCTGCTGTTCCTCGCCAGCCTGTTCGGGAGCGCCGCGCAGGCGCACACCCCCTATCTCGCACCGGCCAGTTTCGAGCCCCTGCATCAGGGCTGGGTCACGCTGGATGCCTCGTTTGCCGAAGTCTTCTTCGTGCCGGAAGTGGTGTTCGACGACAGCGAGTTCGGCGTGCTGAACAGCGCCGGTGTCTGGAGCAAACCGGTGACGGTTCAGCGCCTGAAAACGCGCGCCGTCGTCGAGCACCAGCTGACCGACAAGGGCACCCATCGCTTCAGCACCGGCGTGCGCCACGGCGCCGTGTTCCGCATGTATGAACTGAATGGCGAGCGCAAGGGAACGCGCGATCCGAAGGAGGTATTGCCGGCAGGAGCGAAGCTGCTGGATCACTTTCAGTCGGTCACGCTGGCGGAGACCTATCTGACGCTGGGCGCGCCCAGCAACACGGCGCTGAAGCCCTACGGCAAGGGGTTGGAGGTCGTTGCCGTGACGCATCCGAACGATCTCTACGCCGGCGAAACGTTCCGCGTGCGGGTGTTGTTCGACGGCAAGGCGCTGGCCGGACAGGAGCTGCAGGTGTTTGCCGCCAATGATGGTGCGGGCGATGAAAAGCCGGTTCTGACGGTAAAGACGGATGACGAAGGCGCCGCCGACCTGGCCCTGACCAGGGTGGGTTCCTATCTGTTGCAGACGCGCTATCGCCACGCCGCGCCGAAAGGTGCGCCGGCGCCGAATTACAGCCACACCTACACGCTCACCTTTGCCGTTGCCGAGCAGTGACCGTTTCGTTTACCCCGACAGGAATCGTCCGTTCATGAATCATCTCGAAAAAACCGTATCAGCGCTGTTGCTGCTGTCGCTGGCCGCGTGCCAGTCGACGGCGCCCGATCAGGTGGCACAGCAAACCGCTGCAGCCGGACAGAAGCCCGCGACCGAGCGCGCAGCGTCCACGCACAACATCGGCGAGGAAGGCCGGAAGCGGTTCATCGCCGAGCACGACAGTGATGGCGATGGTCGTGTCAGTCGCGCGGAGTTCGAACAGTTCCGCGCCGAGCGTTTCAAACAGGGCGACAGCAATGGCGACGGTCTGCTCGATGAGCGCGAGTATGTGAATGAATACGCCACGCGCCTCGATCGCCAGATCCTCGGCGAGCGCAAGGTTCATGTCGAACAGACTCATACCCGCTTCAAGTCGCTCGACCGGAACAAGGATGGCGCGATCAGCCGGGAGGAGTATCTGGCGTCGGGTGAGCGTGCATTCGCGCAGCACGACCCGGATAAAACCGGGCGGGTAGTGGCGAAGAAGGCGGGTGAAAAGAGCACCGCTGCGCGCAATCGTTCCGTTCTCACCATGCCGACGTCGCACTCCGTCGAGGGTTTCCTCGAGATCTACGATGAGGATGCGGATGGTGTCGTCACTCGCGCCGAATTCGATGCGCATCGGCAGCGCAGCTTCGCCGCGACCGATGCCAACGGCGATGGCAGCCTGAGCGAGAGCGAGTATCTGGCGGAGTTCGAGAGCCGTCTGGATCGTCAGGCCAATCGCGTGCGCGAAGCGCAGATCAAGCAGGCGCATGTCCGTTTCGGCGTGCTCGACAGCGACAAGAGCGGGACGATTTCGCCGGCCGAATACCTGGCGACGGGTATGCGCAGCTTCACGCTGTGGGATACCGATGGCGATGGCGCAGTGTCCGCGGCCGATCCTCTGCCGAGCGTGGAGCGTATGCAGAACGCGCACGGGGGGCAGGTCAGGAAGAAGGGCGAGGCCACGGCCCATGGACAGTCTCAGCCCCATCGACATTGAGCGACAGGTGTGGGGAACATCATGTTCAGGCTGCGTCTGCTGCTGGCGGTGTCGCTGAGTCTGTATGGTCACGCTGCCGCGGCCGACAGTGGCTCTGACAGTCGGTTCGAGGTGCGGGGAAGGGCGTTCGACGCGGAAGTTTCACTGACCTTCGTCGGCGCCCCCGTCGCGCAGGCGCGGCAGGCCGGTGCCGAGGCGCTGGCCGAGATCGAAAGGCTGGAGGCGCTGCTGTCGACCGGGCGCCCCGACAGCGAGCTGGCGCGATTGAACCAGCGCGGCTCGGCATCGACGGTGTCGCCGGCGCTTTCGCAGCTTCTGCAGTTGTGCGAGCGGTGGCGGGAGCGAACCGGCAATGCGTTCAGCTGCCGTCTCGGCGCGCTGATGGCGATCTGGCGGCAGGCTGCCACCAGCGGTGAGGTGCCGGAGCGCAGCGAGTTGCGTCGCAAGGCGTTGGCCATCGGTGACGGTGCCTGGCAGTGGTCGCCGACGGCCACGTCACCACAGGAACTGGTGCTACCGGGATGGACGCTGGAGCCGGGTGAGCTCTCGCTGGCGTTCGCGATCGATGCGGCGTTGGCGCGAGCCCGTGCCGTGGCACCGCAGGCGACGGGTATCCGTGTCGATGCGGGTTCGTTCTCCGCCAGCTGGGGCAGTGGCGGTGGGGTCGCCATCGCGGAACCGCGTGCCGTTGATCACAGCTCTGATCACCGTTCTGATCATGACTACGGCGTGCTGACACTGGAGTCGCGGGCGGTTGCGTTCAGCGATGGCGGTGGCTGGCAGGTGGGCAACCGGCGCTTCGGTCGCATTGTCGATCCGGCTGAGGGTTGGCCGGTCGAGTTCGCGCCATCCGCCGTCGTCGTAGCCCCCGACGCGGCGACTGCTCACGCACTGGCGACGGCGCTGGTGGTGATGCCGGCGGCACGCGGGCTGGCGCTGATCGATCATCTGCCGGAGGTCGAAGCACTGGTGATCACCGAGAGCGGAAAAACCTTTGCGTCGAGCGGCTGGTATCGATTGCTGCAGCCGGACGATCGGTACCGCTCACCGTGGCCCGAAGAGTGGCAGTTCCGGATCGGGTACCAGATTCCGGTGCATCAGGTATCGGAGTACCGGCGCCCCTACGTGGCGATCTGGATCACCGATGCCGACGGCGGTCTGGTGCGACAGCTGCGACTGCACGGCGACAGTCCGCGCTGGCTGCGGGAGATCGCCCTGTGGTGGCGGCGCTACGGCCGCCGCGACGAATCGGTCATCGACGGGCTGGCGCGCCCGACCGTCAAGCCGGGGCGCCAGACACTGGTGTGGGACGGCCGCGACGACAGCGGCCGCCGGGCGCCCGAGGGGCGCTATGTGTTGCAGGTCGAAGCCGCACGTGAACACGGCGAGCGCGAACTGGTGAGCCTGCCGTTCGAACTCTCCGGCCGGCCCTTCGAGCTGCGGGCAAAGGGTGACAAGGAGCTGGGCTCGATCGAAGTCGGCCTTGCTTCCCGGTCTGTTGCGAAGGGGGCGTCGGCGACCCGGTGATGCCGGGTGACCACCTTTCCCTGTGGTCGCGCGTCGGGTCGTCGCTGATGCGGCGTCAGGAGCGTCGTTTCCGGCGAGAGTTCTCATCGATGTGATGAACGATCCTGGCTCTGGTCGGGCGGGGATGGGTTTGCTCTTTCTTTGAATGTAAATGCGTCTCATTTGTCTTTGGTTGGTTCGGCGTCGATCCGCGCCGTCATTCGAAAAGGAAAAATTGCGATGAAAGCGAAACGATCCCTTGCCCCGTTCGTCGCCAGCTCGCTGGCAGTGGCGGTAGCGCTGGCAAATGCCGCCCATGCCCAGGAACTGGCATCGAATACCGCCGTTGCGTTGAAAAAGGTCACCGTCTCCGGAGAAGTGATTCAGTCGTCGACCACCGAAAATACCCGGACCATCGGCAGCGACGAGATCGAAGAGAACCAGGCGCGCAATCTCGACGATCTGGTGCGCTACGTACCGGGAGTGGCGGTCGACAATATCGGCCGCTTCGGCAGCATGGGCTTCAACATCCGGGGCATGGATGGCGATCGGGTCGCGATCACGGTGGATGGCGTGAGCCTGGGCGAAATACTCAACCCGGCCAGCAATGCACCCTACGAATTCTTCAGCGCCGGTCGCGGCGGTGTCGATCTCGACACGATGAAGGCCGTCGAGATCGTCAAGGGCGCCGACTCGATCACCGCGGGTAGTGGCGCGCTGGGCGGCGCGGTGATGTTCGTCACCAAGGACCCGGCCGACTACCTGAAGGCGAGCGGTGACGACACCCACCTGGGACTCAAGCTCGGCTACGCCAGCGCCAACGAGGAAAAGATGGCCACCGCGACCATCGCCAACCGTACTGGTGCCCTGGAAACGATGCTGATCTACACCGTGCGTCAGGGGCATGAGACGGAGTCGTTCTATTCGGGTTCGCGTCCGGCCATCGCCGGTACGGAGCGCGAGATCCCCGATCCGGTCGATTACGACAATGACAACGCCCTGTTCAAACTCTATTTCCACGCCTCGGAAAAACATCGTCTGGGCCTGGTGGCGGAGCGCTATAACGGCAACACGGAACTCGACAACCAGACCCGCCTCAACGCTTCCTACCTGACACGCACCAGCGACGACGAGATCGAGCGCGAGCGCTACGGTGTCAACTGGCGCTGGCAGGCCGGCAATGCCCTGTTCGACGAGCTGGACTGGAGTTACGACTATCAGCAGTCCTACGCGCTGGGCCACACGCTGATGACGGTGCCCACGGGCTGCCCGGCCGGCGCCAGCTCGCCCGTGGTGGCGCCCTGTCATCGCACCGAACACCGCGACTTCGAGCAGGACGTGCACAAGACCTCGCTCCACCTGGACAAGACGCTCGGCAATCACTGGCTGAACTACGGTCTCGGCGCCGAAAGAAAAAGCGTGACGTATGCCGACGTGAAAACCCGTTTCGTCGGCACCACCTCCGAAGTCGGCGTGGGCTGGCCGCAGTACGGCGGCGACTTCGTGCCCGACACCGACGTGAACGCCTGGAGTCTCTATCTGCGCGACCAGGTCAAACTGGTGAACGACCGCCTGCTGCTCAACGCCGGTGTGCGTTACGACCACTACAAATATTCGCCCTCATTCGGCCCACAGTATGCGGATAACTCCGGCACCGTCGGCGATGTGAGTTTCTCGGCGCCGACCTGGCAGCTTGGCGCCAGCTGGAATCTCACGCCGAACCATGTGCTGTGGGCACAGGCCGGCTCCGGTTTTCGCGCGCCGACGGTCGAGAATCTCTACTTCTCGCCGTCGACCTCTATCGCCACGGAGGTGAGCAGCGGCCAGTCGGTCGACCTGTGGAATACGGTCTCCAATCCCGACCTGGAAGCGGAGGAGAGCCGCAATATCGAAATCGGCTACCGCTGGCAGGGCGATCGCCATCGCGCCGGCATTTCGGTGTACCGGAACGACTACAAGAACTTCATCGACTACGCGACATTCGTCCGCAACCCGGGTGTGGAGTACCAGACCTGCAACAGCGCGGGAACGGTATGCAACAGCGTCTTCGGCGATGCCTACGACATGCTCGCCAACGTTGGCGAGGTGACGGTGGAGGGTGTCGAGATCGAAGGTATCTGGCAGTTCGCCGACAACTGGAACCTGCGCTTCGCCTACGCCTGGAGCGAGGGCGAGGAGAAGGACGGCACACCGCTGCAGAGCATCGTGCCGGCCTCCGGCATCGTCGGTGTGGGCTACGAGGCGCCGGGCGGACGCTGGGGGGTACAGACCAGCGTGCTCTACTCCGAAGGCAAGGACGAGAAGGACGCGACGCGCGTCAATGCGGACAACTTCACCCAGATTCCAGCGGAGTACTTCAAGGGCGACAACAGCTATACCGTGGTCGACCTGCAGGCGCGCTACAACATCACCGACAACCTGAAGCTGAATCTCGGCGTCTACAACCTGCTCGACGAGGAGTACATCCGCTGGCAGCGCATCCGCTTCGTCGACCAGGGTTCGGCGGCGGGCGGCGCCCGCGGCGGCGTCAGCGGAGACGGTATCCATCGCTATACCGAGCCCGGTCGCAATTACCGGGTGACAGTGGCCTTCTCGTTCTGACCGGTGGAGACTTCTTCCACGACCACCGGTCTCGTCCGGCCCGCACCGCGGCCGCGGATGTCAGGGCGCGGCGCGGACGACGCGCTGCCCGCGCATCTGGCGGCGGCCTTCGAGCAGTGGCGGCTGGCCGGCCTGCGCGTGCGGCTGTGCGCGCACCCGGACGAGCCGCGGCTGGTGGCGCGCTATCTCGCGGCCGGTGACGAGTTGCGCGCGCTCGGTCTGTCAGCGTGGGAGATCGCGCTGGAGTCGGCATGGCTGCTGGTCGCGGTGGCCGGCGATCGTGCGCTGCCGATGCACTGGCGCTGCCTCTGTCTGGATCAGGTGCATCGCCCGCTTGCCACGATCGAGCGCCTCGCCGTCGACGACAATCGCCGGCAGTTGCAACAGGCATTGCGATGGGAACTTGCGCGGCTCGATCTCGCTCCGAGCGACGGATAGTTCTTCCTTGTTTCGTTTCGACTCTTTCGACAGTGTTTCCCACAACCCGACCACGGACACCGATGCCATGAGCACACGACAAGAACGCGACACCTTCGGCCCGATCGACGTTCCCGACGAGCGCCTGTGGGGCGCGCAGACGCAGCGCTCGCTGCAGAACTTCGACATCTCCGGCGAGCGTCAGCCGCGCGAGATCATCCGCGCGCTGGCACAGGTCAAGCGCGCGTCGGCGAAGGTCAACTGCGCGCTCGGCCTGCAAGACGAGCTGAAAACGCAGGCCATCGTCGCGGCCGCCGACGAGGTGATCGCCGGCAGGCACCCGGATGAATTTCCGCTGGTGGTGTGGCAGACCGGCTCCGGCACGCAGACCAACATGAACCTGAACGAGGTGATCGCCAACCGCGCCAGCGAGCTGCTCGGCGGTGAGCGCGGTGAGGGGCGCCTCGTGCATCCGAACGACGACGTCAATCGCAGCCAGTCGAGCAACGACGTGTTTCCGACCGCGATGCACGTCGCCGCGGTCGATGCGATCACGCACCGGCTGTTGCCGGCCATCGCCAGACTGCGCGGCACGCTGGAGCAGAAGGCGCAGGCGTTCGACGACATCGTCAAGATCGGCCGCACCCACCTGCAGGACGCGACACCGCTGACGCTGGGGCAGGAGATCTCCGGCTGGGTGGCGCAGCTGGCGCACGGCGAGAAGCATATGCGCACCGCGCTGCCGCACCTGTGCGAACTGGCGCTGGGCGGCACCGCGGTCGGTACCGGATTGAACGCGCCGAAGGGCTATGCCGAGCAGGTCGCCGACGAGCTGGCGGCGCTGACCGGGCTGCCGTTC
>CAZEVP010000058.1:0-19094 GCA_964515735.1 uncultured Verrucomicrobiaceae bacterium | reverse complement strand
GGCGGCACGATGTACATCTCGCGCTGGGCCCGCGATCTGGAGATCGATGCCTTCAACGCCAGCCTGCATGGCGCGTTCGACCTGTTCGGCCGCACGCACGAGCTGGTGCTGATGGCGTCACATGCCGAGTACCGGGACGAGGGGCCGGATTATCCCGGCTGGTGGGCTCCCGGTCCCTATCGGGCGGCGGTACCCGACGCCTTCGCGCTCTACCGCAGCGGCAACTGGACGAGGCCGGATCTCAGCGCCGATACCAGCTCCGCCGGCGGCGAGATCAAGGAGTCGGCGCTGGCCGGCGCGCTGTGGTTGCGGCCGGCCGATGCGGTGTCGGTGATTCTCGGCGTGCGCGTCAGCGACTGGGAAGAGTCGACCTGGTACCGCAGCGCCGGCTCGGGCAAGAGCACGACACCGGGTGGCGAGGAGAACGGCGTCTTCACGCCGTATGCCGGCGTGGTGGTGGACCTGACCAGCGAGCTGTCGCTCTACGCCAGTTACACCAGCGTATTCAAGCCGCAGTCATACAAGGACATCGATGGCAGCCGGCTCGACCCGCTCGAAGGCGACAACTACGAGCTGGGCCTGAAGGCGGAGCTGCTGGACGGGCGCCTCAATGCCAGCGCGGCCGTGTTCCAGATGGAGCAGAAGAACTATCCGGTTCCGCTCGGTGCCGGCATCTACGCGCCGGATGGCAGCCCCGCCTATCGCGCCGCCGATGGCGCCGAAGTGGAGGGGGTGGAACTGGAGCTCTCCGGCGAGCTGATGCCGGGCTGGCAGGTCGCCGGCGGCTATGCCTATGCGTCCGGCGAGGAGGAGGACGGTACCCGCCTGGTTCCCAACGTGCCGCGCGACACTTTCAAGCTGTTCTCGACCTGGCAGCTGCCGGGCAACTGGAGCGCACTGACCGTCGGCGGCAATCTGGCCTGGCAGGGTTCCTCGACAGTGGAGGATCTGGCGCTGCTGGGTGGCGGCGACTACGAGCAGGGCAGTCTGGTGCTGGTCGACCTGCTGGCGAAGTACCGGTTTTCGGACAGCCTGGCGCTGATGGCGCACGCCAACAACGTTACCGACAAGCGCTACTACAGCGGCCTTTCCCAGAGTGCCGCCCGTTACGGCAACCCGCGCAACTACACCCTGTCGCTGCGCTATGACTTCTGAATGCTCCTTGGCAAATGAGACTTGTTTGCAAGTGGGCGGTTGCGCGATCATGCGCACCGCCTTTCAACCGTCGAAACCATTGCGATGACAGCCGCCTCCCTCGCCATTACCTCCCGTGTTGCCGCCAGCCTGCTCGGCGGCTACGCCTTCACCTGGGGCTTCACCGTGCTCGGCGTGGCGCTGCTGGCGGCAGTGGGAATGACCTACCACGAGGCGCAGACACTGATCTATCTGCTGGCCTTCCTGCTCTTCCTGGTGGTGTTCTGCTGGGCCTTTGCCGCGGCGCGGGTATGGACCGTGTGGGTGGTGCTGGCCGGCGGCGGCGCGGCGATGACCGTGATGGCGTGGCTGCTGATCCCGATGCTGACCTGACGCACGACCGACCTGACACGACCGACTGACAGAGTGCCGACCATGTTCGCTTCATTCCGCCAATCGATGGCCTGGCTGCACACCTGGTTCGGGCTGGTGCTCGGCTTCGTGCTGATGATCTGTTTCTTCTTCGGTGCGCTGTCGGTGTTCGACCGCGAGATCGACCGCTGGGCGATTCCGGAGACCCGCTTCGAGCCGCAGCCGATGCCGCGCTTCGACGAAATCCTCGGCCCGGCGATGCGTGCGCTGAAGCCGCACCCGGTCGACTACGCCAGAACGCAGGAGCGCGTGATCGGCGAGATTCCGCCACCGGAGACGCTGCCGCTGTCGTCGTTCTGGGCCTACACCACGCACCGCGACCCGGTGCTGATCATGGGCGGCGAGTTCGACATTCCCAACGCGCCGAAAGACCCCAGAGACGAACACCTGCACGTGCACGGGTTCACGACCATCGATCCGCGCACCGGCGCCGAATTCCCGGACAGCCAGCTGAAGATCGGCAGCCGCTTCTTCTACCCGATGCACTACAGCCTGCACCTGCACTGGGCTGGTCTCGGCTACTGGATCGTCGGGCTCGCCGCGCTGGTGATGCTGGCGGCGCTGGTCACCGGTGTGGTGATGCACCGCAAGATCTTCCGCGAGATGTTCACGTTCCGGCCGCACAAGCGCACGCAGCGCAGTGCGCTCGATCTGCACAACCTGACCGGCGTGGTCGCGCTGCCGTTCCACTTCTTCTTCGCGCTGACCGGGCTGATCATCTTCGCCGGCATCTACCTGCCGGTCGGCGACACCATGCTGAAGCCGTTGCACGATGCCGACGAGATTCGCGAGGAGCGAGAGACCGGTCTGCCGCACGATCCGGCCGGTGTCGCCGCGCCGCTGGCGTCGGTCGATGCGATGGTGGCCGAAGCCAGGCGGCGCTGGGCGGAACGGGGCATGCCGGGCGAGGTCGGGTCGCTGTCGATCAACCACCTGAACGATGCCAATGGCTACGTCAGCATCTATCGTGCCGGCAGTGACCGCGTCGCGCTGGTCGGCGAGGGCATCCACTTCAAGGCCAGCACTGGCGAACTGTTGCGCGAGGAGCCGCCGCGCACGGCCGTGTTCAGCATCAATGAATTCCTGACCGGACTGCATCTGCAGCACTTCGAGCACTGGCTGCTGCGCTGGTTCTATTTCATCGGCGGCATGGCCGGCGCGGTCTGCATCGCCACCGGTTTCATCTTCTTCGTCGAGAAGCGCAAACGGCAGCAGGCCGAACGTGGCGAGGGCGGTGCGCGCTGGGTCGATGCGCTGTCGGTGACGACGGTGACCGGCATGGTGATCGCGACGGTGGCGATGCTGGTGGTGAACCGGCTATTGCCGGCGGATCTGCCGATGCGTGGCGACTGGGAGGAGCGGCTGTTCTGGCTGGCGTGGCTGCTGGCGGCGATTCATGCCGCCATCCGCACCGCGCCGGTCAGGCAGGCGAAGCTGGCGCCGGCCTGGGCCGAGCAGTGCGTCGCCATCGCCGTGCTGGCACTGCTCGCCGTGGTGCTGAACTGGATCACCACCGGCGACCATCTGCTGAAGACGATCGGCCACTACTGGCCGGTGGCCGGTGTCGATCTGGTGCTGATCGCCGGCGCGGCGATCGCGCTGCTCGCCGCGCGCAAGCTGAGACTGCGCGCGCGACAGCCGCTGGTCGAAACCGCGAATCGCAGCATGGGCAAGCGCGCGGAGGTGGCACATGCCTGAGGCACTGTTGTTCGTCGCCGCGCAGCTCTGCAGCGTGATCGGTTTCGGCTGGCTGGCGCTGTCAATGGAGCCGCACTGGCGACAGGTGCGCGGCACTCAGCCATTGCGGCCGATGGTGGTGAGGATGCTGCGCGTGCTCGGCAGCCTGGCGCTGGCCGCTTCGCTGGTCATCTGCTTTCTGGTCGACCACCCGTCGATGGTGGCACTGGTGTGGCCGATGGCGCTGGCTGTTGGTGCGCTGCTGGTCGCCTTCACGTTCACCTGGCGACCGCGCGCGTTCGCGCCGCTGGTGGCGTGGGTGCGCACTGTTTAGCGTCACTCCTGCGGGGCCGTCGCTGGTGCGTGCGGCGTCAAATATCGTTCCCGGCGATTTTTTTCGGGCGCCCGCCCAGTTTGCCGTTTCTTCGCGACGCTTCCTTTTTCGCTGTCGTGGTTGCCGAGCCGCCGATTCTTCCGATTTGTGAGGCCATCCAGCGCTTCGAGCCAAGAAAGCCTTCGAGCAGAGCGGGAAGGTAGAGGTCGGCATCGAGACGCGGGAAATGAAGGCCCAGACCCGACGGCGTGAGTTCGATCTCCGACAGATCGTCTGCCGTGGCATCTTCCAGACCTTGCGCATGCACGGGCGAGAACGAAAGCTCCAGTCCCGACGCCAGCGCGATGACGATGCGCGCGTTGCGACGGTCGTAACGCGCGGAAGCCACGGCAGGGAAGGCCGCTTTCCTGGATGCTCCGCGACGGTTGGCGGCTTCGAGTTCAGCTTCAGTAATCGCCATGGATTTCGCTCCAGCTTGCGCAAAGCGTCTTGAGTCGATGGTTCAGATCCTTTGCAATCCGCGACAGCCCCGTCCTGGAAAAGCCGTAATTTTCTCGCAGTTCCGTTGGGTCGTCCGGGCAGTGCAGGTTGAACACTGTCTCGTGTCCATGACCGATGACGTGAACATGGGCTGGACGATGATCGTTCGGATAAACCACGACGCGCAGTCCGTTGGCGGTCGATACCGTGGGCACTCCTGAAACCTAAGCTCCTTGGGTTTTCGGGCAGTCTACATCCGGTGGGGAGACCGTGCCAGGGAAAGGGGAAGTTGCCCGGATGATGCGCCAGTTGCCCGCCCGCCCGGTGCTCCCTATAGTGCGAACCATTCTCACTTACGCCTGAGCCATCCGACCGCTCGACCGATCCGTCGCGCCTCGGAGAGGAGAGCGCCGTGTCGGTCGCCGAACCCGCCGCAGAACAGCAGATTCACACCTTTTACTGCGACCACCACCGCTGGCTGCGCGACTGGCTGCGGCGCCGGCTCGACTGCCCTGAGCAGGCCGCCGATCTGGCGCACGACACCTTCGTGCGCGTGCTGCGCCACCGCGAGCGAGTCGACGGCCTGCGCCAGCCGCGCGCCTGGCTCGCCACGATCGCCCGCAACCTGCTGTTCAACCACTTCCAGCGCCAGTCACTGGAGCGCGCCTATCTCGACGTTCTGTCCGAATTGCCGGAAACGCTGGTGCCGTCGCTCGAGTATCAGGCGCTGCTGCTGGAGACGCTGCACGAGATCGACGCCGTGCTGTCGGCGCTGCCGCTGGCGGTACGCAAGGTTTTCCTGCTGGTGCAGCTCGACGGACTCGGTTATGCCGAGGTCGCGGAGCAGATGAGCATCTCCGTGCGCACGGTACAGCGCCATCTGGTGCGTGCCTACGAGCAGTGCATCCTGCTGGCGCCGTGGTCATGAGCGTTTCCGCATCGATCGACAAGCGGATCGCCCGCGAGGCCGCGCAATGGCTGATGCGGCTGGGCACCGATGATGTGTGCGCTGCCGACATCGAAGCCTGCGAGCGCTGGCGCGCGGCCGACAGTGAACACGAGCGCGCATGGCAGCGCGCGCAGCAGATGTGCGCGCGGCTGGGGCTGGTGCCATCGCGTATCGGCATGGCGACGCTGGCGCGGCCGGGCCCGGCGCGGCGCGATGTGTTGAAAGCGCTCGGTGTGTTGATTGCAGCGGCACCGGCCGGCTGGTTCGCCGTACAGGTGACGCCGTGGCGCGAGTGGACGGCCGATGCCCGCACAGCCACCGGCGAGCGCCGCCCTATCGCGCTGCCCGATGGCTCCGCGCTGCACCTCAATACCGCCAGCGCGGTCGATCTGCGTTTCGATGCGCAGCAGCGGCTGCTGATATTGCGCGGCGGCGAAATCCTCATCGACACCGCATCCGATCCGCGCCCGTTCCGCGTGCGGACGGCGCACGGCCTGCTGCGCGCGCTCGGCACCCGTTTCACGGTGCGCGAGGAGGGCGGATATAGCCGCGTCGCCGTGTTCGAGGGCGCGGTGGAGATTCGCCCGCGCACCGGCGCCGATGTGCAGGTGCTGCACATGGGGGAGCAGAGCCGTTTCAGTAGCGACGCGACGGCACCTGTCACTGCCATCGACACCGGCGCCGCCGACTGGTCGCGCGGCTTGCTGTACGCCGATCGCCTGCCGTTGAAGGATTTCCTCGCCGAGCTGTCGCGCCACCGCCCCGGCCTGCTGCGCTGCGATCCGGCGGTTGCACGGCTGCCGGTCTCCGGCATCTACCAGCTCGACGACACCGACGCCGTCCTGCGCGCGCTGCCGGAGCTGCTGCCAGTGCAGGTACGCCGCCGCACCGATTATTGGGTCGTCGTCGAACCGGTCGAAGGCTGAGTTGGGGCGCCTCTGAAAAAGTCGTCTGTCCGGTTTTGCGATCTCACCGGTCTTGGTGATCGGAGTGATGCCATTCCGGCATCGATGATCACCGAGATACAGAGATGACCCTTCCACCCGTTACGCCACCGGCCTTTTCCCGCAACCGTTCTTTTCGCAGCGCTCATTGCGCGCTGTTTCGCGCCCTGCTGATCGGAACCGCGATCGGTGCTTCCGTATCGATGGCCGTGCCCGCACGGGCGCAGAGCGCCGTCGAATCCAGCCGCACCTGGAACATTCCCTCCGGCCCGCTCGATACCGCGCTGGCGCGTTTCGCCGCCGAGGCCGGCGTCAATCTGTCGTTCGAAACACAACTGGTGGCGGGGCGGCACAGTGCGGGTGTCAGTGGCGAGCACACGGTGGCATCGGCGCTGGCGCGGCTGCTGGATGGCACCGGGCTGAAGGCCGAGCGAGGCACGGCCGGTGTGTTCCTGCTGCAGCGGGTGAGTGGTGAGGTGGCGGTGCTGCCGGCGGTGAAAGTGCAGGTGGCGGGTGCGCAGCTCGATGAGCTGCCGGAGGCTTATGCCGGCGGGCAGGTCGCGAGAGGAGGGCGGCTCGGCATTCTCGGCAATCGTGATTTCATGGATACGCCGTTCAACCAGTCGAGCTACACGGCGGAGCTGATCGAGAATCAGCAGATCCGACATGTCTCGGAAGTGATGCAGAACGACCCGACCGCACGCACCCTATCCAATCAGGCCGTCGGCAACGATCAATTCAGCATCCGGGGCTTCAGCGTCAACAACACCGAGATGCAGTTCGGCGGTCTGGCTGGCGTGGCGCCATCCTTTGCCACCAATGCGATGGCCGAGGCCGTCGAGCGAGTGGAGGTGTTCAAGGGACCGAACGCCTTGCTCAACGGTGCGGGGCAGAGCGGCAGCGTTGGTGGTGCGATCAACCTCGTTCCCAAGCGCGCCGGTGACGAACCGCTGACGCGCTTCACCGTGGACTACGCTTCCGAATCGCAATTCGGTGGGCATGTAGATGCCGGCCAGCGCTTCGGTGCGGACAAACAATTCGGTGTGCGCTTCAACGGCGTCCACCGCGACGGCGATCTGGCCATCGACCATCAGTCGCGCCGCGCTTCGCTGGCGGCCATGGGGCTCGACTATCGCGGCGAAGCGCTGCGTCTGTCGCTCGATCTCGGCCATCAGAAGCAGAATTTGCAAGGTGCCCGTGGCCCCATGTCCTTGGCTGCTGGCGTGCCGGTACCTTCCGCGCCGGATAATCGCACCAGTTTTTCCGGTCCGGCCGCCACATGGAGCGAATCCGAAATTGGATACGGTGTCCTGCGCGGCGAATATGACGTCGGCGAATCGCTCACCCTGTTTGCGGCCGCCGGCGGCAACCGGCGCGCCTGGCGCTCCGTCAGCGGTGGCAACGGCACGATCACCGACGTGCAGGGCAACCTGACGCTCTCCGGTGAGATGAGACACGACCGGATGTATTCGAGAAGTCAGGAAGCCGGTCTGCTCAGCCGTTTCGACACCGGGCCGATTCGCCATCAGATGGCCTTGGTCCATACCCGCCTCGATTGGGATTGGCGGCGTGCGACGGTTGCCCGATCCTTTGAGCCTTCAAACATCTACGCACCGATCTATGGTCCCAAACCCGACCTGTCGCAATTTCCCGGTGCGGGCGACCTTCGCAAAATCAGTGGTCTGGAGCTGAGCAGTACCGCCCTCGCGGACACGCTTTCGCTGCTCGACGAGCGTGTGCAACTGATGCTCGGTGCGCGGATTCAGAGGATCGACAACAACGTCAGCTACGACAAGGACAAGCTGACGCCGCTGGCGGGCATCGTCGTCAAGCCACGGCAGAATCTCTCGCTGTACGCCAACTACATCGAGGGTTTGCAGCAGGGCGCGCAAGCGCCGAACACGGCCGAGAACGCCGGTGAAGTGTTCGATCCGTATGTCACCAAACAATACGAACTGGGCGGCAAGCTGGACTTCGGCGGTTTCGCCACCACGCTGGCGCTGTATCAGATCGCTCAGCCGAGCGGTTTTGTCGATCCGGCCACCAATATCTTCGGCGTCGATGGCGAGCAGCGCCATCGCGGCGTGGACTTCAATTTCTTTGGCGAAGTGGTGACGGGCGTGCGTCTTCTGGGTGGCATCGCCTATATCGATTCCGAACTCACGAAAACGCAGGGCGGCGTCAACGAGGGTAAGCAGGGCCGGGGCGTGCCGGAGTGGCGCGCGATCTTCGGCGCGGAGTGGGATGCGCCGTTCGTCCGTGGCCTGACGCTGACGGGTCGCGCCACCCGCAACGGCTCCATGTTCGTCGATGCCGCCAACACGCGGAAAGTTCCGCATTGGACGCTGCTGGATTTCGGCGCCCGCTACCGTTTCGAGCGCACCGGTGCCAAGGCCGTGACCCTGCGCGCAGATCTCAACAATGTGCTGGACGAGAACTACTGGGATGCGAACGGTTCCGGTCAGCTTATTCTCAGCAATCCGCGCACGTTCAGGGTGTCGGCGACGTTCGATTTCTGACCCGTTCCATCACTCCCGGCCGCGGAGGGGTTGGGGTCGGGTCTTTGATATACGATCCCGTTGCCTGCTTCCGGACACACATCGCGGCCATGAGCAATCATCGCCGCGATTTTTGTTGGGGAGTGTGTGCCGGAGTGCGGATCGCCTGTGATACAGGGCTCTGCTAACCGTCCAGCCGGTCGAGGATCGCGAGCGCGGCATCCCGATCGCCCTGGCTGGCCAGAACACGAAAACGGGTCTCGGCATCAAAGGCCGCAAGAGCCTGCGTGCTCAGCTCTTCGATCAGCTTGTTCATGCTGATGCCACGACTGCGAGCAAGGATTCTCAGGCGTTCGGTCGTATCGTCGGGCAGGCGGACGGTCAGGGTGCTCATGGCTGTTCCTCCAGACATTGCGCAGGCGTCAGAATTTTCAGTGATTTCCAGATCAGCTCGCCGTGTGCCAGGTCGCGCACATTGTGCGTAACGATGGCGCTTGCCTGGCTTGCGACGGCAAGCTCAATCAGATGATTGTCGGCTTCATCGGGCAAATTGGGGCGCCAACCGAAATAGGGAGAAACCCAGCGCCCATGTTGCGCCAGTGTCGCCAGAATCAGGCGACGCTCGGCATCGGTGGTCGTATTCGTCCAGACGTCACGCCCCAACAGGTCTTCATATTCCAGCCACAGCGCACTGCCGAACACCGGGCGGTAGCGGCCGAGAAAGATACGGCGCAGCACCTCACGGGCGGCTCCTCCTTCGGAGCGCAAGGCAGAGACAAGCACATTGGTATCGAGCACGATCTCAAACATGGGTGACAGCGTATATGCTGTCATTTGTCTGAATCAAGTCTCTCTGCCTATGGAGCGGTGTGCGTCGTTCGGCCTTTCATTCGGAGCCGGCCGAATGGTCTTGAATCGCTCCAATTAATAACAATTGTCATTATCATCGTGTTCATATATCGTTCCCCGGCCTTGCCGCCCATCGCGGGCAGCAGCCAGCAACGGCGCACAGACGCCGGCTGAACCGTTCATCAGGGGAACCGCAATGAATCCGAAACGCTCGAGCCTGCTCGCCGCGGCAATTGCCGCCGCCATTCATACGCCTCTCGTCATGGCGGTCGACACCGGCCGGCAGACCGACCGCAAGATCGAAGAGATCGTGGTCTACGGCCAGAAGATTCCGCGCACGCTGCAGGACACGCTGGCCAGCGTCTCGGTGATCGATGCCAGAACCATTGCCGAACTCGATCTGCGGAGCTTCGGCGATGCCTTCCGGCTGAGCGCGAACGTCATGAAGTCGGACTGGGTCGACTCCGGCTTCATCATCCGCGGCGTCAATTCGGAAGGGCTGACGCCGGGCGGCTCGCCGCTGGCGACGCTCTACGTCGACGGTGCCGCCCAGCCGGTGCAGGCGGCGCGCCGCGGCGCCCGCGGCCTGTGGGATGTCGGCCAGATGGAGATCTACCGCGGCCCGCAGTCGACGATGAGCGGGCGCGCGTCGCTCGCCGGTGCCATCTACATCAATACGAAGAACCCGACCTGGCAGCCCGACCTCGCGCTGCGCGCCACGGTTGGCGAGAACGATACGCGCGAACTGTCGGCCGCCGGTGGTGGTGCGCTGATCGACGATGTGCTGGCTTTTCGCATCGCGGCCGACTATCACACCAGCGAAAGCGACCTGAACTACGACGACTACGAGCGCTTCGACGCCCACGACGATTTCGTCGAGGACGAGTACTACCAGCTGCGCACCAAACTGCTGTTCGAGCCGCAGTTCCTGCGCGGCGGTCGCGCGCTGCTGAGCTATGCCTTCACCCACGACTCGCCGACGTCGGATGACATCGCCGGGCCCGCGCTCGGTTTCAGCTACGGCGAGCGGCGCGGCGACCTCAACGGCGCGACGCCGTTCTATCAGGAGAACCGCGAGTCGGATACGCACAGCGCGGCGCTCGACGTGCTGGTGCCGGTCAGTGACGAACTGAGCTTCACCTGGCTGACCACCTACACCGAAACCGAGATGGACCGCTCGTCGATCAACAAGGGCACGGCGAACGAAACCGATGTCACCGACGGCGTCGTCGACGAGTCCTACCTGAGCCAGGAGCTGCGGCTGAACTACAGCGGCGAGAAGGTTCGCTGGGTGGCCGGGCTGTACGGTTCGGTCGAGCAGTCCGACAACGCCTGGACCCGCACCATCCTGGCGTGGGCACGCGACGACGTGTCGCGCGCTTCCAGCGATGTGAAGAGTCTGGCGCTGTTCGGCGAGCTCGAATACGCGCTGACCTCGCAGTGGGCCGTGATCGCCGGTGGCAGGCTCGCGCGCGACGAGCAGAAGAACGACAGCTTCTTCAGCCGCGACAATCCGTTCGTGCCGGGCGGCCCCGACCGCGTCACCGACCCGCAGGGCACCGACTCCGACAGCACCGAATTCCTGCCCAAGCTCGGCCTGAAATACGCGCTGAGCCCGACGCAGACGGTCGGCTTCACCTACGCCACCGGCTATCGCTCGGGTGGTTCCGGCGTCAACGGTGCCGGCGTCGCCTACGACTACGACGCCGAGCATCTCGACAACTACGAGCTGGCATGGCGCGGCCAGTTCTGGGATGGCCGCGCGCAGCTGGCGGCGAACGTCTACTACGGAAAGTGGAAGGACCAGCAGATCGAAATTCAGGACGATCCGCTCGACTTCACCACGGGGCGCATCGAGAACGCGGCACGCTCGACCATGTACGGCGCGGAGGTCGAAGCGAAGGTACAGCTGACCGACGCGCTGCACGGCTTCGTGTCGATCGGCCACTCCAAAACCGAGTTCAAATCGTTCGACGACAACGCCATCGTCGACTTCTCCGGCCTGCCGTTCCCGCAGGCGCCGGAGTGGAACGCCTCGTGGGGGCTGGACTACCGGCACGGCAGCGGCCTGTTCGCCGGCATCGACGCCCGCTACACCGATGAATATCTGGCGCGCGACTACCAGAACCTGCCGATCGACAAGCTCGGCCGCTACACGATCTGGAACCTGCGCACCGGCTATCGCGCCGACCACTGGTCGCTGACGCTGTTCGCCGACAACGCGTTCGACAAGGAGTACTTCGTCTATCGCGATGTGATCGACGGGCTCGGCGACGTCGCCGCCACGCTCGGTGCGCGCCGGCTGGTTGGCGCGACGCTGCAGTGGCAGCTGTAAGAAGCCGTTCATGGTCTCGTGAGCTGGTGCCATGACGGTCATCGAGCCCGCCGCCGATCCGCAGATTCAGACGCTCTACAGCGATCATTCGCGCTGGCTGCGCGACTGGCTGCGGCGCCGTCTCGGCTGCGCCGAGCAGGCGGCCGACATCGCGCACGACACCTTCGTTCGTCTGCTCAGCAAACCGGAACCGGTCGCTCTGCGCGAACCACGCGCGTTTCTGACCACGGTCGCGGGTGGTCTGCTGGCCAACTTCCGGCGCCGGCAGAAACTCGAAGCCGCCTATCTCGACGCGCTGGCGCAACTGCCGGAGCCGCTGGTGCCATCTCCCGAGCTGCAGGCGGCGATGTTCGAAACGCTGGTCGAGATCGACCGGCTGCTCGACGGGTTGCCGCCGCTGGTGCGGCACGCGTTCCTGCTGTCGCAGCTCGACGGCATGAGTCAGGCGGAGATCGCCGAACGGCTGCGGATTTCGGTGCCCACCGTCAAACGCCATGTGGCGAGGGCGCTGGTTGCCTGCGCCTTCGCTGTGCAGGACGAGCCATGAGCCATCCGATTCCGCTCGCGGTGCGCGAACAGGCGGCGTCCTGGCTGATCGCGCTGCAGGAGCAGCCGTCGAACGAGGCGGTTCGCACACAGTGGCAGCAGTGGCTCGATGCCGATGCCGGTCACCGGCGCGCATGGCAGTGCATCGAAACCTTCAGCGCGCGCCTGCAGGGCGTCTCTTCGCCGCTGGCGCACGCGACGCTGACATCGCCCGACTCGCCACAGCGACGCCAGGCGATCAAAACGCTGGCCGTGCTGCTGTTTGCCGGCGGTGCGGTGACGGTGGCGCAGCGGCAGGGCGCGTGGCAGCGGATCGCCGCGGACATCAGCACCGGAACCGGCGAACGCACCGGTTTCGATCTGGCGGATGGTTCGCGCATCGAGCTGAATTCGGGCACCGCGCTCGATATTCGCCACGACGCCTCGCAACGCACGCTCGCGCTGCGCTCGGGAGAGATTCTGGTCACGGTTGCCTCCGATCCGACGGCCCGCCACTTCGTCGTCGAAATGGAGGAGGGAACTGTGCGCGCACCGAGCGGCCGTTTTGGTGTGCGCCGCTTCGACGATGCCGCCGGTGGCCGCGTCGCCGTTTACGACGGTGCGGTCGAGCTGCATGTGCGCGGCGGTCATCTGCATCGGCTCGAAGCGGGGCGGCAGTGCGATTTCAGGGTCGACGGGATTGGCGCTTTCGCACTGGCCGACGAAAACGCCACGGCGTGGACTCAGGGCATGATCGTCGCGCAGGACATGCCGTTACCCGAATTCGCCGCAGAACTTGCCCGCCATCGCCGCGGTCATCTCGGCTGCGATCCTTCGCTGGCATCGGTGCTGGTCACTGGCACCTTCCCGCTGGCGGACACCGACCGAGTGCTCGACATGCTGCATGCGACGCTGCCGGTACGGCTGCGTACGCGCACCCGCTACTGGGTGCAGCTGGTACCGCAGCAGATGGCTTGACGCCGCGCCAGCGTTAGCCTCGCAGGGGGCGCCAGGGACGGCAGTCCAAAAAATAGTTTCTCAGGAGCTGATCCCTTTTCGTTTCTCGCGGGGCAATGGAGGTGAAACGCATACCTTCTTGCTTCATTTCAGGGGAAACATCATGGGTCGTCGCGGTCAGCCGCTCACCGTCAAATACCATCGTCCACTCACGAAGCGGCTCCGCCGCGGCGCGCTGTGCTGTGCCATCGCGCAGGGGCTGGCCGTCATGGCCGGGCTGTCCGTCGCCGCACCGGTGTCGTATGCACAGAACGTGCAGCAGACGAAGCGCTACGACATCCCGGCCGGCCCGCTGACGGCGGCGTTGAAACAGTTCGGCCGCGACACCGGCATCCTGCTGTCGTTCTCGACAGTTCAGACCGGCAACCGCCACAGCCCCGGCCTGCATGGCGACTACGGTATCGCCGAAGGGTTGCAGGCGCTGCTGGTAGGCACCGGGCTCGAAGCGGTGCAGCAGGACAATGGTGGTTACACGCTGCGCGAGGTGTCGGCGCCGACGTTGAAGGCGGTGAAGGTGCAGGCGACCGAGCCGTTCGACGATGCCTACACGACGCCCGCCATCAGCGTCGGTGGCAAGACGCCGCAAGCCCTGCGCGAGATTCCGCAGTCGGTCACGGTCGTCACGCAGCAGCGCATCGCCGACCAGAATCTCGAAAGTGTCGCGGAGGTGCTGGAGCAGGTCGCCGGCGTCACCGCGGAGACCGGCTTCTTCGGCGTTGGGCAAGGGCGTTTCTATGCGCGCGGCTTCCAGCTCAAAAACACGCAGATAGACGGCGCGGGCGCGGCCACTGCCATCAATTCGGAAATTTTTGATCCCAATCTGCTCGCCTTCGAACGGGTGGAAGTGCTGCGCGGCTCCAATGGCCTGTTCGCGGGCAACGGTGAGCCGAGCGGTGTGGTGAATCTGGTGCGCAAACGCGCGCCGGAGCAAACCGCCGTCAGCGTGAAGTTCGATGGCGGAAGCTGGAACCGCTATCAGGGCACGGTGGATGCCGGTGCGCCGCTGGCATTCGATGGCGCGCTGCGCGGGCGAGTGGTGGCCTCGTACCGGGATGTCGAGTCGTTCATCGACAACGTGGACGATCGCATGAGCTTCATCTATGCCACGGCAGAGGCCGACCTCAGCGACAGCACGTTGCTGATCGTCGGTGGCAGTATCGAAAAACGTGATGGCCATGCCTGGAGCCGGGGTTTGCCGCGCTATGCCAACGGAGACGACATCGGCCTGTCGCGCAGCACCTCCATGGCCACCGACTGGAGCACGCGCGAATCCGATACCTCGGAATACTTTGTGCGGCTGGAACAGAAATTGGGTGATGACTGGACGTTGACCGTGACCGGCACCCGCACCAGGCCGGAGACGACGTACAGAATCTCACCGACTTTCGGAGCGGTTGATCCGGTGACGATGACCGGGCATCAGCGCTTCAATGACTGGTACGACTACGACTTCAGGCAAACATTCTGGGACACCTTTGTTTCCGGCACATTCGAGCTTTTCGGGAAAAGTCATGATCTCGTCATCGGCACGGACGGCCAGATTGGTGAGCAGGCAGGTGTCACTGGCGGCCCGCCTTTTCCGGAAGGGCAATATGTTCCCGTGGACGTTTTCGATCCGCGAGCCAATCAGCCGCAAAAACCCGCCGGAGGGCCCCTGAGACCGTATACCGCCGAGGAGCGCCAGCAGGGTTTCTATGCCAAGACCCGATTGAGCCTGACGGACACGCTGAAGCTGATCCTCGGCGGTCGCTACGCCGACTATCGCTATGAAGACGGGTGGCAGCACACCGAAGAGGACGGCATCTTTACACCCTTTGGTGGCCTGACCCTGGATATCGGCAAGCACTGGACGGCTTACGCAAGCGTCGGCGACATCTACAAATCACAGGCCGATCGATTGAGCGGCCCGCTGCCCGGCTCGTCGCTGGATCCGATCGAAGGCCGCAGCTACGAGATCGGCGCCAAATCCTCGTTCTACGACGAACGGTTCACCGCTTCGTTCGCGCTGTACCAGATCGAGCGCACGGGTGAAGCGATGGCCGATCCGGCCTATCCCGTCACCGACATGGGCAATGGCACCAATTGCTGTTTTCTTGATGATGGCAAGGCCGAAAGCCGGGGCTTCGAGACGGAAATCGGCGGTGAACCGTTGCCCGGTCTGAATGTCACCGCTGGGTACACTTACAACCGCAACAAGAACAAGGTCACGAGCATCGCTTACAGCACGATCACACCCAAACATCTGTTCAAGCTCTGGACCACCTGGCGTCTGCCCGGCGTGCTCTCTGACTGGGACGTGGGCGGCGGCGTCAACGTGCAGAGCAGTCGCTACGTTTCCGGCACGGTACGCAGTTACAACGAAGAGGCGGGCAATTGGAGTGGCGCTTCCTTGCCGTTCGAGTTCACGCAGAGTGGCTACGCACTGTGGAGCCTGCGCGCGGGGTATCGTATCGACGAACACTGGTCAGTGTCCGCCAATGTGGAAAACGTCTTCGACAAAACCTACTACCGCAGCATCGGTTCCACATCCAACGGCAACTGGTACGGCGAGCCGAGGAATTTCCTGCTGAGCGTGAGCGGGCGCTGGTGAGCGCTGTGTGACGAGGCAGGTTGGTCGCACTTCCTGCCGGCAGTGTTCGAGATACGCGATCAAGTCTGCTGGAACATTGCCGGCCCGGGAATCCGGATCAGCCCGTGAACAACCGGCTGGAGACAGCCGCCTTGTCGCAAAGCGCGTGCAGGCGGCGATCGAATGTCAGCAGCATGGCGGCGTATCGCCGGGCGGAGACGACATACACGGCGTCGTATACGGCGTGATCGAACTGGGCTGCCAGTTGCAGCGCTTCGGGGAACAGCTGTTGCTCGTCGATGAAGCGGTGTACCAGCGCCGCAATTTCAGTATGGCGTTCGATGGCTTCGGCTGCATCGACGAGACCGGCACGGTGATATTTCCAGAGCGCATTGGCAGCCTCCACGCGCATCAGGGCGGGTGCCAGAACGAGCGGCGCACTGGTCAGCGTCTGCAATAGCTCGGGTTGAGCAGCGGCATCCATGACGGTGCGCACGGCGGCCGAAGCATCCAGCAGCACGGGCAGCTGCATCAGCGGGCGTCCCGATCTTCGCGCAGCAACGCCTCGGGAGCAGGTGCGCGGGGCGGCAGCCGGCGTCCGCTGTTGCGCAATCTTTCGACCGTGGTGGCTACCCTGTTCGTCGTCTCCAGATTCAACGCTCTGCGCAGCTCCACAACGGCCTGTTGCGAAAGGCTGCGCTGTTCGGCTTTCGCGGCCGCCGCCACGGCTTGGTACACGTCGTCGGGCACGTCCCGTATCTGCAATATCGCCATGGCTGCAATCTGCCTCCGTTTTGCATGTGCCGATGTTAGTGCGGCCCTGATCGTTGGGCAACGGGCCGGTACTGCCCGCTGATCCGCCAGCCGTGATCCGGATCTTGAGCGAAATCAATTCTCAAATGAGAATTACTTGCGTTTAACCGAATGCCTTGATAGCGTCACTCCGTCGCCACTATTCACCAGGACCCCGTTCCTCAGGAGATGCGCCGTGCAGACCGCCGATACCGCCTATTCGACCCGCACCCTGCTCAGCGATCTCGGCACCGCGGAGATCTTCGTCGTGATGCTGATCCGGCTGCGGGTGGCCGCCGGCATCGATCCCGATTCGGTGCCGGAGGACTGGCGTGGCGGCATGCGCGCGGCCGGGATCAGTCTCGCCGGCACCGATGCCTTCGATCAGCTGATGCACCTGCTGAACGGCGTCTGGCGGTTGCCACTCGACGTGCGCAGCCTGCGCTGCGGCGGGCTCGGCGAGGGTGAGGCGCTGCTGCTGCAGTGCGTCGGCCTGCTGCAGGAGGAGCGGTTCGAGGCGGCGGAACAGTTGCTCGGCCGCTGGCTGCCGCCCGGCACGTCGCGCATCGCGGCGCAGCAGGCACAGCGTTTCGCACGCGCGCTGGCGCAGACACGGCTGTGCCTGACCGGCCACCGCGAGCCGGTGCCGCCGATGTCTCCGGTGGTCGGCCGCGAGCGCGATAGTGGTGCGCTGATGACGGCGCACTGAGACCGCATTGACTCAAACCGGTTGAAACAAGAATCGTTATTGTTTAGATTGCCGCACCTTATTAGTTGCACCGCTGTGCGCTTTGCTGTCCGAGTGGTTTACATGATCTGTCGTTTTCGCTCCGTTCCCGCCCGGCGCTTTCGTGTCCGGCACACACTGTTGCCGGTATCTGTCGGGGTGGTTGCGACTGGTGACCGCGCGGTAGCGGTCGGTTTGGCGGCGTACTGAGCATGGCGCGATTCGATTCAGGTATCGCGCTGGCGGTGGCGGTGGCGGTGCATGTCGGCGCGCTGAGCGCGGTGCTGTGGGCGCGCGCGCCGGAGCCGATGCTGATCACGATGCCGACGGTGGAGGGGGTGCTGATCGAGGCGCCGCCGGCCGAGGAGCTGAAGGCACCGCCGGCGCCGGAGCCGCCCAAGCCGCTGCCGGTCGAGCAACCGAAGCCGAAACCCAAACCGAAGCCCAAGCCGAAACCGAACCCGGCACCGCCGCCGCCCGAGGGGCCGCCATCCGAGCGCGCGGTCAGCGCGTCGGAGCCGGAGTCCGAGCCGATGCCGCCGGCACCGGTGGCGGCGAAGAATGACGACGAGCTGGCGGCGCCGGTGATTCCGCCGCGTGTTGACGCCAGCCAGCTCAACAACCCGGCGCCGGTCTATCCGACGCTGTCGCGCCGGTTGCGCGAACAGGGTACGGTCTATCTGGAATTGCTGATCCTGCCGGATGGCAGTGTCAGCGAGATCGCCGTGAAGACGTCGAGCGGCTTCGCCCGTCTCGATACCGCGGCGCTGGAGGCGGTGCGGCGCTGGCGCTACGTGCCGGCCAAGCGCGGGGGTGTGGCGATCCCGTTCCGCTACGTGCAACCGGTCGAATTTTCGCTCAGCCGCTGAGGCGGCTGGCGGTTTCGCAGTACCTTCAATGCTTTCGCAGTACGTTTTGAGAGGCGTCTGAACATGCAACCCAACCCTTACGGAATCGAAGCGCTCTGGGCTCAGGGCGACGTGGTGATCAAGACGGTCGCGATCCTGCTGCTGATCATGTCGGTCGCCTCCTGGTTCGTCATCATCGCGCGCGCCATCGGCCTGCTGCGGCTGCGTCGAGTGGTGCGTGCGCAGGGTCAGTTCTGGCACGCCCACACCTTCGCCGAAGGGCTGCAGATCCTCGGCCCGAGCGGCTCCAACCCGTTCCGCCACCTCGCCGACGAAGGGCAGGCGGCGGTCGATCATCACCGCGCCTGCAAGAGCGATCTGCACGGCCACCTGCCGATGGCCGAATGGCTGACCGGCTGTCTGCGTGCCGCCATCGACGAGAGCTCCGAGCGGCTGCAGCGCGGTCTGGCGATTCTCGCCTCGGTCGGTTCGACGGCGCCGTTTGTCGGCCTGTTCGGCACCGTCTGGGGCATCTACCACGCGTTGGTCAGTATCGGCGTCTCCGGCCAGGCCAGCATCGACAAGGTCGCCGGCCCGGTCGGCGAGGCGCTGATCATGACCGCCTTCGGCCTGGTCGTCGCGATCCCGGCGGTACTCGGCTACAACGCGCTGAGCCGTGCCAACAAGGGTGTCATGGGCAAGCTGAACCGCTTTGCGCACCAGTTGCACGCCTACTTCCTGACCGGCGCACCGCTGGCGCGGGGAGTGCAGGTGAAATCTGCCGCCCGCCCCGCCGTCGCCGCCACCGGCAAGGCGAAGGTGAGCGTGGTGGAGGCCGGCTGAGATGGCATTCGGCGGAGGACTCGACGACAACGAAGGCGTCGTCAGCGAGATCAACATGACGCCGCTGGTCGACGTCATGCTGGTGCTGCTGATCATCTTCATCATCGCGGTGCCGGTGCTGACCCACTCGGTCAAGCTCGA
>CAZEVP010000057.1:0-20392 GCA_964515735.1 uncultured Verrucomicrobiaceae bacterium | reverse complement strand
GCGCGCTGCTGACCGACGGCCGCTTCTCCGGCGGCACCTCGGGGCTGTCGATCGGCCACGTCTCGCCGGAGGCCGCCTCGGGCGGTGCCATCGCGCTGCTGCGCGACGGTGACCGCATCCGCATCGACATCCCGGCGCGCACCATCGACGTACTGATCAGCGACGAAGAGCTGGCCCAGCGCCGCACCGAGATGTGCGCGCAAGGGGCGGCGGCGTGGCAGCCGGCCGAACAGCGCCCGCGCAAGGTGTCGGTGGCGCTGAAGGCCTACGCCAGAATGGCGACCAGCGCCGACAAGGGCGCCGTGCGCGACCTCAGCCAGCTGGATTGATGCCCGATCGACATTTCGAGGGGGGCCGCGGATCGCAGCCCGCAGCGCATGAGCACTCATCCGTCCCTGGCGCGTCCACCGTTCTGGCGTTCGATCGCGGCGCGCATGGCGCTGATGATCAGCGCCATCCTGATCGCCGGTTTCACCGCGCTCGCCATCGTCGAGACCACGCAGTCGCAACGGCTGCTGCAGAACAACATTGAGCAGTTCGGCCAGCTGCTGTGCCAGCAGCTGGCCACCGCCGCCACCGAGCCATTGTTCGCGCAGCAGCACCATGAGCTGGTGGCGCTGATCAATCGCCACGTCGACAACCCGCGCGTGCTGGGCGCAGCGATCTACGATCAGGGCGGCCAGCTGATCGCCAGCGCCGGTCACCATCCCGCCTTCGCGCAGCTGCCGCCGCCGCGGCAGGCCACCGTCCACCGCACCGAGACGCTGATCGCCGGCAGCGGGGTGCGCAAGTCCGAAGCCAGCGCGCTGCTGATCGCCGAGCCGATCCGCTTTCGCGACACCGTCGGCGGCCACGCCGTGCTGGCGCTGTCGCAACAGGCGCTGCTCGACGCGCGCCGCTACATCATCCAGACCAGCGCGCTGGCGGCGGCACTGCTCAGCGCGCTGGTGTTCCTGGTGGCGCTGTGGCTCGGCCGCCGTTTCGCGCAGCCGATCCACACGCTGGTCGACGCCACCCGCCTGCTCGAACGCGGCGAACTGGCGTCACTGCCAGCGCAGCGCAACGACGAGCTGGGCCAGCTGAGCCACGCCATCGGCCAGATCGGCCACGGCCTGCGCCACAAGGGGCGGGTGGAGACGCTGCTGCAACAATTCCTCGACCGCGAAGTCGCCAACAAATTACTCAGCAATCACGAACCGGTGCAGCTCGGTGGAGAACAGGTCGAGGCCAGCGTGCTGTTCGCCGACATCGTCGGCTTCACGACGCTGTCGGAGCAGCTGTCGCCGACCGCCGTCAGCGAATTCCTCAACGAGTACTTCCACTACTTCGACGCCTGCGCCCGCTTCTACTTCGGCACCATCGACAAGTTCATCGGCGACGCCGTCATGATCGTGTTCGGCGCGCCGCGCCCCGACCCGCTGCACACCTATCACGCCGCCGCCTGCGCGGTGCTGATACAGCGGCTGGCCAACGAGCTGAACCGCCGCCGCGAGGCGCGCGGCGAACCGCCGGTCTACCTGCGCATCGGCGTCAACAGCGGCGAGATGCTGGCCGGCGTGCTCGGCTCGCAACAGCGCGTCGAATACACCGTGGTCGGCGATGCGGTGAACCTGGCATCGCGGCTGTGCGGCGCCGCCCGCCCCGGCGAAGTGCTGATCAGCGCCGCCGTGCGCGCGCGCATCGCCGATCGCGAAGACCTGCTGACCAGCGCCGCGCGCTCGATCGTCGTGCGCGGCAAGGGCGAGCCGGTCGAGATCTACTCGGTCGAAAAACGCCGCGGCGGCAGCGCCCGCGTGCTCGACCGGATGATCGACGACCTGCTGACGCAGACGGGGCGCACGACATGAGAGTGCTCGCACTGCTGTCGCTGCTGCTGCTCGCCGGCTGCTCGCTGCAACCGGCGGCGCCGGAGGTAGCGATCGACGAGCTGCTGCGCGCGCACCGCTACAACAGCGCGCTCGACGCGCTGCAGCGCAACGAGCGCGACGCGCCGGACTACCGCGAACAGCGCCGCGCGCTGCTGGCCACCGCGCGCGACTGGCAGCGGCAGCTGCTCGCCGAGATCGACGAGCTGATTGCCCGCCAGCAGTTCGCGGCGGCCCAGCTGCGCCTCGAAGGCGCGCTGCCGGAACTGCCAGAGACGCCGTCGCTGCGGCGCTACGCCGCCCGCTTCTACGAACGGCGCGACGCCTTCATCGCCAGCCAGATAGCGGCGCTGGCGCGGCTGCGCGGCGAACACCTGCTGCGCGAACAGCCACTCTACGAAAAGCTGCTCGGCGTCGACGGCGACTACCGCGTGCGCGACGCCGTCGAGCGCTACCGCGAGGACAGCGAGTACTACGCCGGCAAGCTGCGCGAAGCCGGCCTGCGCGCCATCGACGCCGGCGACTGGGCCGAGGCCGCCGACCTGCTCGACATCGCCAACCGGCTGCGCCCCGACCACTTCACCGCGATCCAGCTGGCCAGCGCGCGGGAGCAGCTACGCGCGGCGCAGGGCCAGCAGCAGAGCGAACAGCGCCAGCGCGAACGATCGCAGCGCAGCGCGCTGCGCGCGCGCTTCGACGACGCGATGCAGCACGGCGATCTGGAGCGGGCGGCCACCATCGTGCGCGAGGCGGCGCAGTTGTCCGATGCCGCGTTCACGCGCCAGCTGCAACAACAGCTGACGCAGGCGCAGCAGGTGACGGCGGCCATCGACACCGAGGCCGGCAACCGTCTCTACGGCGAGGGCAACGTGGAGCAGGCGATCGGCCTGTGGCAGCGCGCGCAGCGCTTCGATGACTCGGTGGAGCTACAGATGAAGATCGACCGCGCGCAGCGGCTGCTGGAGCACTACCGGGAGCTGCAGCAGCAGAGCCGGACGCCGCAGGACACAGCCGCTGACCTCAAGCGTTAGCGCGTATCGCGCTGATACTTTTCCAGATGGTAGACCGTGTCGCCATCGGTCTGCGTCGCACTGTCGAGACAGTGCCACCGCTGCGGATCGAGCGGCGGGAAGAAAGCATCGCCATCGACCTCCAGCTCGACCCGGGTCAGATAAACCGCGGTCGCCAGCGGCAATGTCTGGCGATAGATGTCGGCGCCGCCGATGACGGCGATCTCGCCGGCGCCACTGGCCCGCGCCGCCGCATCGGCCTGCCGCAGCGCGGCATCGAGATCGTGCGCCAGCACGACACCGTCGGGAACGCGATAGCCGGTGTCGCGTGTGACGACGATGTTGAGCCGGCCCGGCAGCGGCCGGCCGATCGACTCGAAGGTCTTGCGCCCCATCACCACCGGCTTGCCCATCGTCACCGCCTTGAAGTGCTGCAGATCGCCCGGCAGCCGCCACGGCAGCCGGTTGTCGGTGCCGATGACGCCGTTGCGGGCGGCGGCGACGACCAGTGCGATCGGCGTTGTCGTCAACATTGCCGTCGGCGCGCTCATACGGCTATCGGCGCCTTGATCGCCGGGTGCGGGTCGTAACCGTCGAAACTGAAATCGGCCAGCTCGTAGTCGAAGATCGAGGCCGGCTTGCGCGCGATGCGCAGCCTCGGCAACGGACGGGTTTCGCGCCGCAGCTGTTCGAACACGATGTCGTCGGTCAGGTGGTTGCTGTAGAGGTGGGTATCGCCGAAGGTGTGGACGAACTCGCCGACGTCGAGATCGCACTGCTGCGCGACCAGATGCGTCAGCAGCGCGTAGCTGGCGATGTTGAACGGCACGCCGAGGAACAAGTCGGCGCTGCGCTGGTAGAGCTGGCACGACAACCGGCCATTGGCGACGTAGAACTGGAACAGCGTGTGGCACGGCGGCAGCGCCGCCTTGCCGGCGCGCACGTTGTCGTGCGGCGACAGCCGCTCGTCGGGCAGGTCGGCCGGGTTCCAGGCGTTGACCAGCAGCCGGCGCGAATCGGGCTTGCGCCGGATCAGGTCGATCACCTCGCTGATCTGGTCGATGCTGCGGCCATCCGGGCAGGCCCAGCTGCGCCACTGCTTGCCGTAGACCGGGCCGAGGTCGCCATCGTCGAGCGCCCATTCGTCCCAGATCGTGCAGCCGCGCTCGCGCAGCCAGTTGTTGTCGGTCGAGCCCTGGAGAAACCACAGCAGCTCGACGATGACGCTTTTGACATGCACGCGTTTGGTCGTCAGCAGCGGAAATCCTGCGCGCAAATCGAAACGCAATTGCCGCCCGAACACCGAGCGGGTGCCGGTGCCGGTGCGGTCCTGCTTGTCGACGCCGTTGTCGAGCACGTCGCGAACCAGATCGAGGTATTGCTGCATGGCTTGTCCGTCAGGGTGTCAGCCCGGCACCCGCGCGCGGCGGGTGCAGGCATAGATGAGAGCAATGGCGCCGGCGGCGATCAGCGGCAGCGACAGCTCCTGACCGCGGCTCATCCAGCCGAACGCTTCGAGGCCGATGTGGCTGTCCGGCTCGCGGAAGAATTCGACGCCGAAGCGGAACAGGCCGTAACAGAGTGCGAACAGCCCGCTCACCGCCCAGGTCGGGCGCGGCCTGCGCGAGAACCACCAGACGATGGCGAACAGCAGCACGCCTTCGAGCGCGAACTGGTAGAGCTGCGACGGGTGGCGCGGCAGTTGCGACGGATCCTTCGGAAACAGCATCGCCCACGGCACGTCGGTGGCGCGGCCCCACAGCTCCTGACCGATGAAGTTGCCGAGGCGGCCGAGGCCGAGGCCGATCGGCGCCAGCGGTGCAACGAAATCGAGCAACCGGCCGAAGCCGATCCGGTGCCGGCGCGCGAACAGGAACATCGCCAGAATCACGCCGAGCAGGCCGCCGTGGAACGACATGCCGCCCTCCCACACCTTGAACAGCCACAGCGGCTGCTGCAGGAACTGGCCGAAGTTGTAGAACAGCACGTAGCCGAGACGGCCGCCGAGCACGACGCCGAGCGCGGCGTAGAAGATCAGGTCATCGATCTGCGCGCGCGTCACCGCCGCACCGGGCCGCGCCGCGCGCCGCCGCGCCAGCCACCAGGCGGCGGCGAAACCGCCGAGATACATCAGCCCGTACCAGTGCACGGCGAGCGGTCCGATCGTCACGGCAACCGGATCGAAGTTCGGGTGTACCAGCATGGAGGCTCCTCGGATCGGGCGCTGGGCGGAACGAAGGAAGCGCGTATTATCCACGCGTTCCCGAATCCGGCCTATGACCCGTGTCCGAATAACTTATGTGCCTGATCCTGTTCGCCCTGAACCAACACCCCGAATATCCGCTGGTGATCGCCGCCAACCGCGACGAGCGCTACGAGCGGCCGACCCGGCCGCTGGCGCCGTGGGCCGACGCGCCGCAGGTGCTGGCCGGCCGCGACCTCGAAGCCGGCGGCAGCTGGTTCGGCATCACCCGCGCCGGCCGCTTCGCCGCCGTCACCAACGTGCGCGAATGGCCGCCGCAGACCGGCTGGCCGCGCTCGCGCGGCGCGCTGGTGCGCGACTTCCTGCTCGGCACCGGCAGCGCCGCCGACCATGCCGCCCGCTGCACCGCCGACGGCGACCAGTTCGCCGGTTTCAACCTGCTGCTGGGCGATCTCGGACGCGGCGACGACGGTCTCTGGTACTGCTCCAATCGCGGCGGCGAACCGCCGCGACCGCTGCAACCGGGTCTGCACGGGCTGTCGAACGGCACCCTCGGCGACGTCTGGCCGAAGACCCGCGCCGGCACCGCCGCGCTGCGCGCCGAGCTGCTGCGCGGGCCGACCCCGCAGGGGCTGCTGGCGCTGCTCGGCGATCGCCACATCGCCACCGACGACACGCTGCCGGACACCGGTGTCGGCCTCGACATGGAGCGGATGCTGTCGCCCTGTTTCATCACCAGCCCCGACTACGGCACGCGCGCGTCAACCGCGCTGCTGATCGACCGCCGCGGCAACGCGGTGCTGTGGGAGCAGAACTTCGCCGCTGGTGGCGAGCCGACGCTGCTGCAACATTTCGAATGGAATCTGGAAACCGATCGACATCCGGAGACCGGCCGATGAGCTTCACGTTGACCCTCGACGGCAAACCGTTCGCCCACCCGCCCGGCAAGATCGCCTGCGTCGGCCGCAACTACGCCGCTCACGCCGCCGAGCTGAACAACCCGATACCGGAGTCGCCGCTGCTGTTCCTGAAGCCGGCCACCAGTGCCGCCGACCTGTCAGCACCCCTGCGGCTGCCGCAGGGGCTCGGCAGCGTTCATCACGAGCTGGAGCTGGCACTGCTGATCGGCGCGCCGCTTCGGGACGCCACACCGCAGCAGGCGCGCGCGGCGATCGCCGGCCTCGGCCTCGCGCTCGATCTGACGCTGCGCGACGTGCAGGATCAACTGAAGAAGCAGGGCCATCCGTGGGAGCGCGCAAAAGCATTCGACGGCAGCTATCCGGTGTCGGCGTTCGTCTCGCCGGGCGCTGCCAACCTGCAGAACCTGACACTGCAACTGTGGCGCAACGACCAGCTGCAGCAGGACGGCAATACCGGACAGATGCTGTTCCCGGTGCTCGACCTGCTGTGCGAGATGAGCCGCGTCTTCACGCTGTTGCCGGGCGACATCGTTTCGACCGGCACGCCGGCCGGGGTCGGCCCGCTGCACGGCGGCGACCGGCTGCGGCTGCTGCTCGGGCGCGAGCGGCCGGGTGATCTGATCGCAGTGGAGACAGTGGTGAGCTGACCAGTCCTCCCCTGCGAAGTAGGGGAGGACCAGAAACGACGAGGCCGGCAATTTGCCGGCCTCGTCGTTTCCACACCACCCGTCAGTCGGTACGGAACTCGTTGACCAGATCGGCGAGCCGGCCGGCCGAGCTGTTGACCTCGCGCGCGGCGCGCTCGACCGACTGCACCGAGCTCTCGGACTGGCGCGCGACATCGGAGATGTTGACGACGTTGCGGGCGATCTCCTGCGACACCGCCATCTGCTCTTCGGTGGCGCTGGCGATCTGCGTGTTCATGTCGTTGATCAGCGCCACCGCCTCGCGGATGACGGCCAGCGATTCGCCGGCGCGCGCCGCCTGCGCCATGGTCTTCTCCATCTCGTCGCTGCCGTCGGCCATCGTCCGCACCGCTTCGCGGGCGCCGGCCTGCAGCCGCTCGATCATGCCGTGGATCTCCTGCGTCGACTGCTGCGTGCGCTGTGCCAGCGAGCGCACCTCGTCGGCGACGACGGCGAAGCCGCGGCCCTGCTCGCCGGCGCGCGCCGCCTCGATCGCCGCGTTCAGCGCCAGCAGGTTGGTCTGCTCGGCGATGCCGCGGATGACGTCGAGCACGCTGCCGATCGCCGAGCTGTCCGTCTCGACACGGCGGATGACGTCGCCGGCGGAGTTGAGGCGGTCGGAGAGGCTGTGGATCGAGGCCAGCGCCTCGTCGATGACGCGGTTGCCCTTGTCGGTTTCGAGGTTGGCGTTGTTGGCGGCATCGGCGGCCTGATGAGCGTGGCGGCTCACCTCCTCGATCGCGTGCGTCATCTCGGTGGTGGCGGTGGCGACCTGATCGGTCTCGCGCGTCTGCACGGCAACGCCGTCGCGGGTCTGTTCGGTGGTGGTCGAGAGTTCGCGCGATGCCTGCTGCATGTGGCTGCTGGTCATGCGCACGTCGCTGATGATGGCGCGGAAGCGATCCATCATCGACTGGTAGGCCTTGGCCACCTGGCCGATCTCGTCGCTGGAGCCGACCGCGACGCGCACGGTCAGGTCGCGCGAACGTTCGGCGGTTTCGATGGCGCGGCGCAGCTCGCCGAGCGGGCTGGAGATGCTGCGCGCCACCCAGACGCCGAACAGCACCATCAGCACCAGCGCGGCGGCGGCGATGACGAGGAAGACCAGCCGGGCGTTCTCGTAGATCGCCTGCGCGTCGACGCGCTCGCGCTTGGCTACCTGCAGCTGCAGCTCTTCGAGGCGGGTGAGGCGGGTCGAGACCGGGTCGATGTACTCGTACAGGTCGCCGTTGTAGTCGGAGACCAGCGATTCGCCATCATCGTTGAACTGCATCTCCTCGCCGAGCGGGCGCAGGATCTCGGCCACCTTCTCGACCTGGCGGTCGGCCCTGGCGAACTGCGCCTCGATCTCGGTCGACAGCTGGCTCTCCTCGGCCGAACGGGAGACGCTGCGGTAATGTTTCCAGTTCTCGGCGATGGCGCGGCGCGCCGATTCGATGTCGGAGACCGCGTCGGCCGGCGTCGCCAGCCCGGAATCCGCCTTGTTGATGGCGTTGATGATCTGCGTGTAACCGTTGTTGACCGCGCGCAGCTCCGTCAGCGGCACCACGCGCTCGTCGTAGATGCGGCCGACGCCGGCGTCGATGCGCGAGAACGACATCACCGCGTAGACCGCCAGCAGCAGGATGACGGCCAGCGGCAAGCCGACCAGGATGGCGAGGCGCTGACCAACGCTGAGATTGTTCATGAAGATTCCTTGCACCGGAGATGCTTATGTTTCTTTCGGTTCGGTTGCCGGGGCCGACGCGGATGGAATCCCGACACGGAAGGGCTATCGGCCACGGCGCGCCGGACTTGACCGGGTCTCGGGCGACAGGCCTGACCGGGCCCGGCGAAAGGCGGGCGGGCGGCAGCGACAGCCGCCCGAAAATATAGCAGTGGTTCCGGGAATGCGCCGGTGGCGGGCGCTCAGCGCGCGCGCAGGCTCTGCACGCCGGTCGGCGTGCCGAGCAGCAGCAGGTCGGCCGGGCGCAGCGCGAACAGGCCGTTGCAGACGACGCCGGTGATCTGGTTGATCCTGGTCTCGATGTCACGCGGCTGGTGGATCGGGAAGTTGTGCAGGTCGAGGATGACGTTGCCGTTGTCGGTGACGACACCCTCGCGGTAGACCGGGTCGGCGCCGAGCTTCACCAGCTCGCGGGCGACATAGGAGCGCGCCATCGGGATCACCTCGACCGGCAGCGGGAAGGCGCCCAGCGTCTCGACGTACTTGCTCTGGTCGGCGATGCAGACGAACTCGCGGGCGCAGGCGGCGACGATCTTCTCGCGCGTCAGCGCGGCGCCGCCGCCCTTGATCAGCTCCAGCCGCGCATTGGCCTCGTCGGCGCCGTCGACGTAGATGTCGAAGCTGCCGACGCTGTTCAGCTCCAGCACCTCGATACCGTGTTTCTTCAGCCGCTGCGCCGATGCCTCGGAGCTGGCGACCGCGCCGGCGAACTCGTCGCGAAGCTCCGCCAGCAGATCGATGAAGCAGTTGGCGGTGGAGCCGGTGCCGATGCCGAGCACGCTGTCGCGCGCCAGCTTCGGCCGGATGTGGTCGAGCGCGGCCTGCGCCACCTGCTGTTTCAGCGCCTGCTGATCGACTGTCGCACTCATCGCCAACCACTCCTCTTCAAATCCGTCCGGAAGATCGCGGAAAGGGCGCCATTCTAGCGCCGGAAACCGCCATTCGGGATGAATTGGCGCCCGCGTTGCCTATAGACTTGGCGGCTTTCACCACGCCGAGCCCACCATGCCGACCCGCGCCGAAGCCTCGCACGACGCCCTCCTCGCCAGCTACGTCCGGCGCACCCTCGGCGCCCGCGTCTACGACATCGCCATCGAATCGCCGCTCGACGAGGCGTCGCTGCTGTCGAAGCGGCTCGGCAACCGCGTGCTGCTCAAGCGCGAGGACCTGCAGCCGGTGTTCTCGTTCAAGCTGCGCGGCGCCTACAACAAGGTGATGAAGCTGTCGCCGGAGGAGCTGGCGCGCGGCGTCATCGCCGCCTCGGCCGGCAACCACGCGCAGGGGCTGGCGCTGACGGCGCAGCGGCTCGGCATCAAGGCCACCATCGTCATGCCGCGCACGACACCGCAGATCAAGGTCGATGCGGTGCGCGGCCGCGGCGCCAGGGTGGTGCTGCACGGCGATACCTACGACGAGGCGTCGAAGCACGCGCAGCAGCTGGTCGACGAGAAGGGGCTGGTCTACGTCCACCCCTACGACGACCCCGACGTCATCGCCGGCCAGGGCACCATCGCGATGGAGATCCTGCGCCAGCACCCGGGGCCGCTCGATGCGGTGTTCGTGCCGGTCGGCGGCGGCGGGCTGTGCGCCGGCGTCGCCGCCTACATCAAGTACGTGCGGCCCGAGATCAAGGTGTTCGCGGTCGAGCCGGCCGATGCCGCCTGCCTGAAGGCGGCGATGGACGCCGGCAAACGCGTCACGCTGCCGCACGTCGGCATCTTCGCCGACGGCGTCGCCGTGGCGCAGATCGGCGAGGAGACCTTCCGCGTGCTGCGCCACACCGTCGACGGCGTCATCACCGCCAGCACCGACGAGATCTGCGCCGCGATCAAGGACATCTTCGACGACACCCGCTCGATCGCCGAACCGGCCGGCGCGCTGGCGCTGGCCGGGCTGAAGAAATACGTCGAGCAGAACGGCTGCAACGGCCAGACGCTGCTGGCGATCGACTCCGGCGCCAACACCAATTTCGACCGGCTGCGTTACATCTCCGAGCGCACCGAGATCGGCGAGAAGCGCGAAGCGATCCTGGCGGTGACGATTCCGGAGCGGCCCGGCAGCTTCAAGACCTTCTGCGGCCTGCTCGGCAAGCGCAACATCACCGAGTTCAACTACCGCTACGCCGGCAATGACGCGGCGCAGATCTTCGTCGGGCTGTCGGTGGCGGCCGGCGGCGGCGACCGCGACGAGCTGCTGGCCCATCTGGCCGAACACGACTACCCGGTGCTGGACCTCAGCGACAGCGAACTGGCCAAGCTGCACATCCGCCATCTGGTCGGCGGCCGCGCGCCGGCGTCGGTGGCCGACGAGCGCATCTACCGCTTCGAGTTCCCGGAGCGACCCGGCGCGCTGCTGAACTTCCTGTCGCACCTCGGCGCGCGCTGGAACATCTCGCTGTTCCACTACCGCAACCACGGCGCCGCCGACGGCCGCGTGCTGGTCGGGCTGCAGGTGCCGAACGGCGACAAGACCGAGCTGCGCCAGTTCCTCGATACGCTCGGCTACCCGTGGCAGGAGGCCAGCGACGACCCGGCCTACCAGCTGTTCCTGGCGCAGCGCGGCTGAGCCGCGCCGGCCCGGCTCCGGCAAATCCCGACCCGGCTGTGACCCACTTATCGGCACGGCGGCCTGACCGCTCGCAGTTCCGGGAACCGCTGCGGAAATCGCCCCGACGAACGACTAGGCTCCTCCCCGGCGCGCCATCACCGGTGTATCGCCGACCAGACCACCCGGAAATAGAGGAGCCACCAGCGTGATCAGCCGCCCTGCCCGTCCCGACGCACTGACCATCACCGTCATCCTGTTCGGTCTCGGCACGCTGCTGACCGCCACGGCGCAACTGCTGCTCGGTTAGGTTTTCCCGAAGCGGCCTGCATGTCATTCCGCGCGCAGTCGCGGAAGCTGCCTCACTGACGTCGTACCGCCAGCCAGCCGCGCTCGGTCGCCACCGCCGCCAGCGGCACGTCCCACGCCTCGCGCGGCAGCCGTTCCACCCGCTGAAACGAATGCGCCAGCCCGACCAGCAGCGGCCGGCGTCGCGCGCTGCCGGCCTTCGTCATCCAGGCAAAGGTGCGATCGTAGAAACCACCGCCCATGCCGAGGCGGCCACCGGTGGCGTCGAACGCCACCAGCGGCAGCAGCACCAGATCGAGCCGCGCCGGCAGCACGCGCGCGCCGACCGGCTCGGCGATGCCGAAACGATTGCGCCGCATCACCGCGCCCGGCCGCCAGTGCACGAAGCCGAGCCGCCCGCCCGGCCGCAGCACCGGCAGCTGGAGCTGTTTGCCGAGCCGCCGCGCCAACCGCGCCAGTGGCAGCGGATCGATCTCGCCATCGGCGGGAAGATAGAACGCGAGCCGCTGCGCGCGCCGGAACTCCGGCCGCCGCGCGACGACGGCGCACAGCGCCCGTGCGGCGCGCGCACGCGCCAGTGGCGACAGCGCGCGCCGGCGTGCGCGCAAACGACGGCGCAGCTGCTGCTTCGACGCAGCGACCGATTCGGGAGAAGAGAGGGATTCGGCGCAGAACATGTGGGAAGAGAGACCCCGAAGTACCGCTGGCAGTCTGGCCCTTGAACCCAGAGGTTCAAGGTGGAGGCCCCGGTGTCGTTTCAGGCTTTCCGTCAGGCGGACATGCACACCACAACAACGCGAAACCCCCAGGGGGATGATGCATCGGCTCAGGGGTCGTGACCGCCTGGCAAATACTTCAGGGGGACGCGGAGTATAGCCTCTGCCATCGCCGCGCTGTCATCCGTATTAGCCGATTTCGAGCTGGCGGAAACGCTGCAGCGCGGCGTCGATGCGGTCGTTGAGCCGCTTCAGCTGGTCGGCGCCCGGCTCGTCGACGGCCGGCGTCTCGCGCCCGCTCTTCAGCAGCTCGTAGCTGATGTTCAGCGCCACCATGACGGCGATGCGTTCGAGACCGATCACCTTGCCGCTGTCGCGCACCTGGCGCATCTGCCGGTCGAGATGGCGCGACGCCTCCAGCAGCTCGGCGGCCTGCTCGGGCGGGCAGGCGACCTGATACTCCTTGTCGAGAATGCGGACGACCACCGTGTTGGTAGGGCTCACGATTCCTGCTCCAGCGTCCGCAGCCGGGCGATCATCGCCTCGACCTTGGCCCGCGCCATGTCGGTTTTCTGGATCAACTGCTCGCGCTCGCGCTGCCAGTCTTGCGCCTCGGCCTTCAGCGCGCGGTTCTCCTGATCGAGCTGTTCGCACAGCAGGATCAGTTCGGCGACCTTGCGCTCGAGCTGCTTCAGGGGTGGATTTTCCATCGCTTCGCCGGGGCAGGAACAGAGTGGCGACAACTATAGTTTTCGGCCTCCGGCCGGTCAATTTGGGCGGCCGTCGCAAAGCCCTTGCCGATCAAATACCTGCCATCCGCTGTTGAAGCCGGGCGTGAACTCGCGCCCGGACGGCCGGTCGCCAGCACCGGCGCGTGGCGCTACCATGCCGCCCCGATTCCGCCACCGTGACGATCGCCGTGAACAACACCGCCGCACCCGCCCCCGACTACGACCGGCTCGACCAGTTGCTGACCCGCTTCGGCGCGCTGCAGGGCGCCGCCGAGCTGCACGGCTTCCTCAGCGGCCAGCTGGCCGGCGGCAAGCGGCTGTCGCGCGGCGACTGGCTGCGCGCCGCCAGCGAGCAGGCCGACCTCGGTGAACTGCCGGATCAGGTCAGCGGCGACCAGCTCTACGCGCTCTATCGCGACACGCTGCGCATCCTCGAAGCCGGCGACTACGAGTTCCAGCCGCTGCTGCCGGAGGACGAACAGGCGCTCGACGAGCGCGTCGCCGCGCTCGGCAGCTGGTGCCAGGGCTTCCTGTCCGGCTTCGGGCTGGCCGTCGGCAACGCCACCTCCGGCGACATCGCCGAGACGCTGCAGGATTTCGCCGCCGTCGCCCAGATCGGCGTCGGTGACGACGAAGAGGAAGATGGCGAGAACGACCTGTTCGCCGTCGTCGAGTACGTGCGGATGGCGGTGATCGACCTGTTCCTCCAGCACCAGCCACAGACGCCGCCACCGGCCGCCGACAACGGCGCGGCGACCTCCCCGGCCAGCCTGTTCGGGAGCCGGCAGCTGCATTGAGGCCGGCAGCGGAGAAAACCGCGGCTGTTGCTCTGCTAGCGCCTGGATATATACTCCAGTATATATTTCCGAAGGCAGCGCTCCCGACATGACCGATACCCGCGTCGCCAAACTGTTCATGAACGGCGCCAGTCAGGCGGTCCGCCTGCCGGCCGATTTCCGCTTCGACGGCGACGAGGTCTACGCCACCCGCGACGAGACCACCGGCGACGTCGTGCTGTCGAAACGGCCGGGGGTCGAGGCCTGGCAGGCATTCTTCGAGCTGCTGCACGCCGTCGAGGTGCCGGACGACTTCATGGCCGAGCGCCCGCTGAACGTGCCGCCGCAGGATCGCGGCGTCTTCGACGACGACCTGGAAGGTGGCGAAAGGAGGCCATAGCCCGTGCTGCACATGCTGGATACGGACATCGTCAGCTATCTGATCAAAGGGAAATCGCAGAGCGTCGAAAACCGCCTGGCCAACCTGCTGCCATCGACGGTCTGCATCTCGGTGATGACCAGAGCCGAACTGCAATACGGGCTGAAGCGGCTGCCCGCCGACCATCGCCTGCATCTGGCGGTACACCGGTTTCTCAAGATCGTCCGCACCCTGCCATGGGATGGCGAGGCGGCTGACTGGTACGCCGGCATCCGTCACCAGCTGGTCAGCAGCGGCCAGCCCATCGGCGAACTGGACATGATGATCGCCGCGCACTCGCTCGCCGCGGGCGCCATCCTGGTCACCAACAACCACCGGCATTACGAGCGCATCGAGGCGCCGCTGCTGCTGGAAAACTGGACATGACCACCGCGCTTGCCGCCGCCATACACCGCCCCTAGAATGCGACAGATTCTCATTCCCCGAAGCACCCCTCCATGTGCCCGGCCCTGCCCGACGACGTCTCACCGCACGGTGCGCTGCACCGGTTCTACAGCGACCACCACGGCTGGCTGCTGAAATGGCTGCGCCTGCGGCTGGCCTGCTCACAGCAGGCGGCCGATCTGGCGCAGGACACCTTCGTCCGCATCCTCGGCGCGGCCGATGTCGGCAGCCGCGTCGCCACCATTCGCGAACCGCGCAGCTACCTCGCCACCATCGCCAACCGGGTGATGGCGGACCACTTCCGCCGCCTCGCGCTGGAGCGCGCCTGGCTGAAGGCGCTGGAGCAGCAGCCCGAGGCGGAAATGCCCGGCCCGGAGGAGCGCGCGATCATGCTCGATGCGCTGATCGAGCTCGACGCGATGCTCGCCGGCCTCGGCGCCAACGTGCGGCGCGCCTTCCTGCTGTCGCAGCTGCAGGGGTTGCCCTATGCCGACATCGCCGCGCGGCTGTCGGTCTCGGTCAGCTCGGTGAAAAAGTACATCGCCAAAGCCACCGAGCACTGCCTGCTGCACGCGCTGAAGCACGAGCTCTGACATGAACCCGGTGGACCTGACGCCAGCACTCTCTCCGGCACAACGCAGCGCCCTGCAACAGGCCGCCCGCTGGCACGCCCATCTCGGTGACGGCAGCGGCGACCACGATCGTGCCGCGTGGCAGGCGTGGCTGGACGAGCCGGTCAACCGCTGGGCATGGCAGCGCGTCGAGCGGATGCGCCGGCAACTGCTGAACCTGCCGGGACGGCTGGCCGGCGAGACGCTGGAGCTGGCGAGCGAGGATCGCCGCAACAACCGGCGCTCGCTGCTGAAAGGATTCGCGCTGCTGGCCGGCACCGGCGCGCTGGGGTGGAGCGCGTGGCGCCACGGGCCGGCGCAGCAATGGCTCGCCGACCAGCGCACCGCCACCGGCGAGCTTCGCGCGATCGCACTGGCCGACGGCTCCACACTGACGCTCAACACCGCCTCCGCCGTCGACGTGCGTTTCGATGCGACACAGCGGCTGATCGTGCTGCGACAGGGTGAAATCCTGATCGAAACCGCGCGCGACGAACGCGCCACACCTCGCCCGTTTCTGGTCGGCACCGACCACGGCCACATCCGCGCGCTCGGCACCCGCTTCTCGGTGCGGCTGCTCGACGACCGCACCCGCGTCAGCGTCGACCAGCACAGTGTCGAGATCACCACACGCGACGGGCAGCGCGCATTGTGCGAAGCGGGGCAGCGGCTGGAGTTCGGCCGCGACACGCTGTCGGTACCGCTCGCGGCGGCCGCCGGCGACAGCGCCTGGAGTCGCGGCATGCTGGTCGCCGACGACTGGCGGCTGGATCATTTCCTGCGCGAACTCGGACGCTATCGCAACGGCATCCTGCGCTGCGATCCCGCCATCGCCGATCACCGCATCAGCGGCGCCTTCCGCATCGACGACACCGACCAGGCACTGGCGGCGCTGACCCGGCTGTTCCCGGTGCGGGTGGAATACCGCACCCGCTTCTGGGTCTCTGTCGTACCGGTCGCGTAAAAAATATTTTCCGGCGCACGGTACTTTTGCCTGCGCTCATCCGACCTTTCCGGCGACCTCTCCATTCATCCGTTGCCGGAAGCCCCCGATGAAACGACGCGACTCCCTGAACACCATCCGCCCACATCCGCTGGCCGCAGCCGTGTGCCGGGCACTGCTCTGTTCCGCACTGGCGCTGCCGCTGCTGGCACTTGCCGACAACAGTGCACCGGCCCGCGAATACGCACTGCCAGCGGGCGCGCTCGGCGCCTCTCTCGGCGAGTTCACCGCGCAATCCGGCGTGGTGATTTATTTCGATGCCGCGCTCACGCGCGGCCTGCAAAGCCCGCCGCTGCACGGTCGATATGGCATCGAAGCGGGTCTGGAAACCCTGCTGCGCGGCAGCGGGTTGCGCGCAGTGAAGAAGGCGGATGGCAGTTACACGCTGCAGCGGGTGCCACAGGAGGAGGCCATGTTGAAGGCGGTGAAGGTGCAGGCGAGTGGGGTGGATATACGTACCGAGGGTACGGGGTCATACGCCGCACGCGCCGCCACGCTGTTCAAGGGTGCGCAATCGCTGCGTGAGATTCCGCAGTCGGTGTCGGTGATGACGCGCCAGCGCATGGAGGATCAGAACCTCAACACGGTCTCCGATGTGCTGTTGAATACGGCGGGCATCTCACAGGCGGCAGCAGTCGAACCGACCAAGTTTTACTCACGCGGCTATGAGTTGCAGACGCAGGTGGATGGCTCGCCAGCGTTGAGTCTGGCTTTCACCTCGCCCTACGATGCCGCGCTGTACGACCGCATCGAGGTGCTGCGCGGCCCCGCCGGGCTGTTGTCCGGCTCCGGCGAGCCCGGCGGCACAGCGAACCTCGTGCGCAAGCGCCCGCTGGAGCGTTTCGCCGTGTCCGGCAGTTTGGGTGCGGGGTCGTGGGATCGCTATCGCGGCGACATCGACGTTTCCTCGCCGCTGATGGATTCCGGCAAGTTGCGTGGCCGTGTCGTCATCGCCGGCGAGGATCGTGACAACTTCATGGACTTCGATTATCGCCAGACGCTGACGGGATACGGCGTGCTGGAAGCGGACCTCGGCGAGAACACTACCGTCGGTTTGACCGTTGCGGGGCATGAGCAGGAGCGACAGGGGTCGGGCTCTGGCGGCCCCGAAGGTCGTCCGCGTACAAGCTTCGTGGGCGCGGACGTGAAACGCCGCTCGACGCGTGAGGATTACAGCGTCGACGTCGAGCATCGCCTGCCCGGCGAGTGGATCGTCAAGGCCAACCTGGCGCAGGCGTCGCATGAGCGTGATGGCAAGACGAGCTGGCTGAGCAGCTACGACGCCGACACGGGCGGCGGTGATCTCTATGTCTATACGCTGCACGCAATCAATGAGAGTCAGAACCTGGATGTGAACCTCAATGGTCCGTTCCAGCTCTGGGGTCGACAACATCACCTGACGATGGGTTACAACTGGGCGCTGGGCGAGGACAAAACCGACGGTATCGACTGGTCCGGGAGTCCTTACGAAATCGGCAACATTCTGACCGACCACGATGTACCGAAAGATCGGCAACTCGGCTCCACCGGAAACCACACCAAGACGCGCACCAAACAGTCCGGCTTTCTGAGCGCTGTCCGTCTGCAGCTGCTGGATCCACTCACGCTCGTTGTCGGTGGACGCTTCAGCAACTACGAGCGTGATACTCGCACCGCGACCACCGGCTGGACCGCCAGCGGCGCGCGGACTCGTAGCGAGTTTTCTCCCTATGGCGGATTGATCTGGGACATGAGCGAGCCGGTTTCGCTCTACGTCAGCTATGCCGATATTTTCATCCCGCAGACGCAGAAAACCTTCGAGGGGGACACACTCGATCCGCGCGTGGGCTGGCAGGGCGAGGTGGGTGCCAAGGGTGAATTCCTCGACGGCCGGCTAAACGCTTCCGTCGCAGTTTTTCGCCTGCGCGACAAGAACCGTGCGTTGCGGGATACGCGCTACGCGAACAATGCCTGCAATGGCGCCACCTGCTACGTTGCCGCCGGTCTGGCGCAAAGCCAGGGCTGGGAAGTGGAAGTCAACGGTGCGCCGCTCCCCAACTGGGAACTGTCGGCCAGCTATACACGCAATGACACCGAGTATCTGCGCGACAGCAATGCAGCGAATGTCGGCAAGCCCATCATCCAATCCGCTCCGCGCCATTTGGGCAAATTGTGGACAGTCTATCGCTTCGACGGGCGAGCTTTCGGCGGCGCGTTGGACGGCTGGAGTGTGGGCGGTGGCGTCAACGCACAGAGCGAAACCTATGCCGGTCGGCAAGGCGGTTACACGCTGTACTCGCTGCAACTGGGCTACCGCATCGATTCGTACTGGAGCGCAACACTGAATGGCAACAACCTCACCGATAAGCATTACTACTCGGCGGCGGAGGGTGGCAGCAGCTGGAACATCTGGGGCGAGCCGCGCAACTACACTCTGACATTGCGCGGGCATTTCTGACAGCAAATGCCCTTTCCCTCGGCCCTCTCCATTCAGAGGGAGGGCCAAGAGAGTCTCGAATCGGGAACGGCTTTATTTTCGGTCAAGCATGCATCGCGGCCCTGAGCAATCATCGCCGCGATTTTTATTTTTTTCCTGATTACCCAGATGATGCTGCGCAATGGTTATTTGCTTAGCCGCTTGTGGTTGCCGGATCAAAACGCTCGATTGGCAAGCCATCGATGGCGCCGAAGTGTTTGACGTTGGCGGTGAGCAAGGTGCGACGGTGTTCGAGTGCAGTGGCCGCAATCAAGGCATCGGCCAGTTGTAGTCCATTACCCAGAGCGTAGCGGTCGATCAATTGTGCCGCGCGTGCACTGATGGCTTCGGTCAGCGGCACAATCTCGGTGGCGCGCTGCGACAGCCCCTTCTTCAACCGCTCCAGTTCCGTCTTGTCGCGGCAACCCTGCGCGAGCTCGATATAGGTGACAGTGCTGATGCGCCACGGCACCAGTGTCTGCAGACGTGCGGCGGCGCCGCGATGACCGCGCATCAGCCAGATCAGCACATCGGAATCGATCAGCATGATCAGCCCTTGTCGTCCGTGTCGTGGAAATTGAAACGCGGCGCGCGCAGCTTGCGCATGTGGGCGTCCACATCGGCCATGTCCTCGCGGTCGCGCCACATGCCGAACATCGGATCATCGGTCAGCACCCCCGTGGTGGTGGCGGGCTCTTCCTCGATGCGGATGGTCACGCGCGCCTCCGGCGATGCGGGCAAACGCGTGCGCCAGGCTTCGGGCAGATCGGCGATGCGAACGTGCTCAATAATGACGGCCTGCATGGTGGTTCCCCTCTTGACTACTTCGACTATCGGCCATTTGCCTGGAAGGAGCGCATAAGGTACCTCAAAAACCGGGATACACGGACGCATCGAGACAGACTTATTTTCGGTCGGACACACCTCGCGGCCTTGAACAATCATCGCCGCGATTTTTGTTTGCGTGGTCAGCGCCTTTACGCGCGCGATGCCCAATATTCCGGACGGTGCACATGGTGGGCAACGACAAACACCGCCAGGAAGTCAGAGCACCCAATCCTCAACGCGCAAACCACTGACACGCTCGAACTCACGGCCATTGTGAGTGACGAGCGTGGCATCCATTGCGAGCGCGTGACAGGCAATCCACAGGTCATTGGCACCGATCGGCGTACCCGCGCTTTTCAAACGCGTGAATTGCTCCGCGTAGTGGCGACAGATCGCGGGACCTGTGGGGTAGATGACCGGCACCTGTCTTGCGAGTGCATCCAGACGACGAAGCACGCCGGTTTTGCGGCTGCTGCACTCGGCGCCTTTCAGCAATTCGGCCCAGGTGATGAAAGACATGCTCAAGCTGTCCTGTTCCGGCAGTGCATCGACGCGAGCGGCTATTTCGGGAGGACGCTGCTTGATCAGATAGATGAGGATATTGGCGTCGAGAAGATAATTCACAGGCTCTCCCTGTCCTGCAGTGGCAACGATTCATCACGCCCCTCTTCGAGCGCGGCAATGAAGTCTTCCTCGAAGCCCTGCAGGGCCTCCAGCAGCGCCTCGCCACGGCGCGGCACCACGGGATGCAGCACCAGATCGCCCTGTTCGTTGCGGTAGATCTGCACCCGGTCGGTATCGAGCCGGAATTCGGCGGGTATGCGCACGGCCTGGCTGTTGCCGTTGACGAAGACACGGGTGATGGTCTGAGCCATGGCGGCCTCTGTGTGTACGATTTCGTATGTATGCTAAACACCAAGGTGATCGACGGCAAGCCCCTTGCCAGCCAGCCTCCAACCCGCCCGGATAGCGCCGCGCCTTGCCGCCATCCCGTGCCCCCCATAAAATGCGAACACTTCTCATTCCAGGGCGGGCCGCCCTGCCCGGAAACGATCGCTCATGCCGCCGGCCGACACCCCGCCCCACCAGACCGCGCTCACGCTGTACGTCGACCATCACGGCTGGCTGAAAGAGTGGCTGCGCCGCAAGCTCGGCTGTCGCCACCAGGCCGCCGACCTCGCCCACG
>CAZEVP010000056.1:0-20780 GCA_964515735.1 uncultured Verrucomicrobiaceae bacterium | reverse complement strand
GGCGAGGATCAGGTTGTCGATCGACTGCTGGCGCACGCGGCTGTCGGGCCACAGCCCCAGCTCGGGGCGCCGTTCCACCGCCCAGCGCAGGATCGCGACCGAGCGGTCGAGCAGCTTGCCGCTCGGCAACTGCAGCAGCGGCAGCGCCGGCAGCGGAATCGGCGGTGACGCCGGGTCGATCTCGCGCAGCTCGCAGCGCAGCCCGGCGCGCAGCAACGCCAGCCGCGCCCGCAGCGAGTGCGGTTCGGCGACGCAGCTGTAGAGAACCGGTATGGCCATCGCGGTCGTGCTCGGCTGGATCGGGGCTGTGCGCGCGGCGGTGCCCGCGTCAGGCGACGTCGCGGGTGAAGACCCAGTCGTTGTCGCGTGACAGCCGGCCGTTGAAACGGTAGCCGGCGTCATCGAAGCGCCGCATCTCGTCGGGGTCGGCGAGCCGGTTGCGGATGATGAACGCGCTCATCATGCCGCGCGCCTTCTTCGCCGAAAAACTGACGATCCTGTAATCGCCACCGCCCTTGCGCTCCTTGAATATCGGCGTCACGACATCGGCGGCAAGGGCTTTCGGATGAACGGCCTTGAAGTACTCACCGGAGGCGAGGTTGACCAGCGGCCCGCCGGCTTTCTTCAGATCCTTGTTCAGCGCCGTGGTGATGGTGTCGCCCCAGAACTGGTAGAGATTGGCGCCGCGCGGGTTGGCCAGTGCCGTGCCCATCTCCAGCCGGTAGGGCTGGATCAGGTCGAGCGGCCGCAGCAGGCCGTAGAGGCCGGACAGGATGCGCAGGTGCTGCTGGGCGAAGGCGAAGTCGTCGGCATCGAAGCTGTCGGCGTCGAGCCCGGTGTAGACGTCGCCGCGAAACGCCAGCAGCGCCTGCTTGGCGTTGCCCGGCGAGAACGGCGGCGCCCACTGCTGGTTGCGCTGCCAGTTCAGCTCGCCGAGCGCGGCGCTGATCGACATCAGCTCGCTGAGCCGGTCCGGCGTCAGCGGCCGCAGCGTCGCCATCAGTTCGGCCGAGTGGTCGAGCAGTTGTGGCTGCGTGTGTTTGCGGATGACGGGCGGGGTGTCGAAGTCGAGCGTCTTGGCCGGGGAGATGACGAGCAGCATGTTCTGCAAACTTCCCTAGAAATTTTTGGAAAAGCCATCAACGTGCTGTTCGTCATTCCGCGCATAGTCGCGGAATCCACGGGGACTGGATTCTGCGACTGCGCTTCGCTTCGCGCAGAATGACGAGGAGCTGCATTGCACAGAGGCGCGGCGCGTTCAGGGCATCCTCTCGTCAGATGACATCCGCCAGAGGTGGCCACGCGCGCAGCAGGATCGCACGGCAATCGGCGCCGGGCGGCAGTGTACCGTAGGCCAGCCCCGCCTCCGCGCCGAGGCGCGCGGCGATGAACGCCTCGGCGTCGGCGGCCGGCGCGAAGCGCGCCATCAGCCCGGCCTGCAGCGCCAATGCGATCGTTTCGGTCAGCCGGCGCGCTTGAGGTTCGAGCCGCTCCGGCTGTTCCAGCAGCCGCGCGATGGTGGCGACATGACCGGCGATGCGCTCGTCGAGCGCGGCCGCCGCCAGCAGCTCGGCGCGCATCACCTCGGCGCTGTCGGCATCGCGCGTCAGCGCGCGCAGCACGTCGAGGCAGATGACGTTGCCCGATCCCTCCCAGATGCTGTTCAGCGGCGCCTCGCGGTAGAGGCGCGGCAGCGGCGACTCCTCGACGTAGCCGGCGCCGCCGTGGCACTCCAGCGCCTCGAACACGGCGTTGGGGGTGCGCTTGTTGACCCAGTACTTGCCGACGGCGACGCCGATGCGGGCGAACGACGCGGCAGCGGCGTCGGTCGGCGCTTCGTCGTAGGCGCGGGCGAGGCGCAGCGTCAGCAGCAGTGCCGCCTGTGCCTCCAGCGCGAGGTCGGCCAGCACGTTGCGCATCAGTGGCTGCTGCGCCAGCGGTTTGCCGAAGGCGGTGCGGAAGCGGCAGTGGTGCGCCGCCTGCACGAACGCCTGCCGCATCAGGCCGGCGGCGGCGAGGCAGGTGTCGAGCCGGGTGTGGTGCACCATCTCGATGATGGTGCGGATGCCGTCGCCGTCGTCGCCGACCGGCCAGGCGCGCGTGTTGTGGTATTCGATCTCGGACGAGGCGTTGCTGCGGTTGCCGAGCTTCTCCTTCAGCCTCTGTATATAGAAGCGGTTGCGGCTGCCGTCCGGCAGCCAGCGCGGCACCAGGAAGCAGCCCGGCCCGCGCGCGGTCTGCGCCACGGTCAGGAAGGCGTCGGACATCGGCGCCGAGCAGAACCACTTGTGGCCGGTCAGCAGGTATTCGCCGTCGCCGCTCTTCTGCGCGCGGGTGGTGTTGGCGCGCAGGTCGGAGCCACCCTGCTTCTCGGTCATCGCCATGCCGACGGTGACGGCGCGTTTCCCGGTCAGCGGCAGCGAGCGCGGATCGTAGTCGTCGACCAGCAGTTTCGGCAGCCACTCGGCGGCCAGTCCCGGCGAGCGGCGCAGTGTCGGCACGGCGGCATAGGTCATCGTGATCGGGCAGCAGACACCGGCCTCGCACTGCACCATCAGGTATTCGAGCGCGGCGTGGGCGGCGTGGCCGCCGCGCTGGCCGGTCCACGGCAGCGAGTGGATGCCGGCGCCGAGGCCGGTGCTCATCAGCTGGTGGTAGGCGGGGTGGAATTCGACCTCGTCGATGCGCTGGCCGTAACGGTCGAACGTGTGCAGCTCGGGCGGGTGGCGGTTGGCCAGCTCGGCGGCGGCGATCAGTTCGGCGCTGCCGGCGCGCGCGCCGAGCGCATCGAGCCGCGCTTCGGCCCAGCCGGCCCCTTCGCGCTGCACTGCTTCGCACAGTGCGGCGTCGAGCCGGTAGAGGTTGACCTCCTCCAGCGGCGGCGGCTGGTTGGTGACCCGGTGGGTGGGCAGCTCGGTGTGCGGCGCGCGCGTGGCCATGGCTCTGCTCCCTGCGAGGCGGGGTGGGGAGAGGGTAACAGAGGGCGTGGCGAAAACGTTTCTGCGACGAGGGGTGCAGGTACTTCCTGGACTCTCGGTGACAGGGATGTCACCGAGAAGCCTCCAGGGATGGATTCACGGCGTGTCCAGGAAGCACCTGCACCCCTTGGCGCCGCACTGCCATCACGGGTTCAGCAACGCCTCCCACCAGTTCATCGGCTCGCCGCTCTCCGGATCGAACACGTTGCCGTAGTTCCAGCCGCCGCCGGCCGCGACCACCAGCGGGTCGACCACCTTCTCGATCTCGCCGAAACCGACCGCGACATGGATCGAATAGACCAGCGCCCGCTCGCTGCGCACGTCGAGGCGACCGCCGAGCAGTTCGACCGCCGGCGTCAGCTCTTCCTCCAGCCGGTCGATGCCGTCGCGCGCGAACACCCGCACGGCGAGCTGGCCGCTGCGCTCGTGCACGCGGAAACGGCCGGGGCTGTTGTGCAGCAGTTCGATGCGGTCGCCGCGCGCGCAGCCCGGCACGAACAGCGGCGACAGCAGCAGCCAGTACTGGTTCGGCTGTTGCGAGGCCACCGCCTGCAGCTTCTCGACCACCGGCTGGCCGCTGGGATGGGTGCCGGCCAGCAGCGAGATCTCGACGGGCGTGGTGGGCGAAGTCATGGCGGGCACCGGCTGAATGGAAGGGGGGCACCATAAAAGAAGCCCAAAGATCAGACAACGCCCCGCTATAATGCCGCGCCCGCGCCGTGCAGCCCGGGCCTCCGATTTCAATAACGACCAACGACACGACACGGACCGGCGCCCCTTTGCACGCCCTGCGACTCCTGATCTCGGCGATAGATCGCTTCACCCGCGTCTGCGGCCGCGCGATCGCGTGGCTGGTATTGGTCATGGTGCTGGTGACCTGCGCCGTGGTGCTGCTGCGCAAGGGCTTCGGCAGCGGTTCGGTGGCGCTGCAGGAGTCCGCCACCTACCTGCACTCGCTGCTGTTCATGCTCGGTGCCGCCTACACGCTGCAGCGCGACGGCCACGTTCGCGTCGACATGCTCTACCGCAACTTCTCGCCGCGCCGCCGCGCCTGGGTCAACGCGCTCGGCACGCTGCTGTTCCTGCTGCCGTTCTGCGGCTACGTGCTGCTGTCGAGCTGGGAGTTCGTCGCCGTCGCTTGGCGCGTGCGCGAGACCTCGGCCGACGGCGGCATCCCGGCGGTGTTCCTGCTCAAGAGCCTGATTCCGGCGCTGGCGGTCACGCTGGCGCTGCAGGGCATCGCCGAACTGCTGCGGTCGGCCCTGGTGCTGTGTGGTGAAGCGATGCCGACCGGCGATGATGCGCACGGCGATGGAGTGCCGCAGCCGTGACGCCGCTCGACTACATCCCGCTGCTGATGTTCGCCACGGTCTGCGTCGCGCTGATGGCCGGCTACCCGGTCGCGTTCACGCTGGCCGGCGTCGCCATGCTGTTCGCCGGCGGCGGCATCCTCGCCGGCCTGTTCGACCCCAACCTGCTGCTGGCGCTGCCCGGCCGCATCTACGGCACGATGACCAACACCACGCTGATCGCGGTGCCGCTGTTCATCTTCATGGGCGTCGTCATGGAGCGCTCGCAGATCGCCGAATCGCTGCTGCGGAGCGTCGCCGCACTGTTCGGCCGGCTGCCCGGCGGCCTCGGCTTCGGCGTCATCGCCGTCGGCACGCTGATGGCGGCCAGCACCGGCGTGGTCGGCGCCACCGTCGTCACGATGGGGCTGCTGTCGCTGCCGACGATGCTGGCGCGCGGCTATGACCCGAAGCTGGCGGCCGGCGTCATCTGCGCCACCGGCACGCTCGGCCAGATCATTCCGCCGTCGATCGTGCTGCTGCTGCTCGGCGACGTGCTCGGCACCGCCTACCAGCAGGCGCAGCTGCGGATGAACGTGCTGCACCCGCAGACGCTGTCGGTCGGCGACCTGTTCGTCGGCGCCATCGTGCCGGGGATGATCCTGGTGCTGTTCTACCTGCTGTACGTCGCTTTCGTCGCCTGGCGCCGGCCGCAGGCGGCGCCGGCGTTCGAGGTCGGGCAGCGCCCGCGCCCCGCCCGGCTGCTGCTCGATTTCGCCGCGCCGGTGGTGCTGATCGTCGCCGTGCTCGGCTCGATCATGAGCGGCGCGGCGACACCGGCCGAGGCCGCCGGCGTCGGCGCCTTCGGCGCGCTGCTGATGGCCGCCGCGCGTCGCCAGCTGACGCTGAAGAAGGTGCACGAGGCCGGCGTCGTCACGCTGGAGATGACCTGCATGGTGTTCGTCATCCTGCTCGGCGCAACGGTGTTCTCGCTGGTGTTCCGCGGTTTCGGCGGCGAGGAGATGATCGCCCACCTGTTCGACCAGTTGCCGGGCGGCACCACCGGCGCCGTGATTGTCGTCATGCTGGCGATCTTCCTGCTCGGCTTCATCCTCGACTTCATCGAGATCGCCTTCGTCGTCGTGCCGATCGTCGCCCCGGTGCTGATGATGATGGGGGTCGATCCGCTGTGGCTCGGCATCATGATCGCCGTCAACCTGCAGACCTCGTTTCTGACGCCGCCATTCGGCTTCGCGCTGTTCTATCTGCGCGGCGTGGCGCCGCCGTCGCTGCGCAGCGGCGACATCTACCGCGGCGCCTTCCCGTTCATCGGCCTGCAGCTGCTGTTGCTGATCGTGCTGACGCTGTGGCCGGGGCTGGTGAGCTGGCTGCCGGCGCTGCTGAAATCGTGACGCCGGCGCGCGCGTTGACAGCGCGACGGTGCAACCCTATAACCCGTCGGCGCCTTCCACCAACCCGTCGGTACTTTCCCCGACGAGCTTCACCCACCGGTCCGGATGGACCCAGAGAGCGGTCATGAGCGAAGAGATCGACATCGACGACACCCCGGCCCCGCGCGGCACCCTGAGCCTGCAGACGGTGGCGATGCCGAAGGACACCAACGCTTCCGGCGACATCTTCGGCGGCTGGCTGCTGTCGCAGATGGACCTGGCCGGCGGCATCGCCGCCGGCGAGATCGCCAAGGGGCGCGTCGCCACCGTGGCGATCACGGCGATGGGCTTCTATACGCCGGTGCATGTCGGCGCCGTCGTGCGTTGCTACACCGACGTGGTCGAGATCGGCCGCAGCTCGATTCGCATCAGCATCGAGGTCTGGATCAACCACCGCGACACTGGTGAGCTGATCAAGGTGACCGAAGGGCGCTTCGTCTTCGTCGCGATCGACGAGAAGGGGCGGACCCGGCCGGTGCCGACGTAACGCTCGACACCCGACAACCGGGTACCGCCCTGCCTGTGACGGCAGTGCTCATATCTTGAAGAAGCTGACCCGGGTGGTGAGCTGGTCCGCCAGCGCGGCCAGTTCGTGGCTGGAGGCCGCGACCTGATCCGAGCCGGCCGAGGTCTGCACGGTGGCGTCGTGGATGCGCACGATGTTCTGGCTGACCTCTTCCGCCACCGCGCTCTGCTCCTCCGAAGCGTTGGCGATCTGGGCGTTCATCTCGTTGATGGCGCCGACCTCGTGGCGGATGCGGACCAGCGCGCTCTCCGCGCGGCTGGTCTGTTCCACCGTGCAGCGGGCCAGGTTGCAGCTGTCCTGCATGACGGTGGCGGCGCGGCTGGCGCCCGCCTGAAGCTTGCCGATCATTTCGCGAATTTCCCGGGTCGACTCCTGAGTGCGGGCGGCGAGACCGCGCACCTCGTCCGCCACCACGGCGAAACCGCGGCCCTGCTCGCCGGCGCGGGCGGCTTCGATGGCGGCGTTCAGCGCCAGCAGGTTGGTCTGCTCGGCGACGTTATTGATCACCTCGGTAACTGTTTCGATATCGCTGCTGTCCTGCGAGACCTGCTGAACTGTCTTCGCGGCATCCTCCAGTGTGGCGGCGAGGTTGTTCATGGCGCTGGCGGCTTCCTGCACCATGCTGGTTGCCCTGTTCCACCTCGCTGTCCGCATTGCGCGTGGCGGCCGCTGCGTTGGCGGCATAGCTGGCGACTTCGTTGACGGTGGCGGACATCTGGTTGATGGCGGCCGCCATCTGCTCCGATTCCGATGCCTGCAGACGGATCTGCTGGTTGTTGTTGTCGGCAGTGGCGTGCAGCTGGCCCGACGCTTCGGTCAGCCGGGCGGCCGCGCGCCGCACTTCGCGGACGGTCTCCGCCAGCTGGGTGAGGGTATCCCGCAGCGTACCCATCACACTGTCGGCGTGGCGCGAGGTGATGGCCTGATCCAGCTCGCCCTCGGCCAGACGCCTGATCGCCTGCTTCACCTCGTGCGGCTCGGCGCCGAGCACGGACTGCAGCCAGCGGATGATGAGGCCGCCCACCACCAGGCTCAGCAGTACCGCCGCGGCGGTGGCCGCCAGGATCAGCGTGTTGAAGCCGCCGGCGACCCGCTGCACCTGATCGATATCGCGCTGGATGATTGCCTCCTGGTGATCGATGAAGGCGTTGATGCGCCGCAGCCACTCGGCATAAGCGGGGGAGGCGTCGCTGAGCAGCAACTCGCGCGCGCTCTCGCGCTCACCACCGCGGCGCAGAGCGATCAGCCTGGTGGCGATGGCCTGGGTGGAGTTCTCGATCTCCGCGATGTCCGCCATCAGCCGTTTCTCGTCGGCGCTGGCATCCGCCCGGCCGAGCAGTTCGGCCATCGGTTTGGCGGAGTCCTGGTAGAACTGGTCGAGCCGGTCGATCTCTCGCAGGTGGCGCGACAGCTCCTGATCGCTGTCGACCAGCACCGCATCGCGAATGGCGATGGCACGGTCGTGCACACTGCCGCGAAAATTGATGGCGTAGCGCTGCTTCATGGCGGCGCCTTCGCTGATGCCGCTCAGAGTGGTATCGATGACGCCGACGCGCAGCGCGCCGATGACGGCGATCAGGATGATCAGGGAGAGGGGAATGCTGAACCCGATAGCGAGTCGTTGAGTGGTTGTCAGTTGGGAAGTCATTTATGTGGAGGCTCGTCCAAAATGGTTCCGTTAATTATGGTCGAGCCCCAAAAAAGTGCATCAGTTGCACCGATGAATTGATACTATCAAGTACCAAAATCAAACAAATCAGAAATGGTATCGGCACAGTGGCGCTTGCATGAAGGCGCCGCTGTCGGGACGTTCCGAACGATTGGCTTGGATACTCACCAACGAATCCGCAAAGGGTCATCGCAGCGGGTGCTGACCGACAGCGCTCAGCGGAGATCACCCCACTGATATTGCAGAATCGACAGCGCTGTCAGCGGCGCGGTTTCGGTGCGCAGCACGCGCGGCCCGAGTGTCAGCGCGTCGAAACCGGCGCGCTCGGCGGCCGCGATTTCCGGCGCGGACAATCCACCTTCCGGGCCGATCAGCAGTGCGACCGTGGCTGGTTTTTTGCCGGCATCGAGCGATTGCGCGCTGCGGTGATGCAGCACGAATTTTCGCTCGGTCTCGACATTGCCGATCCATTCCGACAACGGCGTTGCCGCATCGAGCTGCGGCAGCCGTGCGCGGCCGCACTGCTCGCAGGCCGAGACGATGACGCCATGCCAGTGCTGCCGGCGTTTCTCCGCGCGCTCGCCGGAGAGGCGCACTTCGACACGTTCGCTGAGCAGCGGCGTGATCGTCGCGACGCCGAGTTCGGTCGCCTTCTGCATGACGAAATCCATCCGCTCGCCTTTCGAGATGGCGATGCCGAGATGGATGGCGAGCGGCGATTCGCGATGAACGGCCGTTGCCTCCTGCACGCTGACCGTGACGTTGCGCTTGTCGATCGCACTGATCGTTGTCGAGTAGTCGTTGCCGTCGCCGTTGAACAGCGTCACCGCCGCGCCGACCGGCAGGCGCAGCACGCGGCTCAGGTAGTGCGACGGCTGTTCGCCGAGCACGATGGTCTGTCCGCTGGCGAGCGGCTGGTCGGTGTGGATGCGGGAGACGCGCATCAGCGCCGGTTGCCGAGGTCGAGGTTGTTCCAGATCGAGCGCGTCGGTTCGACCTGATTCATCGTGTAGAAATGCAGCCCCGGTGCGCCGCCGGCCAGCAGCGTTTCGCACAGCTTCGTGACGACCTCGACGCCGAACCGGGCGACGCTCTGCTGGTCGTCGCCGTAGGCGTCGAGCCGCTGCGCGATCCAGCGCGGAACGTCGGCACCACAGTTGCGCGAGAAGCGCGCGAGGTTGGCGTAGTTGGTGATCGGCATGATGCCGGGCACGATCGGCTGGTCGATGCCGGCGCGGCGGCACTGCTCGACGAAGTAGAAGTAGGCGTCGGCGTTGTAGAAATACTGCGTCAGGCCGCTGTCGGCGCCGGCTTCAAATTTGAGTTTCAGGTAGCCGATGTCCTCGTCGTAGCTTTTCGCGTCCGGGTGGATCTCCGGATAGGCCGCCACTTCGATGTGGAATGCATTGCCGAAGTGGCTGCGGATGAACGCGACCAGCTCGCTGGCGTAGATCAGCCGCGCCATTCCCGTGCCGGATGGAATGTCGCCGCGCAGCGCGACGATGCGATCGACGCCGGCGGCGCGGTAGTCGTTCAGCAGCGCGAGGATGGTCTGCTCGTCGTCGCTGCCGAACGACAGATGCGGTGCGACGCTGATGCCTTCGGCGCGCATCGCCAGCACGGTGTCGCGCGTGTTGTCGCGGGTCGAGCCGCCGGCGCCGTAGGTCACCGAGAAGAAATCGGGGCCGAGGCTGTTCAGCTCGGCGCGAGTCGCTTTCAGGTTGTCGCGACCGACCGGCGTTTTCGGCGGGAAGAATTCGAAGCTGTAGCGTTTACTTGTCATGGTGACATTGACCGCAGTGCGTGGCTGGAGGGGGTAATACCCTCCGGGACACGCGGCAAGTACATCCATGTAGCTCTTCAGCGACATCCCTGTCGCTGAAGGTCCCGGAGGGTATTACCCCCTCCAGCCTGCGAGCCGCGTGCTAATCCCAATGGATCGAAGAGCGCTTGTCAGTACTTGTAGCTATCCGGCTTGAACGGCCCTTCGACACCGACGCCGATGTACTCGGCCTGCGCCGGCGTCAGTCGCGTCAGCACGCCACCGAAACCGCGCACCATGTGCGCCGCCACTTCCTCGTCGAGTTTCTTCGGCAGCAGCTCGACGGTGATCGCGCTTTTCTTTTCGCCTGCCGGCAGATCGGCGAAGCGCTTGCCATACAGGTGGATCTGCGCCAGCACCTGGTTGGCGAAGCTGCCGTCCATGATCCGCGACGGGTGGCCGGTGGCGTTGCCGAGGTTGACGAGACGCCCTTCGGAGAGCAGCAGCAGGTAATCCTTCGATGCACGGTCGCGATAGACCTTGTGCACCTGCGGTTTCACCTCTTCCCACTCCCAGTTCTTGCGCATGTAGGCGGTGTCGATCTCGTTGTCGAAGTGGCCGATGTTGCAGACCACCGCGCCCGATTTCAGCGCCTTCAGCATGTTGGCGTCGCAGACGTTGGTGTTGCCGGTGGTGGTGACGATCAGGTCGGTGTTGCCGAGCAGCGCACGGTTGATGCTCTGTTCGCTGCCATCGTTGATGCCATCGTTGTACGGCGACACCACCTCGAAGCCATCCATGCAGGCCTGCATCGCGCAGATCGGATCGATCTCGCTGACGCGCACGATCATCCCCTCCTGCCGCAGCGACTGCGCCGAACCCTTGCCGACGTCGCCGTAGCCGATCACCAGTGCCTTCTTGCCGGCCAGCAGATGGTCGACGCCGCGCTTGATCGCATCGTTCAGCGAGTGACGGCAGCCGTACTTGTTGTCGTTCTTCGATTTCGTCACAGCGTCGTTGACGTTGATCGCCGGCACCTTCAGCGTGCCATTGGCCAGCATCTCCTGCAGGCGGTGCACGCCGGTGGTGGTCTCCTCGGTGATGCCGTGGATGCGGTCGAGCATCGTCGCGAATTTCTGGTGCAGCATCAGCGTCAGGTCGCCGCCGTCGTCGAGCACCATGTTGGCGTCCCACGGCTTGCCATCCTTCAGGATGGTCTGCTCCAGACACCACTCGTACTCTTCTTCGGTCTCGCCCTTCCACGCGAACACCGGAATGCCGGCGGCGGCAATGGCAGCGGCAGCGTGGTCCTGCGTCGAGAAGATGTTGCACGACGACCAGCGCACTTCGGCGCCGAGCGCGATCAGCGTTTCGATCAGCACGGCGGTCTGGATCGTCATGTGGATGCAGCCGAGGATCTTCGCGTCTTTCAGCGGCTGCTGCGCGGCGTATTTCTCGCGGATCGCCATCAGCGCCGGCATTTCGGTTTCGGCGATCTCGATCTCGCGGCGGCCCCAGCCGGCCAGCGCAATGTCGGCGACCTTGTAATCGGTGAACTGCACGGATGCGTTCATGCGTTGCTCCTGGAGTTTGGTGGTTTGCTCCCCTCTCCCTTCAGGGAGAGGGGGCGGGGGAGAGGGGGTCGCCGCGCTGAAGCATGTCGCAGCGTTGCCCTCTCCCTGACCCTCTCCCTGAAGGGAGAGGGGATGGTGGTTTAAATAGACGCTTTCAACGCATCGGCCTTGTCGATCTTTTCCCACGGGAAGGTGGTGAAGGTCTCCGACTTGATCACCTTCTTGCCGTTCTCGACCGCTTCCCACTCGTAGGTGGCGGTCTCCGGCGCGCGGCCGAAGTGGCCGTAGGCGGCGGTCTTCTGGTACATCGGGTGCAGCAGGTCGAGCATCTTCGAAATCGCGTACGGACGCAGGTCGAAATGTTCACGCACCAGTTCGACGATGCGCTGCTCGGCGACCTTCGCGGTGCCGAAGGTGTTGATCGAGATCGAGGTTGGCTCGGCGACGCCGATCGCATAGGAAACCTGAATCTCGCAGCGGTCGGCGAGGCCGGCGGCGACGATGTTCTTGGCGACGTAGCGACCGGCGTAGGCGGCGCTGCGATCGACCTTCGACGGATCCTTGCCGGAGAAAGCGCCACCGCCGTGGCGCGCCATGCCGCCGTAGCTGTCGACGATGATCTTGCGGCCGGTCAGGCCGCAGTCGCCGACCGGGCCGCCGATGACGAACTGGCCGGTCGGGTTGATGTGGAAGCGCGTCGCCTTGTGCAGCAGTTCGGCCGGCAGCACGTGCTTGACGATCAGCTCCATCACCGCCTCTTCGATGTCCTTCTGCTTGACGTCGGGGTTGTGCTGCGTCGACAGCACGACGGCGTCGATGGCGACCACCTTGCCGTTCTCGTAGCGGCAGGTGACCTGCGATTTCGCATCGGGGCGCAGCCACGGCAGCAGGCCGGATTTGCGCGCCTCGGATTGACGTTCGACGAGGCGGTGCGCGTAGCAGATCGGCGCCGGCATCAGCACGTCGGTCTCGTTGCTGGCGTAGCCGAACATCAGCCCCTGGTCGCCGGCGCCCTGGTCTTCCGGCCGCGCGCGGTCGACGCCCTGCGCGATGTCGACCGACTGCTTGCCGATGATGTTCAGCACGCCGCAGGTGGCGCCGTCGAAGCCGACGTCGGACGAGGTGTAGCCGATGTCGCAGATCACCTTGCGCACGATCTCTTCGAGGTCGGCCCAGGCGCTGGTGGTGATCTCGCCGGCGACGATCGCCACGCCCGTTTTCACCAGCGTTTCACAGGCGACGCGCGCGTATTTGTCCTCGGCGATCAGCCGGTCGAGCACCGCGTCGGAGATCTGGTCGGCGATCTTGTCGGGATGGCCTTCGGAGACCGATTCGGAGGTGAATACGGAGTAGTCGGACATGGTTTTCCCTCTTCAATAAAACCCATGAACAGAAATCAGATTTTTTCGAACTGTCGCACCTGCACACGAAAACCGTTGCGCTGCGCCAGATAACTGCTGCCGCTCTCGCGGAAACCGGCCGTCGCCGCCCACTGGCCCAGCTCCTCCGGCTCGAAGCCGAGCCAGAGGTCACCGCAGGCCTGCTGCACCCACGGTTGGTCGTGGCGACACAGCTCGCTGACGATCAGCGCGCCGCCGCGCCTGAGCAGTCGCGTCAGGTCGGCGAACAGTGCGGCTGGCGACGGCACGTGGTGCAGCACCATGTTCAGCACGGCGCAGTCGGCAGTGATGCCGTCGAGCTGCGGCGCGCGCGTGTCGCCGGCGATGCAGTCGACATTGCCGAGCCCGCGCTCGCGCACCAGTGCGCGCGCCTGTTCCAGCATCTCCGGCGCGTTGTCGAGCGCGATGACGCGGTCGAAGCGCGCGGCCAGCAGCGGCAGGAAGGCGCCGTCGCCGGGGCCGACCTCGATCGCCAGCGCGCCGCCGCGCGGAAAGGCCCGCGCCACCGTCTCGTCGGCCTGCGGCCCGTACAGCTCGAACGCGGCGACCGCCTCCTGCTGCTTGCGAAAGCCGCCGGCGTGCTCGGCGAAGAAACGCCGCGAGCGCAGCGCCCGCTCCGCCTGCACGGCGCTCATCCGCTCGGTCAATGCCGGTGCCAGCGGCAGCCGGTCGACCGTCTCCAGCAGCGCGCGCTGCAATGCGGCCAGTGCCGGCTCGCCGGCATCGACACGGCGATAGAACAGCGAGTTGCCCTCGCGCCGCGCCGTCACCAGCCCGGCCTTCGCCAGGATTTTCAGGTGGTGGCTTAGCCCCGGCTGGCTGCAGTCGAGGATGCGGCACAGCTCCAGCACGCCGAACGAGTCGCGCGCCAGCAGCCGCAGCACCGTCAGCCGCAGCGGCTCGGCGCTGGCCTTGCACAGCGCAGCCAGCGCCTCGGTCGACGGCGGGGCATCGATGGCGCGAGTGTCGGCGATGGCGGGTCGGGCGGACATGGCGGGCGAGTGTAGCGGGGCCGTCAATCTATATCAAAGATTTTTTATATAGATTGATGTGATCTTTGTTTTGGCTGCGCCAGAAAGCTGGCCAATACCCTTCGGGCCGATCGAAAAAACGGGCAGGTCGACAGTATTTCGTCGGCTGCCGATGGTGAGGAGCCGCCGGATGCCAGCCATTCCACGCGCGGCGTGGCAGAGCCCGAAGCGATGAACTAGCCTCGAACCGACCGCCGCTGAACGCGGTCGATGACCCGTGTTCAGTGGTCTGGCAACCGAGTCGGTTGAGTTATGTCCCTATCTGGAATTTCGAGGCTCGGGCTGTTCGCTCCTCGTCTGGCGTGCGCGCACGGCGGCGTCGGGGTAGCGGGGCGATGAGCCTGAGATCGCTGGCCGACAGGTTCTCCCGCCTGATCGCGGTGCCGGCCGGCCATCCGGAGCTGCTGGTGGCGCAGTACCGCGCCTTTTCGCGGCAGCTGCCGATGATGTACGTGATCCTGGTGGCCAGCACCTGGGGCGTTGCCAGCACCCACATCGCTCACACACCGGCATGGCTCAGCATCGGCATGCCCGTTCTGTTGAGTATCGGCTGCGCGATCCGGTTGTCGCTGTGGTATCGGTCGCGGCGCGTCGAGCCGACGCCGGAGATGGCGCTGCGCGAGCTGGCGCGCACGAATCGGCTGTCGGTACTGTTCGCGGTGGTGTTCACCGGCTGGGCGCTGATGCTGTTCCCGTACGGCGATGACTACGCCCGCTCGCACGTGGCGTTCTACATGGCGATCACGGTGATCGGCTGCATCTTCTGCCTGATGCACCTGCGCTCGGCCGCGCTGCAGGTGGCGGCGATCGTCAACGGCACCTTCGTCTGCTTCTTCGTCGCCACCGGCGAGCCGTCGCTGGTCGCCACCTCGCTCAACGTGGCGCTGGTGTCGTTCGTCATGCTGGTGATCCTGCTGATCAACTACCGGGACTTCACCCGGATGATCGACGCGCAGGTGCGCACGCAGGCGCTCAGCGACGAGAACCTGCGCCTCGCCAACCTCGACATCCTGACGCAGCTGCCGAACCGGCGCGCCTTCTTCGCCCATCTCGATACCGCATTCGCGGCGGCGGTGGCGAAAGGGGAGCGGTTGGCGGTCGGCATTCTCGACCTCGACGGTTTCAAGCCGGTCAATGATCTGCACGGCCACCTCACCGGTGATCAGCTGCTGGTCGCGGTCGCGCAGCGGCTGGCCGCGCTGTGCACCGGCGACGACGTGCACCTGTCCCGTCTCGGCGGCGACGAGTTCGCGCTGGTGATTCGCGGCGTCACCCGCGACGACGACGTGCTGGCGCGCGGCGAGGCGCTGTGCGCGGCACTGGCGGCGCCATTCCGCTGGCAGGAGGTGACGGTGCAGATCGCCGGTTCGATCGGCTTCGCCGTCTACCCCGAGATGGCGGCCTCGTCGGTGGAGCTGTTCGAGCGCGCCGACTACGCGCTCTATCAGGGCAAGCGCGACAAGCGCGGGCGCGCCACGCTGTTCTCGGCCGATCACAACGCGGCACTCCACCGGGATGCCGGCATCGAGCAGGCGTTGCAGATGGCCGATCTGATGCAGGAGCTGGAGGTGGTGTTCCAGCCGATCGTCGACATCGACGCGCAGAGGACGATCGCGTTCGAGGCGCTGGCGCGCTGGAACAGCCCGACCCTCGGGCGCGTCTCGCCGGGCCACTTCATTCCGGTCGCCGAGCGCGCCGGCCTGATCGGCCGTCTGACCCGGCCGCTGCTGGCGAAGGCGCTGGCCGCGGCCAGCGGCTGGCCGGACGAGGTGCGGCTGTCGTTCAACCTGTCGGCGCGCGACCTCAGTGCGCCGGAGGGCGTGCCGGCCATCGTCGAGCTGATCGAGGCCAGCGGCTTCGATGCGCGGCGCCTCGATTTCGAGGTGACCGAGACCGCCTTCACGCAGGACTTCGGGCTGGTGCGGCAGTCGATCGATCGGCTGCGGCATCTTGGTTGCGGTGTTTCGCTCGACGATTTCGGCACCGGCTATTCGAGCCTGTCGCACCTGCACGCGCTGCCACTGACCAAGATCAAGATCGACCGCAGCTTCGTCACCGGCCTGCACCTGAAGCCGGCCAGCTTCAAGATCGTCAAATCCCTGCTGGCGCTGAGCCGCGACATGGGGCTCGACTGCGTGGTCGAGGGGGTCGAAACCACCGAGGAGATGGAGACGCTGCGCGTGCTCGGCTGCCGGATCGTGCAGGGCTACTTCTACTCGCCGCCGATCGCCGCCGACGCGGTGGAGGGGTTCCTGTCGGCGCCGCCGCGTCAGGCGGCGCTGCTGTGCGCGGTGGGCGGCTAAGGCAGCCAACCACCGCCGCGCTGCTCCCTCACCTCAGATAACTCCCTGCGCCAGCATCGCGTCGGCGACCTTGACGAAGCCGGCGATGTTGGCGCCGTCGACATAGCTGACGCGACCGTCCGGGCCGCGGCCGTATTCGAGGCAGGCGGCGTGGATGCCGCGCATGATCTGCAGCAGCCGGCTGTCCACTTCCTCACGCGGCCAGCTCATGCGCTCGGCGTTCTGGCTCATCTCCAGCCCCGAGGTGGCGACGCCGCCGGCGTTGCTGGCCTTGCCCGGCGCGAACAGCACGTTGGCGCTCTCGAACGCTTCGATCGCCTGCAGCGTGCACGGCATGTTGGCGGCCTCGACGACGCACTGCACGCCGTTGCGGATCAGCGTGGCGGCATCGTCGCCGTCCAGCTCGTTCTGCGTCGCGCACGGAATCGCCACGTCGACCGGAATGTGCCACGGCCGCCGGCCGGCCTCGAAGCGGGCACCGATCCGTTGCGCGTAGTCGCTGGCGCGGCCGTAGTGGTCGTTCTTGATCTCCATCAGCACGGCCAGCTTGTCGAAGGTGAAGCCCTCCTCGTCGATGACGGTGCCGTTCGAGTCGGAGACCGACACCACCTGGGCGCCGAGCATCAGCGCCTTCTCGATGGCGTACTGGGCGACGTTGCCGGAGCCGGAGACGCTGACGCGCATCCCCTGCAGCGAGCAGCCGCGCGTCTTCAGCATCTCCTCGGCGAAGTAGACCGCGCCGTAGCCGGTCGCCTCGGGCCGGATCAGCGAGCCGCCGAAGCTCAGCCCCTTGCCGGTGAAGACGCAGTCGGCGCGGTTGCTGAGCTTCTTCATCATGCCGGTCATGTAGCCGACTTCGCGGGCGCCGACGCCGATGTCACCGGCCGGCACGTCGGTGTCGGAGCCGACGTGGCGGAACAGCTCGGTGACGAACGCCTGGCAGAAGCGCATCACTTCACCGTTGCTCTTGCCCTTCGGGTCGAAGTCGGAGCCGCCCTTGCCGCCGCCCATCGGCAGCGTCGTCAGCGAGTTCTTGAAGGTCTGCTCGAAGGCGAGGAATTTCAGCACCGACAGGTTGACTGACGGGTGGAAGCGCATGCCGCCCTTGTACGGACCGATCGCCATGCTGTGCTGCACGCGGTAGCCGCGGTTGACCTGCACCTTGCCGTGGTCGTCGACCCAGGCGACGCGGAACATCACCACTCGCTCCGGCTCGACCAGCCGGTCGAGCAGGCCGTGTTCGGCGTATCTGGGGTTGGCATCGATGAACGGCCACAGGCTTTCCATGACTTCGGTGACGGCCTGGAGGAACTCCGGCTGGCCGGGGTTGCGATCCGCTACGTGTTGGATGAACTGGTCTGCTGAGCCGTATTTCATGCCTGTCTCTGCGTGAGTGATTTGAATGTGGCCCCTATTTTTGCACGGTTCGAGCCGGGCCGGTGAGCGCGGCGATAGCGGTGGCTTGCTGGTGCCGGGTCGGCGCGGGTAGCCTTGCCGCCGTTTTTCGCGGGTGCGAACGGGGGCGGATATGGGCTGGCGGTGGTGTTCTGTCGGGGTCGGGCTGGCATTGCTGCTGGCTGGTTGCGCGCCGTTCGGGTCGTCGCCGCAGCAGCGGCTGGGCGAGCTGACGGTACAGGTTCCGCCGCTGCAGCGGGCGATCACGCTGAGCGACGGTCGCTACAGCGCCGGCGGCGTGCAGGCGCGGCTGCTGCGGGTCGAAGGCGGTGAGCTCGGCGGCGATCGCGGCCGTGACGCGGTCGGCGTGCTCGAAGTGATCGTGCCCGGCAAGGGCCTTCACTACCTGCTGCTGGCGGCGGTCGAGCAGGCGGGGCAGCGTCGGGCCTCCTCCATCTATCTCGGCGCTCATCTGAAGCTGGAGGAGCTGCGCATCGAGGAGCACACCGCGCTGCTGCAGTTGAAGCGGCCGCAGCCGGGCGATCTGCCGTGCTGTCCGTCGCTGGCGCTGACCGAACGCTACCGCTGGCAGGACGACCGCCTGCGCGAGATGGCGCCGTCGCTGGTCGACACCCGCTGGGAGGTGGTCGAGCTGTGGGGGCGGCCGCTGCGGGTGCGAAAGGCGGCACGGCCCCACCTGACCTTCGGCGCGAACAGCCGCGCGCAGGCCTTCGGTGGCTGCAACGAGCTGGCCGTCGGCTACCGCATCAACGGCGCGACCCTGCGTCTCGATGGCGTCGGCGGTGGCACTCGCTACTGCGCCGACACGCCGGAGGAGGATTTCATCGGCGCGCTGATCCAGATCGACCGCTACCGCCAGCAGGGGGCGACGCTGGAGCTGTACAGCGGCGACGAGGTGCTGGCGAGGCTGCGCGCGGCGCCCTGAGCCGGGCTGCTGCCGGTTTGCCAGCCACCCGACCGATCGGGGAAAATACGCTCCCTTTTTGCCCGTCGCCGATCCCGGCGGCCATCTCCTGGAGTTTCCCCCCGATGCCCTCCCGCAGCGATCTCGCCAATGCCATTCGCGCGCTCAGCATGGACGCCGTGCAGAAAGCCAACTCCGGCCACCCGGGGGCGCCGATGGGGATGGCGGACATCGCCGAGGTGCTGTGGCGCGGCTTCCTGAACCACAACCCGGCCAACCCGGCCTGGCCCAACCGCGACCGCTTCGTGCTGTCGAACGGCCACGGCTCGATGCTGATCTACTCGCTGCTGCACCTGTCCGGCTACGACCTGTCGATCGACGACCTGAAGCAGTTCCGCCAGCTGCACAGCAAGACGCCGGGCCACCCCGAATACGGCTACACACCGGGTATCGAGACCACCACCGGCCCGCTCGGGCAGGGCATCGCCAATGCCGTCGGCATGGCGCTCTCCGAGAAGGTGCTGGCGGCGCAGTTCAACCGCCCCGGCCATGACGTCGTCGACCACTACACCTACACCTTCCTCGGCGACGGCTGCCTGATGGAGGGGATCTCGCACGAGGTCTGCTCGCTGGCCGGCACGCTCGGCCTCGGCAAGCTGATCGCTTTCTACGACGACAACGGCATCTCGATCGATGGCCACGTCGAGGGCTGGTTCACCGACGACACGCCGAAGCGCTTCGAGGCCTACGGCTGGCACGTGGTGCCGGCGGTCGACGGCCACGATGCCGATGCCATCAAGGCTGCCATCGAGGCGGCGCGCGCCGACACGGCGCGGCCGTCGCTGATCTGCTGCAAGACCATCATCGGCAAGGGCTCGCCGAACAAGCAGGGCAAGGAGGAGTGCCACGGCTCTCCGCTCGGCGATGCCGAGATCGCGCTGGTGCGCGAACAGCTCAAGTGGCCGCACGCGCCGTTCGAAGTGCCGGCCGACATCTACGCCGCGTGGAATGCGCGCGAGGCAGGTAGCCAGCGCGAACAGGCGTGGCAGGCGGCGTTCGACCGCTACGCCGCTGAATACCCGGAGCTGGCCGCCGAACTGAAGCGCCGCATCAGCGGTGAACTGCCGGCCGACTTCCCGGCGAAAGCCGATGCCTTCATCCGCCAGTGCCAGGCCGAGGCGCAGACCATCGCCAGCCGCAAGGCGTCGGAGATGTGCCTGAACGCGTTCGGCCCGCTGCTGCCGGAGCTGCTCGGCGGCTCGGCCGACCTGGCCGGCTCCAACCTGACCCTGTGGAAGGGCTGCAAGGTGATCGAGGCGGGCGACGCGGCCGGCAACTACATCAACTACGGCGTCCGCGAATTCGGCATGTCGGCGATCATGAACGGCATCACGCTGCACGGCGGCTTCAAGGCCTACGGCGCGACCTTCCTGATGTTCATGGAGTACGCCCGCAACGCGGTGCGGATGGCGGCGCTGATGAAGCAGCCGTCGATCTTCGTCTATACGCACGACTCGATCGGCCTCGGCGAGGACGGTCCGACCCACCAGCCGATCGAGCAGCTGACCAACCTGCGCTCGACGCCGAACCTGCAGACCTGGCGCCCGTGCGACACCGCCGAGTCGGCGGTGGCGTGGAAGCTCGCCATCGAGCGCCGCGACGGCCCCACCGCGCTGGTCTTCAGCCGTCAGAATCTGGTCCATCAGGCGCGCACCGACGAGCAGCTGGCGGCGGTCGCGCGCGGCGGCTATGTGCTGCGCGACTGCGCCTCTGGCCAGCCCGAGCTGATCCTGATCGCCACCGGCTCGGAAGTGCAGCTGGCCGTCGATGCCGCCGACCGGCTGGCCGCCGCCGGCCGCGAGGTGCGTGTCGTGTCGATGCCGTGCACCAACCTGTTCGACGCGCAGGATGTCGACTATCGCGAGTCGGTGCTGCCGAGCGAATGCTTCTACCGCATCGCCATCGAGGCCTCGCATCAGGACTTCTGGTACAAGTACGTCGGCCTCGAAGGGGCGATCATCGGCATGGACACCTTCGGCGAATCGGCGCCGGCGGCGGCGCTGTTCGAGCACTTCGCCATCACCGTCGACGCCATCGTCGAGTGCGCCGAAGAGATGTTCTCGATCGAGGACGAACTGGAGTGACGATCCGGCTGGCGATCAACGGCTACGGCCGGATCGGCCGCTGCGCGCTGCGCGCCCTGTACGAATCGGGGCGGCGCGCGCAGCTGCAGGTGGTCGCCATCAACGAGCCGGCCGATCTCGCCACCATCGCCCACCTGACCCGCTACGACACCACCCACGGCCGCTTTCCCGGCCGGGTCGAGGTGCGCGGTGAGCAGCTGATCGTCAACGGCGACGTCATCACCGTCAGCCACGGCGAACGCCTCGACGAGCTGCCGTGGGGCGAGCTCGATGTCGACGTCGTGCTCGACTGCAGCGGCCTCTACACCACGCCGGCCCAGCTCGGCGGCCACC
>CAZEVP010000055.1:0-21042 GCA_964515735.1 uncultured Verrucomicrobiaceae bacterium | reverse complement strand
TTCACCGCGTCGACGAAGCTCTTGACCACCGGCAGCGCGACATCGGCCTCCAGCAATGCCATGCGCACCTCGCGCATCGCCTCGCCGATGTTCTCCTCGGTCAGCCGCGCCTGACCGGTAATGTGGCGCAGCGTTTTCGACAAACGTTCGGTGAGATTCTCAAACATCGTGATTCGACTCGGATTTCTGGCAGGGAGGGCGACCTTGCAAAGGCCGGCGCAAGCTGGTGAAGTATACCCGGCTACACGCCGCCCCCCAACTCACCGCCCACACACCGACACCCGATGACGCACACCCTCGCCAGCCTCGCCGCGGTTGCGCTCTATCTCGCCGCCGCGGTCTATCAGGGGCTCTACCTGATCGGCCACAGCCGGCAGGCACCGCGACGCGGGCGCTTCATGCTGATGGGCGCTCTGGCGGTGATCGCGCACGCATTCAGCGCCTGGGGCACGATCTCGACGCCGCACGGCATCGATCTCGGCTTCTTTCGCGTGTCGTCGCTGATCTTCTGGTTCATCTGCCTGATCGGCCTGCTCAGCAACCTGAAACGGCCGCTCGAAAGCTCGCTGGCGCTGCTGTTTCCGCTGGCGGCGATCTCGATCGTCACCGCCAGCGCCACGCCCGGCCCCGACGTCTACCTGACGAATTTCAGCGCCGGCGTGCTCACGCACATCCTGCTGTCGATCCTCGCCTACAGCGTCTTCACGCTGTGCGCGCTGCAGGCGGCGGTGCTGGCGCTGCAGGAGCACGAGCTGAAACAGCGCCACCTGCGCGGCATCCTGCACGTGCTGCCGCCGCTGCAGACGATGGAGGAGATGCTGTTCGAGATGCTGTGGGTCGGCGTCGTGCTGCTGACGCTGGCGATCGCCACCGGCGTGCTCTACATCGACGACCTGTTCGCGCAGCATCTCGTGCACAAGACCGTGTTCTCGATTCTGTCGTGGCTGATCTTCGCCGGCCTGCTGCTCGGCCATCACCGCTTCGGCTGGCGCGGCCAGACCGCCGTGCGCTGGACGCTCGGCGGCTTCTTCGTGCTGATGCTGGCCTACTTCGGCACCAAGCTGGTGCTGGAGCTGATCCTGAAACGCGGCGGCTGATCCCGGCCGGCCGCGCGGAGACCCCATCGCGTTGAACCACGCCCCGCTCGATCTGCTGTCGATACTGCTGCCGCTGTCGATCCTGATCTGCGCCTTCTTCTCCGCCGCAGAGGCGGCCATCGCCTCGCTGAGCCGGCAGCGGCTGAAGGAGTTGCAGACCGCCGGCGACCGCCGCGCGCGCCGCATCAACCGTCTGCTGCGCTACCCGGCGCGACTGCGCAGCACGCTGTTCTTCTGCCACAGCGCCGCGATCATCGCCGCTGCCGCCATCGCCGCGCTGATGGGGCAGCAGCTCGGCGGCGCCAGCGGCGCGCTGGTCGCGCTGCTGCTACTAACGCCCGTGCTGCTGGTGCTGGCACTGATCGTGCCGCGCAACATCGGTGCCCACTATCCGGAACGGATCGCGCTGCCGGCCGCCACCGTGCTGATGCCGCTGACGCGACTGCTGACGCCGCTGGTCAGACTGGTCGACACCATCACCTCGTGGCTGCTGGAGCGCTGCGGCGCGCGCGCGCCGGAGGACGACACGCCCGCCGGCGACGAGCTGCGCAACATCATCGCCGACGCCGGCCAGCCGATCGCGCAACGCCATCTCGACATCGTCACCCGGGTGCTCGAACTGGAGCAGATGACAGTGGCGGACGCGATGGTGCCGCGCGCCGAGATGGTCGGCCTCGATCTCGACCTCGACGACGCCGAACTGATCGCGCAGCTGTGCGAATGCACCACCTCGCACATCCCGGTCTGGCGCGGCAGTACCGACAACGTGATCGGCATCCTGCACGCGTGCGCCATCGCGCGCTGCCTGAGCGGACCGCGAACGCTGGACCGCAGCGCGCTGGCGGCCGAAATCCACGAACCCTACTTCGTGCCGGAATCGACACCGCTGCACACGCAGCTGGCCAGTTTCCAGCGCGAGCGGCGTCGGCTCGGCGTCGTCGTCGACGAGTACGGCGGCGTGCGCGGGCTGGTGACGCGCGAGGAGATCATCGAACGGGTGGTCGGCGAACTGGTCTCCGGCAGCCTGCGCGAGGACGACGGCATCGAGCCGGCCGGCGACGGCACCTGGCTGATCGACGGCACCGCCAGCGTGCGCGACATCAACCGCCGCCTGCGCTGGGAGCTGCCGACCGACGGCCCGAAAACATTGAATGGTCTGTTGCTGGAGTGGCTGGAACACTTTCCGGAGGGCGCCGTCGGCGTGCAGTTCGACAACTACCGTTTCGACCGGCTGGAACTGGACGGGCGAGTGATTCGCAGCGCGCGCGCCTCGCGCCGCGTCGGCTGACCAGCGTTCAGCTCAACTGCCACGGATTCAGCTCAGCTGCCATGGATTGGCGTCGCGGCAGCGCTGCGCGGCGAGCCTGAGCACCTCGCGCCGCCGCTCGTCGCCGAGCGAGCGCCACGCCGCGATCTCGTCGACATTGCGCCAGCAGCCGATGCAGACACCGTCATCGTCGAGCGCGCAGACCGAAATACAGGGCGAAGCGACTTCCGTCACGGGTTCACTCCCGGTGGGGGCTGTCGTTGCGGATCGCCAGCGCGAATCACCGTTGCGAATCAATGGTCATGGTCACAGCAGCCGTGGTCGTCGCAGTCATCGTCGTCGCCCACGAAACGCTCGTCGATATCCATCGTGTCGCGAAAGCGGATGCCGTTCTCGACATAGTGGCTGGCGCTGAGCTCCAGCCCCTTCTGGATCTTTTCGTCGAGCTGGCGCTTGATCACCGCCGGCGAACCGACCACCAGTGAGCCGTCGGGAATCACCATCCCCTCCGTCACCAGCGCATTGGCGCCGATCAGGCAACGCTTGCCGATCTTCGCGCCGGTCAGGACCACGGCGTTTATGCCGATCAGGCTGTAATCGCCGATCGTGCAACCGTGCACGACGGCGTGATGGCCGATGGTGACGCCGCGCCCGATCAGGGTCGGCGAACCGGGATCGGTGTGGACCATCGCGCCGTCCTGCACATTCGATTCGTCGCCGATGACGATGCGGTCGCAGTCGGCGCGCACCACGGCATTGAACCAGATGTTGACGCCTTCGCCGATCTCCACGTCGCCGACGACGGTGGCGTTGTGCGCGACGAAGATATTGTCGGACGCCACTTTCACGCGAAGATCGCCCAGCGAAAAGATCATGATCTGCAGCCTTATCGATAAATGCCGTCGGGAAGGCCGGCATCATAGAGACGATTGACCAGCTCAACAATCAAGCTCGCCGTCATGCCCCAGACCATGCAGTCGTCGAGTTCATAGCGCGCCAGCTGCCGCACCTCTCCTTTCGACCAGAGCTGGTCGACGCGCAGCACGCGCCGCTCGGCGAAGCGCGCCAGCGGCTGCCGGATCAGCCCGGAGACCTCGCCCGGATTGGGCACCAGCGGCAGGCCGGGTGGAATCACGCCGACGATGCCGATCACGTCGATGCCGGCCAGCGTGACCCGCGGCGGCAGGCTGCCGCAGAAGTCGAACCGCTGCGGCGGCAGTGCCACCTCCTCTTCCGCTTCGCGCAGCGCGGTCGTGTAGAGGTCGGGATCGCCGGCCTCCGACTTGCCGCCCGGAAACGCGACCTCGCCCGGATTCAGCACCAGCGCCAGACTGCGCCGGATCATCAGCAGCTGCGGTTCGCGCTCGTCGGTCAGCGCCAGCATCACGGCCGCGCCGCGCTGGCCCTCATCGAGCGGGTAGCGCTGCTGTTCCAGCTGGCGACGCAGTCGCGCGCGCAGGTCGATCACCGTGATTGCCCTCTCAATGACCGGTCGTCGGATCGCTCCGCAGAGCGGCATTCTTCTCGTATACGGACCGGAAACGCTGTTTTACCATCGGCCCATGGTCAAATTGTGACCAGCCGCCGGCAGCATCCAGCCTGCCCAGGAGTCACCGCCATGATCCGTGACGAATTGCCGGGGTTCGAAACGCTGCGGCAGTGGGCTGAAACCGATCCGGAGCGGCTGGAGCAGCTGCGGCACAGTCTGACCGAGCAGCTGATCGCCAATGCGCCGGAGCGCTCGCAGCGCCGGCTGCGCGGGTTGCAGTTCCAGATCGAGACGCGCCTGCGGCTGGCGCCCAACCCGGTCGCCGCCTGCATCGCCGTCTCCGGCATGATGCATGAGGCGCTCGAACATCTGCACCACGCCCTGACCGACTGGCCGCGCCCGCAGCCGGAACCGAAGCCGGCCAAGATCCTCGCCTTCCCGGCCGAACGGCATCAGCCGCCGCACTGATCTCCGGTCAGAACGACTCCAGCCGCCACGCCTGCCAGGCCGGCTCCTCATACGGATGCGCCGCCTTCATCGCCGCCACGGCAGTACGGATCAGCGCATCGTCGCAGACCAGCTCCAGCTTGTACTCGACCACCGTCTCGACCGCGCCGACGCTGCCGATGAACGGATCGGCACCGGCCAGCGGGCGGAACTGCCCCTGCCCGGCCACCTGCCAGCAGCAGCTGTCGTAGTCACCGATGCGGCCGGCGCCGGCATCGAACAGCGCCTGCTTCACCGCGTCGAGGTGGCTCTCCGGCACGTAGATGCAGAGTTTGTACATTTGCCACCCCCGTCATTCTGCGCGCAGTCGCAGAACCCATCAGGTCAGGTGCCGTGCGCCAGGGTTCTGCGACTGCGCGCAGAATGACGGAACACCACCCGACGCATTGCTAAACCGCTTCCTGCGCCTCGATGCGCTGGCTCTCGTAGAAACGCTCGGCGAAACGGTCGAGTTCACCCGTCTCGATCGCCGCGCGAATGTCGGCCATGTGCTTCTGATAGAAGCGCAGGTTGTGAATCGTGTTGAGCTGCGCGCCGACCATCTCGCTGCAGCGATCGAGATGGTGCAGATAGGCGCGGGTGAAATTGCGGCAGGTGTAGCAGTCGCAATCGGCGTCGAGCGGCCGCGTGTCGTGGCGATGGCGCGCGTTGCGGATCTTGACCACGCCGGTGCTGGTGAACAGATGGCCGTTGCGCGCGTTGCGGGTCGGCATCACGCAGTCGAACATGTCGATGCCGCGCCGCACCGCTTCGAGAATGTCCTCCGGCTTGCCGACGCCCATCAGATAGCGCGGGCGATCAACCGGCATCTCGGGGCAGAGATGGCCGAGTACCTTCAGCATCTCCTCTTTCGGTTCTCCGACCGACAGTCCGCCGATCGCGTAACCGTCGAAACCGATCTCCGCCAGACCGCGCAGCGATTCGCTGCGCAGCGACTCGTACATGCCGCCCTGCACGATGCCGAACAGCGCCGACGGCGAATCGCCGTGCGCCGTCTTGCTGCGCGCGGCCCAGCGCAGCGACAGCTCCATCGACGTGCGCGCCTCGTCGAGCGTCGCCGGGTACGGCGTGCACTCGTCGAAGATCATGACGATGTCGGAACCGAGTTCGCGCTGTACACGCATCGACGTCTCAGGGTCGAGAAAGACCGGGCTGCCGTCGACCGGCGAGCGGAACGAGACACCCTGCTCGCTGATCTTGCGCAGCTCGCCGAGGCTCCAGACCTGGAAGCCGCCGGAGTCGGTCAGGATCGGGCCGTTCCAGCCCATCAGCCGGTGCAGGCTGCCGTGCTCCTGCACGACTTTCGTGCCCGGCCGCAGCATCAGGTGGAAGGTGTTGCCGAGCACGATCTGCGCGCCGATCTCCTCGATGTCGCGCGGCAGGATGCCCTTCACCGTGCCGTAGGTGCCGACCGGCATGAACGCCGGCGTCTCCACCACGCCGCGCGGAAAACGCAGCCGGCCGCGGCGCGCGGCACCGTCGTTGCTGTCGAGCTCGAACTGCATGAAACACTGACGCATCAGGATCCTCCGTTAGGGCTCGCCGGCGGCGGGAAACACCAGCATGGCGTCGCCGTAACTGAAAAAACGGTAGCACTGCTCCACCGCCTCGCGGTAGGCGGCGAGCACGCGCTCGCGGCCGGCGAAGGCGCTGACCAGCATGATCAGCGTCGACTCCGGCAGGTGGAAATTGGTGACCAGCAGATCGACGCTGCGAAAGCGGTAACCGGGATAGATGAAGATCGACGTATCGCCGCTGAACGGTTGCAGCTCGCCGCTCGCCGACGCGCTCTCCAGTGCGCGCACACTGGTGGTGCCGACCGCGACGACGCGCCCGCCGCGCGCGCGCGTCGCCTTCACCTGCTCGACCAGCGCCGCATTCACCTCCAGCCATTCGCTGTGCATGCGGTGCTCGCGAATGTCGTCGACGCGCACCGGCTGGAAGGTGCCGGCGCCGACGTGCAGCGTGACAAAACCGGTGTCGACGCCACTGTCGCGGCAGCGTTGCAGGAAGACTTCGCTGAAATGCAGCCCCGCCGTCGGCGCCGCCACCGCGCCATCGCGCGCGGCATAGACGGTCTGGTAGCGCTCGCGGTCGGTCAGCTCGTCGGCGCGGTCGATATACGGCGGCAGCGGCATGTGGCCGATCGCCTGCATCGTGGCGACGGCATCGCCATCGACGAACTCGATGTCGAACAGATCGTCGCGACGCCCGCGCACGACGGCGCGCGCATCGCAGCGCTCACTGCCGGGCTCGCGCGACAGCAGCAGCTCGCCACCCGCCTTCGGCGATTTGCTGGCGCGCAGATGCGCCAGCACGCGGCGCGCATCGACGACGCGCTCGACCAGCATCTCGATACGCCCGCCACTGGCCTTGCGACCGAACAGCCGCGCCGGCAGCACGCGCGTGTCGTTGAACACCAGCAGATCGCCGGAGCGCAGATAGTCGAGCAGATCGCCGAACTGACGATGCGCGAGCGTGCCGTCCGCATCCGACACCAGCAGCCGGCTGGCCGTGCGCTCTGCGGTCGGGTAACGGGCGATCAGTTCGTCGGGCAGATCGAAGTGGAAATCGGAGAGCTTCACGAAACGGCGGCGACGGGAGAATGGCGGGGCAGCAAGGTTATCGGAAAAGCCCACCCCGCTCCACCGGCGACATTGACCCCGATCGGCCGGTTGTTATAATCGCCGGCCTCTTCGAATACCCCTCCCCGCCCGGGTGGCGAAATCGGTAGACGCAGCGGATTCAAAATCCGCCGTTGGTGACAACATGTCGGTTCGAGTCCGACCCCGGGCACCAAACGATTCCCCCCTTCCCCACTCGCTCAATCGAAGAACTGCACCAGCTTTTCCAGCGGCTCGCGCTCCGTGCGTGCGCGATTGGCCGACGCATCGGCATCTGCGTAACCGAACGACATGCCGAACAGGATGCCGAGGTTGTCGGGAATGCCGAGCAGCTCGCGCACCGGCTCCGGATACTGGTTCAGCGCGCCCTGCATGCAGCAGGCGATGCCGCTCTCCTCGAACAGCAGCGCCAGCGTCTGTGCGTGGATGCCGAGATCGACGGCGCCGCGGTAGGTGTGGGTGCGCTCCATCGCGAAGAAGGCCGCGTGCGGTGCGCCGAAGAAGGCCCAGTTGCGCAGCATCGCCGCCGTGCGCGCCGCACGATCCTCGCGCGCGATGCCGAGCGCGCCGTACAGCGCCGCCGCCGCGCCGACCTGACGCTGGCGATGCTCGCCGGCGTATTGCATGTGCCAGTCGAAATCGGGCGTCGGCGCACGCCCCGACTCCACCTCCACCAGCAGGCGCGCGCTCAGCCGGTCGCGCATCGCACCGGAGACGACATAGACCTGCCACGACTGCACGTTGCAGTTCGATGGCGCCAACTGCGCGCGGGTGAAGATCTCGCGCAGGCACTCGGCGGGAACCGGATCGGGACGAAACGCGCGCACCGAGAAGCGGCGCTGAAGCAGGTCGGCAACGGACATCGGCATACCAGAGGAACGGTCGCGGGGCGCCGAGTGTATCCAGCCGTACACCTGCCAGTCACCGGCGCGCGGGCCATATAGTGATTGATTCTCATTTGCTCCTGATGTATCAAGACGCTCTTTGCCCTTTGCCGGTTTTCCGCCGTAGCCGTTGCCGTGTCCAGTTCCCTCAGCATCGAACAGTTGAGCAAGGCGTTCCGCGCCCACGCGCGGGAGCTGCGCCAGTTCCTGCGCGGCCAGCTGCACTGCAGCCACACCGCCGCCGACCTGACCCAGGAGACCTACCTGCGCCTGCTCGCGCACGCCGGCCAGCCGATCGACGACCTGCGCGCATTCGCTTTCCGCATCGCCCGCAACCTGGCCATCGACCATCAACGCATTCACGGGAGGCGCTCGGTGCTGGACGAAGGTCTCGTCTACCTGTACGAAGTGGCCGGTGAAAGCCCGGAACTCGATGTCGTGGTGGCCGCCCAGCGCGAGCTGGAGCAGCTGGCGCGGGCGCTGGCGGAACTGCCGCCGCAGACGCAGCGGATCTTCCGGCTGTCGCGGCTGCAGGGCACGCCCCACCAGCAGATCGCGCGCGAGCTCGGCGTTTCGCTGAGCACGGTGGAGAAACAGATGGCGCGCACGCTCGATCACCTGCGCACCCGGCTGGAGCGCTGACCCCGAACCATGGATGACAGCAACGACCATTCGCAGAGCCGGCTCGACAGCGACGCCACACGCTGGGTCGTGCGCCTGACCTCCGGTCACGCGACGGCGCGCGACCGCGACGAGGCGCGCGCCTGGATCGAACAGGACGCCGGGCACCGCGCCGCCTTCGAGCGCGCGCGAGCGCTGTGGCAACTCAGCGGCGCGCTGGAGGCGGAGCCGGTGCCGCGCCGCGCGCCCGCGTTCCCCTACCGTGCGGCGGCGGCCATCGCGGCGTTGGCGTTCGGTCTCTATCTGGCATTGCCGTCCCACTGGAATGCCGACTACCGCACCGGCACCGGCGAAGTGCGCACGGTGACGCTGAACGATCGTTCGACGATGGTGCTCGACGCCGAAAGCGCGGTCGACGTCGGCTTTCGCCGCGACCGCCGCCGGGTCGAGCTGCTGGCCGGCGAGGTGCTGTTCGACGTACAGAGCGACCCGCAGCGACCGTTCGAGGTGCGCGGACTCGGCGTTCGCGCCACCGCCAGAGGCACGCAGTACAGCGTTCGCCGCGACGGCTCGCGGGTCGACGTGGTGGTGGTCGAGGGCAGTGTCGCGGTGACGGGCCGGCACGCCTCGCTGCTGCTGAAGCCGGGCCAACGCGCGCGCTTCGACGGCGGCGAGCTGCTGGCGGTCGACCCGCTGGTCGACGTCGAAAGCCTGCTGGCCTGGCGCAGCGGCCGGCTGGTGTTCGAGCAGACGCCGCTGGTCGAGGTCGTGGCGGCGCTGAACCATCACTACCACGGCCATATCGCCATCACCGACCCGGCGCTGGAACAGCTGCCGGTCAGCGGTGTGTTCCAGCTGAAGCAGCTGGACGAGGCGCTGGATACGCTGACGCAGGCACTGCCGGTACAGCGCATGAATCTGACCAGCCAGCTGGTGCTGCTTTATTAGTCAGGGCTCCTTCACCCGCTCCCCCTTCCCTGAAGAACTCACCCCTTGCGGCGACCCGTAGGGGTAGCCGCCATGGACGGCGGCAACAAAATTTTTTCACGTTCCCGTTACGGGTTCCCGAAGCTGACTCGTCTCCCCTCTCTGAAAGCAATAGAGAATCATTCTCACATTTAGGGAGACACCCAATGCCTCAGCCCGTTCCCCCCTCGCTCCGCCTCCGTCCGCTGGTCGCTGCCCTCGTCACGGCACTGGCCCTGCCGGCCGCCTTCGCCGCGCCGGTCGCACTCGAGATCAAGGCGCAGCCGCTCGCCGGCGCGCTCAACAGCCTGGCCAGCCAGAGTGGCCTGCAGGTGATCTACAACGGTGAACTGGTCGAGGGGCTGCGGGCACCGGCCATCGCCGGCGAGATGGAGCCGGAGCAGGCACTGCAGCAGCTGCTGTCCGGCAGCGGCCTGAGCTACCGCGCCACCGGCACCAACAGCTTCACGCTGGAGCGCGCGCCGGCATCGCGCCCGGCCGCAGCGGCGGCAGCCCCCTCGGCAGGCGGCGCGACGGTCACGCTGGCACCGGTCAAGGTGGTCAGTGCCGCCGGCTTCGAGCAGAAGCTGGTCGATGCCCCGGCCAGTATCTCGGTGATCGACAAGGTCGAGCTGGAGAAGCGCCCGTACATGACGCTGCTCGACGCGGTGCGCGACCTCGAGGGCGTGGACATCGGCGAGACCCGCGACAAGACCGGCCAGGGCACGATCTCGATGCGCGGCATGGGTTCGGACTACACGCTGATCCTGGTCGACGGCAAGCGCCAGAACAACCACGGCGACATCTACCCGAACAACTTCGGCGGCAACCAGTTCAACCACATCCCGCCGCTCGACGCGATCGAGCGCATCGAGGTGATCCGCGGCCCGGCCTCGACGCTGTACGGCGCCGACGCGATGGGCGGCGTCATCAACATCATCACCAAGAAGAATCCCGACAAGTGGAGTGGCTCGGTCACCGCCGGCTACACGCTGCAGCAGGAGAGCGAATACGGCGACGACCAGACGCTGGACGCCTACCTCGCCGGCCCGCTGGTGCCCGGCCTGCTGAACCTGACGCTGCGCGGCAGCCGCTACGAGCGCGACGCCTCCAACCCGACCTTCGAAAGCTTCACCGACCCGTCCGGCGCGACCGGCACCCGTTCGCTCGGCTTCGGCTCCGGCGGCAAGACGGTGGACAACACCAACACGAACGGCGGCATCAGCCTGGCCTGGACACCGACCGACAAGCAGACCGTGACGCTGGACTGGGACACCTCGAAGCAGCGCTACGACAACAAGATCAAGATCAACGACGCCGGTGATCCGGAGTACCCGGTCGGCACGGTGGACAACATCGCCGCCATCTGGTCGGCCGGCAACTTCTGCCTCGGCGCCTCCGGCAACAACGCCAGCGCCTGCGCCAGCAACGGCGGCACCTGGTCGCGCCGCGCCAACCCGCGCGCCGGTTACGCCCCGACCCAGGAGTTCACCCGCGACAGCTGGGCACTGACCCACGACGGCCAATGGGATTTCGGCAACAGCTTCGTCTCGCTGGCCTATGTCGAGACCAACAACGACGGCCGCACCATGCCGTTCACCGTGGCCGAGCGCGACCACCTGCTGGCGATGTTCGACGGCACCGGCGCCTATGCCGGCATGACCACCGCCGAGCGCCGGGCACTGGCCGAGTCGACCTTCCTGCCGCGGCCGAAGCGCACGCTGGAGAGCAACCAGTACACGCTCGATGCCAAGCTGGACATGCCGTTCGAACTGGCCGGCCAGCACATCGCCGTGGTCGGCACGCAGGTGATTCGCGGCGAGTTGAACGACGGCGTGTTCGGCATGGAAGACGGCACCCCCGGCAAGGCGCAGGAGCACAACATGTGGTCTCTGTTCGCCGAGGACACCTGGTACGTCATCGAGCCGCTGGCCATCACCTTCGGCCTGCGCCACGACGACCACGAGGTGTTCGGCAGCCAGCTGAGCCCGCGCCTGTACGGCGTTTACACGCTGGACGAGCAGTGGACGTTCAAGGGTGGTGTCAGCACCGGTTTCAAGACACCGAAGACCACCCAGCTTTACGACGGCATCACCGGCTTCGGCGGCCAGGGCACCTCGCCGATGTTCGGTAACCCTGACCTTGAGCCGGAAACCAGCGTCAGCACCGAGGCCGCCGTCTACTGGACACACCCGAATGGCCACAACTTCAACGCCACCGTGTTCCGCAACGAGTTCGAGGACAAGATCGACTCGCAGTCGTGCGGCAGCGGTACCGCGCTGGTCTGCTCCAGCAGCGGCGAATATGCCGACCTCGGCTATTCGAGCAGCAGCAGGACCGTCAACATCGACGAGGTGGTGATCCAGGGCGTGGAGCTGGCCGGCCGCTGGCAGATCATCGACAACCTCGCGCTACGCGCCAACTACACCTGGACCGACAGCGAGCAGAAGAGTGGTGACGAGAAAGGGCTGCCGCTCGGCAACAGCGCCAAACACATGGCCAACGCCACGCTGGACTGGCAGGCGCTGGAAAAACTGAACGTGTTCCTGACACTGGAGGCCCGCTCCAAGCGCTATCGCGGCCTGCACGCGGTAACCCGCGAAGAGTTGCACTACAAGGACTACGAGCTGTTCCATCTCGGCGCCAGCTACCGCCTGACCGACAACGTGACCATCAACGGTCGCGTCAACAACCTGCTGGACAAGGACTTCACCACCTACAAGACCGAGTTCCGCGACCTGGATGGCGACGGTGCCTACACCGGCACCAACGAAATCCTGCACTTCGACGACTACAACAACAAGGACGCTGCCCGCAGCTTCTGGATGAGCGTCAACGTGCAGTTCTGAGGCACGACCCGAGCGGGGCGCCCACGGTGGCGCCCCGTTTCCTTTCTCCACCCCGTTACACCGATTTCGCAAAAAGTGGGCAAGTACGTCACATTTTGTTGCGATCCATTCTCGTTTCTGCTGGAGTAGCGCACCTGCCCGCTGCCCGCCCGACCCCGATGCCCGACTCCACCACGCCTCCGCACGACACCGCGCGCCGCGCCTACTGGCTGAAGACACTGCACCAGTGGCACTGGATCAGCTCGGCCCTGTGTCTGGTCGGCATGATCCTGTTCGCCATCACCGGCATCACGCTGAACCACGCCGCGCAGATCGAGGCCAAGCCGCGCATCGAGAACCGCGAGGGCACGCTGCCGGCGGAACTGCTCGCGGCGCTGGCTGGCGAACCCGACGACGGCGAGGCGCCATTGCCGGCACCGATACGGCAGTGGCTCGGCACGGCGCTGGCGGTCGAGGTCGGCAGCCGCGCGGCGGAGTGGTCCGACGCCGAAATCTACCTGCCGCTGCCGCGCCCCGGCGGCGACGCCTGGCTCAGCATCGACCGCAACAGCGGCGAGGTGCTCTACGAGCACACCGACCGCGGCTGGATCTCCTACCTCAACGACCTGCACAAGGGGCGCAATACCGGCGTTGCCTGGAGCTGGTTTCTCGACATCTTCGCCGTCGCCTGCCTGGTGTTCTGCCTGACCGGGCTGGTGCTGCTGCAGCTGCACGGCGGCCACCGCCCCGCCACCTGGCCGGTGGTCGGCCTCGGTGTGCTGGCGCCGCTGCTGCTGGCACTGCTTTTCATTCACGCCTGACCTTTTCACACGACCGGGGGAACACCATGACCAGTACCTTCCGCTTCACCGCCCTTGCCGCACCGCTGCTCGGCCTGTCACTGGCGCTGCCGGCGCAGGCCACCGAGCTTTCGGTGACGGTGGAGATTCCGCGCCTGCAGGTGGCGGAGTACCACCGCCCCTACACCGCGATCTGGATCGAGCGCGAGGACCGCAGCGTCGCCGCCAACCTCGCCATCTGGTACGACGTGAAGATGAAGAACGACGAGGGCGAGAAGTGGCTGAAGGACATGCGCCAGTGGTGGCGCCGCAGCGGCCGCGAACTCGACCTGCCGATCGACGGCGTCAGCGGCGCCACCCGCGCGCCGGGCAGCCACACCGTCTCGTTCGCGCAGGGCAAGGCACCGCTCGGCGATCTCGCCGCCGGCAGCTACCGGCTGGTGGTCGAGGCGGCGCGCGAGGTCGGCGGCCGCGAGCTGGTCGAGATTCCGTTCCAGTGGCCGCCGAAAGCGGCGCAGAAACTGGAGAACAAGGGCAGCAGCGAGCTCGGCGCCATCGCCGTCGAGCTGAAACCCTGAGCCGCCACCACCGTCGCGCCGGCCGTTCCACTACCAAACGCACGACACAAAAGCACGACACCCAATGACTGAGGAGTCCTTCATGAAACGTTTCGTCAAACCCGCCGTCATCGCACTGGCACTCACCGTGCCGTTCGCCGCCCACGCCCACCGCGCCTGGATCGTGCCATCCTCCACCGTGCTCTCCAGCGAGGAGCCGTGGGTCGGCTTCGATGCCGCCATCTCCAACGACATCTTCCACCCCGACCACCACGCGATGCGGCTCGAAGGGGTCAAGGCGATCGGCCCGGACGGCAAGGAAGTGGCGCTGCAGAACGCCGCCACCGGCAAATACCGCAGCATCTTCGACCTGCACCTGCAGCAGAAAGGCACCTACAAGGTATTCACCGCCAGCAGCGGCCTGAATGCGATGTGGGAAGAGAACGGCCAACGCAAATTCTGGCCACCGCGCGGCGAGCAGTTCACCCAGGCGGGCTTCGACAAGGCCGTGCCGAAGAAGGCCGACAAGCTGCGCGTCACCGAGTCGTCGCGCCGCATGGAGACCTTCGTCACCGCCGGCAAGCCGAGCGACACCGTGCTCAAACCGACCGGCAAGGGGCTGGAGCTGGCGCCGGTGACCCACCCGAACGACCTGTTCGCCGGTGAGGCCGCCACCTTCGCCTTCCTGATCGACGGCAAACCCGCCGCCGGCGCCAAGGTCACCGTACTGGCGGGCGGCATGCGCTACCGCGATGACCAGCAGGCGATCGAGGCCGTGGCCGACCAGCAGGGCCGCGTCAGCATCACCTGGCCGGCCGCCGGCCAGTACTACCTCGAAGCCCAGTACCAGGACGACAAGGCCAGCAAGCCGGCGACCCAGCGTCGCGGCGGCTATGTCGCGACGTTCGAAGTACTGCCGCAGTGATGGACGGCGCCGCCCGCGCGGCGGCGCTCTCCCCTCCCCCTTTTTTCTTGCCGTGACCATGCCATGACCCGCGTTCGCCATCTGCTGTCGCTGCCGCTGCTCGCGGCCAGCCCGATGACGCTCGCGTTGTCCGATGCCGCGACCCGCCACGGCGGAGCGGCGCTGGCCACGGCCGGCTATCTCGCCTTCTGCGGATTGATCTGGCAGCGCCACCGTCGCCGCCTGCAACGCGAGCAGGCCGCCATCGACGCGCTGCTGACCGGCGATGCACCGCCGCTGCTGATCGCCCACGCCAGCCAGACCGGCACCGCCGAACGGCTCGCCTGGCAGAGCGCCGAGGCGCTGCAGCAGGCCGGCATTCCGGTGCGGCTGCTGCCGCTGGCGGCGCTCGATGCCGATACGCTGCGCAGCTACCCGCGCGCGCTGTTCATCGTCAGTACCTACGGCGAGGGCGACCCGCCCGACGCGGCGGTGCCGTTCGCGCGGCGGCTGCTCGGCCAGACAGTCGATCCACACGGACAGCCGCTCGATCTGCACGGCCTGCAGTTCGGCCTGCTTGCGCTCGGCGACAGCAGCTACGCCGACTTCTGCGGCTTCGGTCGCCGGCTCGGCCACTGGCTGCGCGCGCAGGGCGCGGTGCCGCTGTTCGACGCGGTCGAGGTCGACAACGGCGACGGCGGCGCGCTGCGCCACTGGCAGCACCACCTCGGCCAGCTCGGCGGCCGCACCGATCTGGCCGACTGGAGCAGCCCCGGCTACGGCCGCTGGCGGCTGGTCGAACGGCGCTGTCTGAATCCCGGCAGCGCCGGCGCGCCGGCCTTCCTGATCGCGCTGGAACCGCTCGATGGCGATGTCAGCTGGGAAGCCGGCGACATCGCCGAGATCGGCCCTCGCCGCGATTCGGCCGCCGTGGAAACACTGCTGACGCAGTGCGGCCTCGACGGTGACGAGCCGGTCGAATACAGCGGCGAGCGGCTGCCGCTGCGCGCCGCGCTGCTGCGTTCGCTGCCACCGTCCGAACCGGTCGATGCCACGTCGCCACGAGCACTGGCGGAACGACTGCAATCGCTGCCGCACCGCGAGTACTCGATCGCCTCGCTGAGCGACAGCGGCAGAGTCGAACTGTTAGTGAGGCAGCAGCATCACCCGAACGGCAGCCTCGGCCTCGGCTCCGGCTACCTGACCGCGATTGCCGCGGTCGGCGACGAGATCGCCGTGCGCCTGCGCGCCAACGGCAACTTCCATCCGCCGCAGGGCGACTGCCCGCTGATCCTGATCGGCAACGGCACCGGCATCGCCGGGCTGCGCGCCCATCTGCAGGCGCGCGAGGCGCGCGGCCAGCGCAACAACTGGCTGCTGTTCGGCGAACGCAGCGCGGCGCACGACTATTTCTTCCGCGACGAGATCGAACGCTGGCAGGGCAGCGGCCATCTCGCCCGCGTCGACCTCGCCTTCTCGCGCGACGGCGGGCGTGTCTACGTACAGCAGCGGCTGCGCGAGGCCGGCGCCGTGCTGCGGCAGTGGGTCGACGACGGCGCGGCGATCTACGTCTGCGGCAGCCTGCAGGGCATGGCGCCGGCGGTGCACGCGGTGCTGAACGACATGCTCGGCGAAGCGTGCGTGGAACGGCTGACCGAAAGCGGACGCTACCGCCGCGACGTCTACTGAAGCCGTCAGAACCGCAGCCGGCGCCAGCCGACGACGACACCGAGCACCGACAGCAGCGCGCCGCCGATCGAGAAACCGATCACCGCGACATCCCACAGCGGCCGCCGCTGCCACAACCAGACGATGTCCCACGAGTGCAGGCCGTTGTAGAGCCAGCGATAGAGGCGATTGGTCGCCGTCGTGCGCTCCAGCGGGCGGCCGGTTTCGACGTCGATGTGAAACCAGCTGGCATCGTCGTCGGCGAAGATCGCGCGCAGCACCGGCAGCGGTTTACCGCCGCGCTCGGGATGGCGGCTGTAATAGTGGTTGTCGTACTGCGTCAGCAGCCGCACCTGCGCCAGTGTCGACGCTGGCAACAGCGCTGGCAGTAGTGCCCGCAACCGCTGCCGGTCGATCTGCACGACATCGCCACTGCGCGCCGAGAGCAGATGACGCGAACCGTCGCGGCGCGACGCCAGATAGAGCGGCTCGCCATCGAAGTGCATCAGCTCCGCCTCGACCACGTCGGTGCCGAACGCCGGCACCGGCTGCGCGAAATCGGCACTGCGCAGCGGCACCGGCACACCGCTGAACAGCGCCAGCTGTGCCGCCGTCAGCGCGCGCGATGGATTGAACCCGCCGGGATTCATCGACATCAGCCCGCTGAACACCCAGGTCAGCGTGGTGACACCGAAGATGACGCCGGTGAAGTAGTGCCAGCGCATCAGGCCGCGATACGGCACCGCCGACTTGCCCGGCCGCGGCCGGCGATTCCAGCGCAGCACGCCGATCCACAAACCGGTCAGCGCCAGCACGACACCGCCGATCGAGAGAATGTCGACCAGCCAGACCCACAGCTCGGGATGGCGACGGATGACGGTCGGATAGATCCAGTGCGTCACCGCGCCGACATAGTTCAGCAGCCGCTCGGTGCGCGCGGTATCGCGCACCACCTCGCCGGTGACCGATGAGACGTACAGCTCGCTGCCCGCGGCATCACCGAGTTCGATGCGGTGCAGCGGGCGATGGATGTTCATCACCGCCGACAGCGTCCACTGATCGGTCTGCACCCACTCCGCGTGGCGCGCGTCGGTGAAGACGACGCCGCGCTGCCGCTGCGCGAACTCGAGCGCCGCCTGCAATGCCATCGCCGGCGTCACCCGCTGCAGCAGTTCGCCATCGTCGGCGAACAGCGTGCGCGGCTGGATCGTGCCGCCGAGATGCACGTGATAGACCGGCCGCCCCTGCAACATACCGAGTCGTACCGCCACCGGCGCCGCCGCTTCACTGCTGCCGACGCGCGGCAGGTTGCGATCCGGTGCACCGACGGTGGCGAAATCGGCATCGCGCAATCTCGCCACCGCGTCGGCCGGCGACAGCCGCGCCGACGCGAAGTCGAGCGCGGGCAGCCCGGCGAAACGCTCGTCGCGATCGAGCTGCGGGAAGCCGACGTACATCATCACGACACCGCTGACGAACCACGCCGCGAATAGCAGGCACAGCGCGATGCCGAGCCAGCGGTGCGACAGGTAGAGCCAGCGTTTCCAGCGCAGCTTCGCCATCGCACGGCCGCTCAGTAGCTGTAGCGAACCACCAGCTCGGCGCTGGCGGGGTCGGCCATACGCTGCATCAGGCCGCCACCGGAGGCCCACTCGCTGTACTCCTCGTCGGTGAGATTACGCCCCCACAACGTGATCGACAGGTTCGGCCACTGATGGCCGATACTGGCGTCGACCGTGGTGTAGCTGTCGAGCTGGATACCGTTGTTATTGTTTGCCTGACGCTCACCCACGTGACGCACGCCCACCGTTGTCTGCCAGTTACCAAAGCTCCTGACCAGGTTCAGGCCCGCCACTGTCTTCGGCACGTTGGGCGGTGTGTTGCCATTGCGCGAGATGACACCAGAGCCCAGGTTTTCATAAAACTCCTCGTACTCGGCCTTCCAGGTGCGGGCATAGTTGAGATCGATGCGGAACTGCTGTGCCAGTGCCAGCGACAACGCGACCTCAAGCCCCTGAGAAACCTGTGCGCCAATCTGGGAATTGAAGCGCTCGCCGTCCACCACCTGCGACGTGAGCAGATCGTTCTTCTCGATGTCGAACAGCGCCACGGTCAAATCACCGCGCCCGGACCAGAAGCTTGCTTTGGTACCGATCTCGTACTGGATACCCTTTTGCAGACTGAACTCATCATGGGTGGCGGAAAGGCCAACCAGCTGGCTCACCGGCTGCGCCGCACGGCTGTAGCTGGCGTAGACATTGACCTCCGGCGTAATCGCATACACAGCGCCCAGACGGCCTGTCACGGGGTAGTAGGATTTTGAAAAATCGGGCTGCCCCAGATAGGAGTGCCGGTCGACATCGATCTGGTCATAGCGCAAGCCGCCGATCACCTTGAACGCATCGGTCGCTTCGAAGACATTCTCCACGTAAATCGCACCGGTATCGGTGATCACATTCAACGTTTTCCTGCCATGCGCATATGGACCATAACCACGATTGAAATCGGTCAGCGACACTGACGCCGGCACAATCGTCGCGACGGTGGTCTGGCCGCTATTGCGAAGCTGGTCGCTGCGCTCGATCAGCAACCCCGTCAGGAACTGGTTGGGGCGCCCCAGCAATTCGCCGGCCCACGACAGATCCAGGCGATTTCCGATCTGTTCGTCATCGCGATAGATCAGGAAAAAAGAGCCGCGATCCACCAGCTGCGTGGCCGGGTTCCATACCGTGCTCTCGATGTTGCGCCAATCGAGATACTGCGTGGCGTAATAGAGTTCGTTGCGCAGGTTGAAGCCGGAACCCAGCTCGCTGTCGACAATCAGCCGCACGAAGCTGTTGACGCTATCGGAGTGATTGTTGCCGATGTTGTAGTTCAGCCCGCGCGTGCGACTGACTATGCGAGCACGGACCAGGCTGTCGGTGGAACTGACCGCCTTGCGAACCGTCTGCGTGCCGTTCTGATCGACAACGGCGTCGTACACCACCGGCGTTCCGTAGTAGCTGAGGATGTCGTCGGCAAGGTAAGTGCCGCTCAACGTGACTCGCGTCTTCTCGCTGGCATCCCAGAGCAGACTGCCGGCATAAGCCTCGTAGCGACTGTCACTGGCATCCACATAACCGCCACTCTGGTTCGTGGAAACGTCAGCGCGGAACGACAGCCCCTCGATGGAAGTGGGTCCGCCGGCACCGATACCGAGGCGGTAGCTATCCCACGACCCGATGCCCAGCTGTACCTCGCCACCCAACTCGGCGCCGGGCTGCTTGCTGACATAGTTGACGGCACCGCCTACCGCACCCTCGCCGTAAAGCAGAGAGGCCGGCCCTTTCAGCACCTCCACCCGGTCGAACAGAAAGCTGTCGAGCGGGCGCGACGATTGCGATGTGGTGTTCTGCCGTATGCCATCGCGCATGACCGTGATGTCGTTACCAGCAAATCCGCGCGTGGAATAGTTGGGAATCGAACCCACCGACGTGCCACCGGTCATACCGACAGCACTATGAAGCGCCTCCATCGCGGTGCGGGCACCGCGCAACTGAATCAGCTCCTGCGTCACGACCGATACGCTGGCCGGCAGATCGCGCGCCGGCAGATCGAGACGGGACCCCGTCTGCACCACGTCATCCAGCATCAGCACGGTCGCCTCGCCGCCAGCTTCAACCCGCACCGCCGGCAGCTGCGCCGCCTGCTGCGCCGCGGCCGCCGCCGCGGTCGCACTCAACACCATCGCCACCGCACCTGCCAGTCCACATCGTTTCATGTCGTTCATGTCGCATCGCTCCACCTGTCACGACGACACCCTCCCCGATGCCGTGCGAAAAAAGAGAGGCGCGAAAAAAACGACCCGATCCGGCGGGTCGCCAATCGGGAGCAGTGGTCAAAGCACGTCGACAGCTGATGAAAATTGTCAGGCGCGATCTTCAACGCCACGCTGGCGGCAATCCTGCAGGAATGGCCACCCTGAAAAAACGCGGACGAAACGCGACGGAGACGGTCTCCGCCCTCGCACAGACACTCGACAATGATTGCTCGAAGAGTTCAGCCGACGAACGAAACCACACCCCGGATTTCGCACCATCATTTCGTTCAGAGGGCCGGTCTTCTGGCTCACCATCATCCTCGACTGCTCCTGCCTTCCCGTGTCTCCACAGTGGCGGTCGAACAGTCTCGTCAGGCTTACAGCAGCGGGGGCTGCGCCGGAGTGGCGGAGGTGGATACCTCGCGCGTCACCGGACTTCCCGTTTCACCCACCGACCGGGAGGTCGGCGGACACCTTCTGAAGCGGGCGCGAGTTTTGGGGATTGCGGCAGTGCTGTCAATCCCCACGCATTTTCGTTCGATGGCGGCCGATCGCGCGGAGCAACCAGCCAGAGCGGGATCTGGCGCCGGATGAAAAAGCCAGAGCGACTTTTTCGCAGGATCCCGAAGATCAGCCGATACCGACGGCCTTGCGCACCTGCGCCAGCCGTTTCGATGCCTCGGCGCGCGCTTTCTCGGCGCCCTTGCGCAGGATCGCGTCGACGTGATCCGGGTTGGCGAGCAGCTCGTCGTAGCGCGCGCGCGCCTCCTTCACCTGCTCGTTGATCAGCGCGAACAACTCCTTCTTGGCCTGCCCCCAGCCGATGCCGGCGGCGAACTGCTCACGCATGTACGCAGTCTGCTCCGGCGTCGCGAACGCGCGCCAGATCTGGAACACGGTCGAGCTGTCCGGGTCCTTCGGCTCGCCCGGCTCCTGCAGGTTGGTGACGATCTTGTTGATCGACTTCTGCAGCTGTTTTTCCGGCAGGAACAGCGGAATGGTGTTGCCGTAGCTCTTGCTCATCTTGCGGC
>CAZEVP010000054.1:0-22064 GCA_964515735.1 uncultured Verrucomicrobiaceae bacterium | reverse complement strand
CGATGTTCTCGATGATCTGCGTGTAGCGCTCCAGCAGGCTCTTGTCGATCAGCGTCGACGCCAGCTCCTGCGCGGTGCGGTTGGTTTCGAGCATGACGTGGCGCAGGTCGTCGCCGTTGGCGATCCAGACCCGCTCGCGCTCGCCGAGCAGCAGCTCCAGCGCGCGTTCGAGCCGGTGGCAGTGGGTGCGGGTGCGGTCGAGCACGGCGTTGATCCAGTCGCGCTCGCGCGGTCCCAGCGGCAGCGCCTCGATGTCGCGGATCGAGGTCTGCAGCACGTCGAGGATCTCGTCGTGGGTCGAGGCCACCAGTGCATTGATGCTGTCGGCGAACTGGTGCATCCGCACCTGGCGCTCGAACAGCCGCGCGAAACGCTCCAGCACCTGTTTGTGCAGCGCGCCGGAGCGCAGCCGCGGGGAGACGGCGCTGTTCATCGCTGTGCGCTCCTCATGCCGGCGCGTCCGCGCGGAAGCGGCCGCTCCCGACCATCAGGTCGATGCCGCATTCGAGCCTGGCGAACCAGTCGAGAAAGTCGGCGACGGCGCGTCCGCGATAGATCGGCCCGTGCTGTGGCGCCAGCATGTCGATGTCGAGTTTCGACACGGCGTCGACCCACAGCCGCGCGGCGCGGTTCGAGCACATGTAGCGGCGGTGGAAACCCTCGATGTAGGGCAGGTGCGCGGCGAAGTCGTCGACGAAGGCGAAATCCTGATCCGGCTCTAGCATCGCCGCGCCGATGTCGCCGCTGAACAGGATGCGCGTGCGCGGATCGTAGACGTTGAGCTGCCCCTCCGAATGCAGGAAATGCGCCGGCAGCAGCTGCAGTTCGAAATCGTCGGCGATGCGCAGCGTCATGCCGGCATCGGGCACGCCGACGAAGCGCTGCACGTCGCGAATGCCGTAGTGCGGCAGGAAACGCGTCCAGATACTCGATACGTAGACCGGCGCCGACGTCAGTTCGAGCCAGGTGGCGAGGCCGCCGACGATGTCGGGGTCCTGGTGCGACAGCACGATGGCGCGGATGTTCTCCGGGCCGAGATGGCCGAGCAGCTCCGCCAGCGTGCGCGGCATGACGCCGAAGCCACCGGGGTCGAGCAGCACGCCGTCGTCGCCGTGCGCGACCAGATACTGGTTCGAGCGGATGCCGTCCTCCTCGCCGGGGTCGCTCTCGTTGAGCAGGATGAACCTGTGATCGTCGTGGGCGGCAAGAGTGATGTTGCGCATGCGTTTTCCATCTCTTTTTTATGTAGTGCGTTTTTCTGTGGTGGTTTTTTCGGGAAGTGCTTTTCCATCGCGCCGATCGTCGACCGGCAGTGTCAGTGACTGGTGTTCGGTTCGCGCCGGCGCCGGGTCCAGAAGTGGTCGACCAGCTCCGACATGCGGCCGGCCAGCCGCCCCAGCATCTCGCCGGTGCGCGCGCTCTGCTGCGCGGCACTGGCGTTGCCCTCGGACAGCGCGCGGATCGACGTGATGTGCTGGCTGACCTGTTCGGCGACGAGGCTCTGCTGCTCAACGGCGGTGGCGATCTGCAGGTTCATCTGGCTGATGGTGTCGATGGCGCAGCCGATCAGCGCGAGGCTGTCGGTGGCCAGCGCGCCGAGGTGCGAGCAGTCGTCGGCGCGCTGGTTGGCCACCTCCATTGCCGCCACCGCCTGCGTGGCGCCGCGCTGCAGCCGCTCGATCATCGCGCGGATCTCCTCGGTCGAACTCTGCGTGCGCGTCGCCAGCGAGCGCACCTCGTCGGCCACCACCGAGAAGCCGCGGCCGGCGGCGCCGGCGCGCGCCGCCTCGATCGCCGCGTTCAGCGCCAGCAGGTTGGTCTGCTCGGCGATGTCGCGGATGACGGCGACGACGCCGCTGATCCGTTCGCTCTCGCCGGCCAGCGCGGCGATGACGTCGCTGGCCTGCGCCAGCTGCCGGCGCAGCGCGATCACCGACTGCAAACTCTGGTCGACGCGCTCGCCGCCGGCCGTCGCCGCGCGCAGGCCATCGCCGGCGACGGTGGCGGCCTGCTGCGCGTTGCCGGCGATCTCCTGCACCGTCGCCGCCATCTGCTGCATCGCGGTGGCGATCTGATCCGACTCCAGATACTGGCGATCGATGCCACTGCAGGTCTGCGCGACACCGGCGCCGACTTGTTCGGCGCAGTCGCCGATGCCGCCGGCACTGTCGGCGATGCGGCCGATCAGCGCGGCGCTCTCCGATTCGAGCAGCTTCAGCGCCAGCAGGATCTCGCCGGCCTCGTCCATGCGCCCGGTGTAGACGAACTGCGCGACGGCATCGGAAATATGGCCGCGACACTGCGTGAGGGCGGTCTGCAGCGGTTTCAGCTGCAGCCACGTCGACAGCGCCAGTGCGCCGAACAGCGCCGCCAGCAGCATCAGTGGCAGCAGCGGTGCCGGCAGCGCGGCGATGGCGCCGGCGGCGGGAAAGGCCAGCAGCAGCGGCAGCAGCATGCGCTGCGCCAGTGTCAGCCGCGGCCGCCGCAGCAGTTGCGTCTCGCCGCGCTGCAGCTGCGTGTAGAGCTGGTCTGCGCGCCGCACGCAATCCGGCTGTGGCTGGCGCCGCACCGACTGGTACTCGGTGGTCTGGCCGTCGTGCTGGATCGGCGTGGCGAAGGCGTCGACCCAGTAGTGGTCGCCGTTCTTGCAGCGGTTCTTGACGATGCCCATCCACGAGCGGCCGCCGCGCAGCGCCCGCCACAGGTCGGCGAAGGCGGCAGGGGGCATGTCCGGGTGGCGCACGATGTTGTGGCTCTGGCCGATCAGCTCGTCGCGCTCGAAGCCGCTGATCTGCACGAAGTCGTCGTTGACGTAGGTGATCTTCCCGTGCAGATCGGTCGTCGACAGGATGTTGGCGTGCGGGTGGCAGCGCCGTTCGATCTGGGTGACCGGCCGGTTGATGCGCATGGTGCTCTCCCTCGTGACGAGCGATGGCTTCGTGCGGGTGCGAGCCGGGCGCGACGACATGACGCACGGGCGCGAGCGCACCTTGCGAAGCGGGCTGAATGGAAATTCCGCGGTGTGCGGATGGCGGCGGGGGAGAGGGCCGTCACTGCGCGGCGCGCGCGGGGGAAGGGGCGCGCGCCGGGTACTGCGCGTCAACGGGACGGCAGTGAGTGCCCGCTCAAGCTAGATGAGCCGTTTTCGACTGTCAAGAAACGGTCGGGTGCGGCCGGACGATGCCGGTGAATGGCTGCGTCGCGCGCAGTGGAACGGTCTGCAGAAGCGTTGGAGACAGCGCTGTCGCGGCGGCGTGGTCGGGCAGCAGCACGGCGGCGAGATGGCGGGGCGGCGAGTCGTCGCCGATGGTGGCGTGCCAGCAGCGCGGCGCGTGCGGCTGCGCCAGCGCGCCGTGCAGCGTCAGCGCGAAACCCTCATCCGAGCAGCGCACGCCGGCGTCGATCAGCGCGCCGGCGATGCCGCAGCCGAGCGCTTTCACCGCCGCTTCCTTGACCGTCCACAACAGAAAGAATTTTTCGCGTCGCTGCGCTGGCGGCAGCGACAGCAGCCACGCCGCCTCGTCGGGCCGGAAGAAGCGCTGCGCAATGCCGTCGATGTCGTTGCGGCGCGCGCCGCTGTCGATGTCGATGCCGACGCGGCCGTCGCGACTCAGCGCCAGCGCGACGTGGCCTGCGCCGTGCGACAGGTTGAAGCGCCAGCCGTCGCCGTCGCGCAGTTGCGGTTTGCCATCGGCATCGCGCTCGATCGCCAGTCGTCGCGGATCGCGGCCGAGCAGCTCGCCGAGCGTTGCCCGCAGCAGCGCGCGGCCGAGCAGGAATTCGTCGGCCGCCTGCGCGCGGCGGAACTGCGCGAGGCGCTGGCGCTCGTCGTCATCGAGCAGCGTGTCGCGATAGCGCTGGCGCAGCGTGTCGTCGAGCGCGTCGAGCGGGCACAGGTGGATCAGCATCGCGGTGCTCAGCGGCCGGGTTGCGGCAGGGTTTCGCGCTGCCGGCGCAGTCGTTCCTGTGTTGCGTTGAAGGCGGCGGTCTGCTGCTGGATTCGCGCCAGTTGCGGTGCCAGCTGCTCCTGCAGCTCCTCGCGCAGTTTCTCCGTCAGCTGGCCCGCCTGCTTGTGCGCCTCGCCGTCGAGCGTGTCGGCGAGCAGCCGGTCGAGGCTGGAGTCGATCCGCACCTGCGGGCTGTCGGGGCGGCCGCGCACGCGCAGCCGCAGGTCGAGTTCGTGCACGTCGCTCAGCAGTTCGGCGACGCGCTGCGCGGTGTTCGGGTCCGTGGTCGGATCGCCGGCGCGCACGGCCAGTACGGCGTCGTGGAACTGGCTGCCGAGTTCGAAGTCGATGTCACCGCCGCGCAGTGTCAGCAGGCCGCGCGCCGAGGCCAGTGCCCGTTCCAGCACGATGCCGAGCTGCGGGTTGTCGATCAGCGCCAGCTTCGCCACCGGGAAGCGGTCGAGCACCAGCTGCATCTGGCCGTCGCCCGCGTGACGGTAGTCGAGCGTGCCGTTGACGTTGAGCTGGCCGGCGCCGCTGAAGGAAAACGTCAGAGGCAGGTCCCAGAGTGCCGGTTGCGGAGTGACGTTGTCGATCCGGCCCTTGAATGGCAGTCGGCTGGCGCCGAGCGCGAGCTCGCCATCGAGATCGACGCGGCGTGCCAGTATCGGCCAGCCGACGGCATTCGCGTTCGCCGCGCGCAGGTCGCCGCCGCCGGCCAGCGCGGTGATCTGCGCCACCAGTGGCGCCAGCTCGCTGGCCAGCAGCGCCTGCGTCAGATGATCGAAATGGCCGAGGTCGAGACCGGCGCTGGCCAGCAGCTGGCTCAGTTCGGCGTTGGGCAGATCGCGCGCGCTGGCGACCAGCTGATTCACCCGCACCCAGTCGGCGCGCAGCAGCCGGTCGTACTCGTCGAGTTGCTGCGGGTCGACGTCGGGCAGCGCCTGCAGCCGGCTCTCCCAGGTCTCGTTGATCTGTTGCAGCGACTGTTCGATCCGCGTCAGTTCTTCCTGCGCGCGTGCTCTCGCGTCGGCGGCGAGCTGGCGAACGTCGGGCAGGGCGATGCCGGGTTGCGTGCTGGTGGCGGTCGGCTCCGGCGTCAGGCAGGGGATGGCGCCGGAGCGCGCGCGCGGCTGGTCGAAGCGCAGGCCGGCCAGCACCGCGTGCTCGACGACGATGTGGCGGTTGAGCAGCTGGGCGAGGCTGATGTCGGCGCGGATCGATTCGGCGGTGACGAGGCTGTTCATCGGCGCGCGCGGGTTGGTGGCGGCGACGTCGCGCAGCGTGATTGCGGTCGGGAACAGGTGGACGCTGACGCCGCCGACGTCAAGCCGCGCCTTCAGCGCGTTGCTGCCCTCGCGCTCGATTGCCGTTTTCAGCAGGTCGTCGACGAGGAAGTAGCCGGCCGCGATGAGGACGACGATCAGGATCAGCAGCAGTTGGAGGAGTCGTTTCATCGGGATTGCCCGCAGGTCTGTTGATGGGGGCGAGGGGTGGCGCGAGGCGTCGGCCGGGCACTGCCCCCGGGACCGCCGGCGGCATGGATGCCGCCGACGAGCTTACAGGGATGTACTTGCAGCGAGTCCCGGGGGCAGTGCCCGGCCGACACCTTCCAGCGTTGTGCCGGCATCATGTTGTCGCTGGTTCAGCCCAGTAAAGCTGCTTGTGACCGGTCTCGGTCAGCGCCTCGGCGCGCTCGCGCGCCTGTGTCTCGGTCAGGCCGCTCTCGACCTCGAAGCGGTTGCCGTTGTCGTCCTGCCGCATCACCCGCCAACTCGACCAGACCGCGAAATCGCTGCGGAATTCCACCGGCGTCAGCCCGGCCGCCAGCAAGGCTTCGAACCACTGCTGCGCCTGCGTCTCGCAGGCGGCGCAGGCCAGCACCAGCGGCGACCCGCGCAGCGGCGGCGGCAACCAGCGGCCGCCGCCGACCTGCAGCAGCGTTGCGCGCGGCAGGAACTGATGCAACAGCCGCGCCTGCTGCGCGCGCGCGGCGCCGTGAACGATCCAGACCGGCGGCTGCGGCGGCGCGGTGATGAAGGTGTAGCCGAGCGGGTAGCGGATGCGCAGGTGGTCGTCATCGGCCAGCGGCAGGCGCGGCACGATGACGCTGAGGCTGCGGTCGGCGCTCTGCTCCAGATCGATCTCGGCGCGCAGCGGTTCGGCGCCACCGTCGTGCTCCTCGTCGATCAGCAGATACTGGCCCGGATAGACCGGCGGGCGGCGCCCGGCCGGTAGTTGCAGCCGCAGCCGGAACTGGCCGTCGGCGGTGGGGGTGACGCTCTGCAGGCGCACGCTGCGGCGCCGCGCCTGATCGAAGCTGCCGTGGCGCGGGTTGCCGGGCAGGCGGATCTCGATGTCGCGCTCGATGCGGCTGCGGCACAGCAGGATCTCCGGCTCGCCGTCGCTGGTGACCACGCCCTGCGGTGTCTCCACCTCGCCGCGCAGCAGCGTCGCGCAGCAGACGCCGCAGTTGCCGTTGCGACAGCCGTGGCGCACCAGCCAGTGCGCGCGCTGCGCCGCCGACAGCAGGTTCTCGCTCGGCTCGGTGTCGAAGCTCTCGCCTCCTGGCAGCTTCACCGTGGCCATCGGCTCACCTCGTCAGTGCCGCCAGCAGCGCGGCCATCGCACGGCCGCGGTGGCTGAGCCGGTTCTTGTCGGCCGGCGCCAGTTCGGCCGCGCTGCACTGCTGCGGCTGCAGCCAGAACAGCGGGTCGTAGCCGAAACCGCCGTCGCCGCGCGCGGTATCGAGGATGCGCCCCTCCCAGCTCGCCTGACAGATCAGTGGCGACGGATCGGTAGCGTGGCGCATGAATACCAGCACGCACTGGTAGCGCGCGCTGCGCAGGTTCTCCGGCACACCGGCCAGCTTCTGCAGCAACAGTGCGTTGTTGAGAGCGTCGCTCGCCTTCGCACCGGCGAAGCGGGCCGAGTGGATGCCGGGGGCGCCGTCGAGGGCGTCGACCTCGATGCCGGAGTCGTCGGCGATCGCCGGCAGCCCGCTGTGCCGCGCGGCGTTGCGGGCCTTGATGATGGCGTTCTCGATGAAGCTGAGGCCGTTCTCGTCGGCCTCCGGCACCGCGAACGCCGATTGCGGTTCGATCTCGAGGCCGGTGCCGGCCAGCAGCTGGCGGAACTCGGCCAGCTTGCCGGCGTTGCCGGTGGCGAGAACGATCCTGCGGCTGTCCATCGGAAGCCTCACTTGTCGATGTAGAGGGTGCGGGTGAACGAGACGTTCTTCGCCGCGCCGTCCGCCGTGGTCACGCCGATGTCGAAGCGCAGCGTCTCGCGGTCGCCGTGGCGGAACTCGGCGATGTAGTAGATCGCCCCCTGCTCGCGCACCTCGCGAAATTCGAGCGGCTTCTTCTGGATCAGGTCGCTGTAGCTGCCGCTCACCTGCGCGCTCTGCTCGACGTCGGTGCCGTCGGCCAGCTTCCGGCGCAGCGAGACGTTGACCAGTGTGCGGTCGGCGGCGCGGGTGATGCCGTAGGCGCTCGCGACGCTGTCGCTGAGGAAGGTCGACGGCACCAGCGAGTAGAGCAGTTCGTGATTGGCGAATTCGGCGCTGCTGGTGATCGGCGCGGCATCTGCGATCGGTGCGCCGTTTTGTGCCAGCGCGGCGGCCGGCAGCAGTGGGGTGGAAGCGATCAGCAGCGCATGTAGCAGTGGACGCATCGATGTCTCCTCGGGAAGTCTAAAGCGTGTTCGCGGTCTTGCGAGCTGGAGTCTCTCAAGTCCCCTCTCCCTTCAGGGAGAGGGGAGGTGTTCACGCTTTCAGCGCGCGATGTGATAGACCGCGGTCACCCCGAACAGATTGGGCCACAACTTCGCCAGCGGCCCCTCGCTGTTGCCGGCGCCGACCACGGCGCGGTGCAGCACGCGAATGTCGCGCGCGCGGCACAGATCCTCGAAATCGTACACCGTGCAGAAGTGGATGTTCGGCGTGTCGTACCAGGTGTACGGCAGGAACTTCGACACCGGCATGCGGCCGCGGCTGTTCAGGTACCAGCGCGCGCGCCAGTGGCCGAAGTTCGGGAAGGTGACGATGCACTCGGCGCCGATGCGCAGCATCTCGTCGAGCACCCGGTGCGGGTAGCGCAGCGCCTGCAGCGCCAGCGTCATCACCACGGTGTCGAAGCTGCCGCTGCCGAAGTTGGCGAGGCTGCTGTTGAGGTCCTGCTCGATCACCGGAATGCCGCGCGCGATGCAGTTGTTGATGTGGTCGGCATCGATCTCGACGCCGAGCACGTCGCAACGCTTGCGGTCGCGCAGCATCTCCAGCAGCTCGCCGTCGCCGCAGCCGAGGTCGAGCACGCGGCTGTCGGCGCGAATCCACTCCTGTATCAGCGCAAGGTCCAGACGCATGTTCAGCTCCCGCCGATTTCGCGGGCGACCCGCTGCATGTAGGCCCCGAACGCCGCCTGATAGCGCGGGATCGGCACCAGGAAGGCGTCGTGGCCGTGCGGCGCGTCGATGTCGAGATAGGTGACTTGCCGCCTGGCACCGAGCAGGGCATCGACGATCTCGCGCGAGCGCGCCGGCGAGAAGCGCCAGTCGCTGCTGAAGCTGATGACGAGGAAGTTCGCCGTGGCGCGGCTGAAGGCGGCGATGGCGTCGTCGCCGTACTCGCGCGCCAGATCGAAGTAGTCGAGCGCGCGCGTCATCAGGATGTAGGTGTTGGCGTCGAACGCGCGCGAGAAGGCGCTGCCCTGATAGCGCAGGTAGCTCTGCACCTGGAACTCGACCTCGCCGTCGTTGCCGAGCGCGAAGTCGCCGGCTTTCAGGTCGCGGCCGAACTTCTCCATCATGCCGTCGGCCGACAGGTAGGTGATGTGGCCGACCATCCGCGCCAGCGCCAGCCCGCGCGCCGGGATGACGCCGTGTTCGAGGTAGCGGCCGTCGCGGAAGTCCGGGTCCGACGTGATCGCCTGCCGCGCGATCTCGTTGAAGGCGATGTTCTGCGCCGACAGCTTCATCGCCGAGGCGATGACCACGGCGTGGCGCACCAGCTCCGGGTATTCGAGGCTCCAGCGCATCACCTGCATGCCGCCGAGGCTGCCGCCGATGACGGCGGCCCAGTGCGGAATGCAGAGCGCCTGCATCAGCTCGCGCTGTGTGTGCACCCAGTCGCGCGCGCGCAGCGACGGGAAATCCGGCCCCCACGGCAGGCCGGTGGCCGGGTTGATCGAGGCCGGCCCGGTCGAACCGTGGCAGCCGCCGAGGTTGTTGAGGCTGACGACGAAGAACTTCGAGGTGTCGATCGTCTTGCCGGGGCCGATGTAGTCGTCCCACCAGCCCGGCTTGGCGTCGCTCATCGTGTGGTAGCCGGCGGCGTGGTGGTGGCCCGACAGCGCGTGGCAGATCAGCACCGCGTTGGAGCGGTCGCAGTTCGGTTCGCCATAGGTCTCGTAGACCAGTTCGTAGCCGGCCAGCTCGCGGCCGCAGCTCAGCGTGACCGGCCGATCGAAGCGCTGCAGCTGTGGCGTGACGATGCCGACGGAATCGGCCGGAATGGTTGCGGGCATGTTGCTCTTTATAGGAGTGCGGCGACCGTGGCTGGCCTGCCGGACGGGTGACGACGGTGTTGCGAAACGGTGCAGTCTAAAGAAAACGGCCGGAAGTCTGAAATAGACAGCCTGAATGGCGATCAGGCCGGCCGCTCGATCGCGAGCGCATCGGGCAGGCGCCCGGGCGCACGGATGCAGACCCGCTTCTGCCGCCCCAGCTCGCCGTGCTCGATGGTGACGCTCTGGCGCGGCACGTCGAACTCGCGCGCCAGCAGCTCGATCAGCGCGGTGTTGGCGCGGCCGTCGACCGGCGGCGCCTGGATGCGGATCTTCAGCCGCTCGCCGTGCTGGCCGGCGAACTCGCTGCGGCTGGCGCCCGGCTGCAGGTGGCAGTCGAGCAGCAGGTCGCCGCCGCGCCAGCGCCAGAACGCGCTCAGAGGCCGAGCACCAGCTTCGCGCTGAGGCCGACGCTGGCGGCCAGGTGGCGCAGCACCACCTGCACGACGTTGATCAGCAGGAACACCAGGATCGGCGACAGGTCGAGCCCGCCGAGCGGCGGCAGCAGCTTGCGGAACGGCGCCATCACCGGCTCGGTCAGCTGGTGGATCAGCGTCACGGTCGGGTTGTAACTGCCGCTGGCGACCCAGCTCAGGATGATGCTGGCGAGGATGGCGATGAAGTAGATGTTGACGATCATCGCCACCACGCCGATCACCGCCCAGATCAGCAGCAGCAGCGGGTTCGGGATGCCGGCGCCGAACATCAGGTAGATCAGCGCCAGCGCCACCATCTGCACCAGCAGCGCCAGCACCAGCGACGCGAAGTCGATGCCCATCACACCGGGGATGACGCGCCGCAGCGGCTTCACCGCCGGGTTGGTCACCCTGACGACGAACTGCGACACCGGGTTGTAGAAGTCGGCGCGCGCCAGCTGCAGCAGGAACCGCAGCAGCACGACCAGCAGATAGAGATTGAAAACGGTCTGGATCAGCAGGTGGCCGATTTCACTCAGCATCATGATTCCTTGGTGACGGCGTCGTACGGGTGCCGGCCGGCAGGGGGCAGGCGCCGGTTCGCGACGGCGGCCATGCGTTCCCGGCGGGGGTGTTCGGCTATGCTTGCCCCTCACTGGCCGGGGCCGGCAGGCGGCGGCTGGAGTATATCGGCAAAGGGTGGCGCTGGCAGCCGCACGGGAGAGGTTCGAGGTGAGTGCAAAGAAGGCGTTGGATGCCGACTGGCGGCAGTGGGTGGCGCACAACCTGGAGCGCGGCTGCGCGCGCGAGGAGCTGTGCCGCATTCTGGTCGAAAACGGCTTCGACGCGGAGACGGCGGCGGTGGCGACCGGGCTGAAGGCGCCACCGGTGGTGGTGCCGACGCAGCCGCCCGGCACCGAGGCCGGCCGCGTCGAGCTGCCGCTGGCGACGCGCTACCCGACCGACCGGCTCGAACTGTTCGTCATGCCCGATTTCCTCAGCGAGCAGGAGTGCATCGACCTGACACTGCTGGTCAACGGCCGGCTGCGCGCCTCCACCACCACCAACGACGAGGGCGAGTACGCCGGCTATCGCACCAGCACCACCTGCGACCTGAGCCTGATCGACCACCCGCTGGTGCAGGAGATCGACCGCCGCATCTGCGCCGTGATGGGCATCGACGCGTCGTGGAGCGAGGGCATCCAGGCGCAGCGCTACGATGTCGGCCAGCAGTTCAAGGCGCACACCGACTACTTCGAACCCGGCACGGCCGAATACGACACCTACGCCGGCGCGCGCGGCCAGCGCACCTGGACCTTCATGGTCTACCTGAACAACACCCGCGGCGGCGGCGCCACCCGCTTCACCAATCTCGGCATCGAGTTCCAGCCCGATCAGGGCGCCGCCGTGATCTGGAACAGCCTGCACGCCGACGGCACGCCGAACCCGGACAGCGTCCACTGGGGGATGCCGGTGGAGCAGGGCTACAAGATCGTGCTGACCAAATGGTTCCGCGATCGCGGTCAGGGGGCGCCGTTCCGCAAGAGCGCCAACGAATACCTGCCGCCGCTGACGGCCGGCGGCTTCCTGAAACGGCCGCTGCCGCCGGCGCTGTTCGAGCGGCTGCGCGCCCACTATCGGGCCAATCATGACAACGTCGTCGAGGAGCGGGTGGAGGGTTTCATCGCCACCGCGGGCAACGGCCCGGCCAGCGAGCTGATCGAGATGCCGGACGCGCTGAAGGCCGAGGTGCACACCGCGCTGCAGCCGGAGGTGGAGGCGTGGGTCGGCGATTTCGTCGAGCCGACCTATGTCTACGGTATGCGGCGCTACCGCGATGGCGCGACGCTGAAGGCGCACCGCGACCGCGAGCTGACCCATATCGCCAGCGCCATCATCAACATCGACCAGCAGGTCAATGAGCCGTGGCCGCTGCAGATCGAGGATCACTTCTGCCGCCGCCACGAGGTGCTGCTGGCGCCGGGCGAGATGGTGCTCTACGAGGGGGCGCGGCTGCTGCACGGGCGCGAGCAGCCGCTGCGCGGCGACGCCTTCGTCAACATCTTCGTGCACTACCGCCTGCGCTGAGGCGGCAGCGCTTTCTTTTCTTTCTTCAGTCGCCGCCGAGTTCGCGCGCCAGCTCGACCGAGCGGTCGCGGCAGTCGGTCAGCGCCTTGTCGAACAGCTGGCGCAGGCCGCCGGCCTCGAACGCGGCGACGGCGCGCTCGGTGGTGCCGTTCGGCGAGGTCACGCGCCGGCGCAGCTCGTCGGCGCCGACGTCGCTGGCGATCGCCATCTGCGCCGCGCCGAGCGCGGTCTGCAGCGTCAGCTGGCGCGCCACGTCGGCCGGCAGGCCGAGCTTCTCGCCGGCCGCCTGCATCGCCTCCATCACCAGGAAGAAGTAGGCCGGGCCGGAGCCGGAGACCGCCGTCACCGCGTCGATCTGCGCCTCGTCGTCGACCCACAGCGCGATGCCGACCGCGCGCAGCACGGTGTCGGCCAGCTGCCGCTGCGCCGCGCTGACGGCGGGGCTGGCGTAGAGGCCGGTGGCGCCGGACTGCACCAGCGCCGGCGTGTTCGGCATGCAGCGCACGATCGGCAGCGTGTCGTCGCCGAGCCAGCGCGCCAGCGACGCGATCTCGATGCCGGCGGCGATCGAGACGATCAGCGGCCGCGACTGGCGCAGCGTTTCGGCCAGCGGCGTCAGCACCTCCCGCATCACCTGCGGCTTGACCGCCAGCACCACCACGTCGGCGCCACTGATCGCATCGAGATTGTCGGTGGTGGTGCGCACCGGCGCCGTCGCCTTCAGCCGGTCGAGGGTGGCGGTATGCGGATCGGCGGCGCTGATGTTGCGCGGCGGGAAATTCTTGCCGACCAGACCGCCGATGATGCTGGAGGCCATGTTGCCGGCGCCGATGAAGGCGATGCGGGGAGCGGTCACGCGCGGAATTCCTGAGCGGTTCGACGGGGGCGGCAGTATAGCGCGCGGCCCATTTCAGCCACGCGCGCCGAAGATGTCGGTGCCGACGCGGACGATGGTCGCCCCCTCGGCGATCGCCGCTTCGAGATCGGCGCTCATCCCCATCGACAGCGTGTCGAGTGCCGGCCAGCGCTGCTGCAGCCGCTCCAGCGCGTGGCGCACGGCGGCGAACGCCGCGCGCTGTTCGACCGGGTCGACGCTTGGCGCCGGAATCGCCATCAGCCCGCGCAGCCGCAGGTTCGGCAGCGCGGCGACGGCGGCGGCGAGGTCGTCCAGCTCTTCGGCGTCGACGCCGCTCTTGCTCGCCTCGCCGCTGACGTTGAGCTGCAGGCAGACGTTCAGCGGCTCCCGGCCCGGCGGTCGCTGCGCCGACAACCGCTGTGCCACCTTCAGCCGGTCGACTGAGTGCACCCAGTCGAAGGTCTCGGCGATGGCGCGGGTCTTGTTGGCCTGGATCGGGCCGATGAAGTGCCAGCGCAGCGGCAGGTCGGCCAGCGCCCGGGCCTTGTCGACCCCCTCCTGCAGGTAGTTCTCGCCGACGTCGCGGCAACCGGCGTCGAACGCGGCGCGCACGGCGCAGGCCGGCTTGGTCTTGCCGACCGCCAGCAGCAGCACCGATTCGGGCCGGCGGCCGGCCGCCAGCGCCGCCAGTGCGATGCGCTGGCGCACGGTGTCGAGGTTGGCGGCGATGGCGGGGTCGGCGTCGGTCATCGGGCGTGTCGGGTCGGCGTCGTGGGCGGGGGAGTGTGACCGGCTTCTCGCCCCCGGTCATGGGGACCGTGGGCGACGAGTGCCGCAGGCATTTCCGCAGGGTGGCGTCTATGCTTGCTGGGCTTTGGCCGCCCGCCAGCACCGCCGTCACCGTGGCGCTGGCCTGCGGCCCCGAAACATCCGTTCAGTCTGGAAGCTCCCGATGGATATTACCGAACTGCTCGCGTTCAGCGCCAAACAGGGCGCGTCCGACCTGCACCTGTCGGCCGGCCTGCCGCCGATGATCCGCGTCGACGGCGACGTGCGCCGCATCAACCTGCCGCCGATGGACCACAAGCAGGTGCACTCGCTGATCTACGAGATCATGAACGACAAGCAGCGCAAGGATTACGAGGAGTTCCTCGAAACCGACTTCTCGTTCGAGGTGCCCGGCGTCGCCCGTTTCCGCGTCAACGCCTTCAACCAGAACCGCGGCGCCGGCGCCGTGTTCCGGACCATCCCGTCGAAGGTGCTGACGATGGAGGATCTGGGCATGGGGCAGGTGTTCCGCGACATCTGCCACAACCCGCGCGGTCTGGTGCTGGTCACCGGCCCGACCGGCTCCGGCAAGTCGACGACGCTGGCGGCGATGATGGACTACGTCAACGACACCCGCTACGAGCACATCCTGACCATCGAGGACCCGATCGAATTCGTCCACGAATCGAAGAAGTGCCTGATCAACCAGCGCGAGGTGCACCGCGACACGCACGGCTTCAACGAGGCACTGCGCTCGGCGCTGCGGGAGGACCCCGACATCATTCTGGTCGGCGAGATGCGCGACCTCGAAACCATCCGCCTCGCGCTGACTGCCGCCGAGACCGGCCACCTCGTATTCGGCACGCTGCACACCACGTCGGCGGCGAAAACGATGGACCGGATCATCGACGTGTTCCCGGCCGCCGAGAAGGACATGGTGCGGTCGATGCTGTCCGAATCGCTGCAGGCGGTCATCTCGCAGACGCTGATGAAGAAGGTCGGCGGCGGCCGTATCGCCGCGCACGAGATCATGATCGGCACCTCGGCGATCCGTAACCTGATCCGCGAGGACAAGGTGGCGCAGATGTATTCGGCCATCCAGACCGGTGCCAGCGTCGGCATGCAGACCATGGACCAGTGCCTGCAGGAACTGGTCTCCAAGCGGCTGGTGACGCGCGAGGTCGCGCGCACCAAGGCCCGTTTCCCCGAGAAGATCTGATCGCGCCGAGCGCGCGCAGCGGCATGAGCCGAGGGAGTTGTCGTCATGGATATCGAGAAACTGTTGCAGCTGATGGTCGAGAAGGGCGCTTCCGACCTGTTCATCACCGCCGGCGTGCCGCCATCGGTCAAGATCAACGGCAAGGTCGTCGCGGTGACGACGACGCCGCTGTCGCCGGAGAAGACGCGCGAAGTGGTGCTCGGTGTCATGAACGAAAACCAGCGCCGCGATTTCGTCGAAAACAAAGAGCTGAACTTCGCGATCTCCGCGCGCGGCATCGGCCGCTTCCGCGTCAGCGCGTTCTACCAGCGCAACCTGGCCGGCATGGTGCTGCGCCGCATCGAGACGCGCATTCCGCGCATCGAGGATCTCGGCCTGCCCGACGTCATCAAGGATCTGGCGATGACCAAGCGCGGCCTGGTCATCTTCGTCGGCGCCACCGGCGCCGGTAAATCGACCTCGCTGGCGTCGATGATCGGCCACCGCAACCGCAACTCGAAAGGCCACATCATCTCGGTCGAGGACCCGATCGAGTACATCCACCAGCACGAGGGTTGCATCGTTACGCAGCGCGAGGTCGGCATCGACACCGAGTCGTTCGAGATCGCGCTGAAGAACATGCTGCGGCAGGCGCCCGACGTCATCATGATCGGCGAGGTGCGCACGCGCGAGACGATGGAGCATGCCATCACCTTCGCCGAAACCGGCCACCTCTGTCTCTGTACGTTGCACGCCAACAACGCCAACCAGGCGCTCGACCGGATCATGCACTTCTTCCCGCCGGAGCGGCATCTGCAGCTGTGGATGGACCTGTCGCTGAACCTGAAGGCGATGGTCGCGCAGCAGCTGATCCCGACGCCGGACGGCAAGGGGCGGCGCGCCTGCGTCGAGATCCTGATCAACACGCCGCTGGCCGCCGACCTGATGCGCAAGGGCGAGGTTCATCTGCTGAAAGAGCTGATGGCCAACTCCAACGAGCACGGTATGCAGACCTTCGACCAGCACCTGTACGAGATGTACAGCAACGGCGAGATCACCTACGAGGACGCCATCGCCCACGCCGACTCGGCCAACGACCTGCGCCTGATGATCAAGCTCGGCGCCGACGCGCAGAACCCGAACGCGCTGCTGGAAGGAGTTGCCGGCCTGAAGATCGCCGACGAGAAGGAAGAGGGCGCCGGCCGCATGATGCCGGGGATGCGGCGGTAGCCGGCCCCCCCGGGCCGCTGGCTTCGACTTTGCTCAGCCACCGGCCGTTCCCTGAGCGGAGTCGAATTGCCCGGACATGTCATTGAGCCTAGAATTCCGGCACTCGTCTCCGGTATATCGCAACCATGGTCACACGGCGCACCACTCCGGAATACATCGCCTCCCAGCTGGCGGGTTCGTGCCGTCTGGAAGGCATTCGCGTATCGGTCGCCGATGAACGTCTGATGCGCGACATCGTCGCCGGCGAAGTGGATGGCCGTCGCTTGGCCAGACAATTGGCAGAGAGCATTCGAGCCCGCCATCTGCGGTGACCGGCAGCTCGCCATCGCAATGAACGATTACTCGCGATACGACCTCACCGACAGCGACCCTTACCTCATCGAAGGTTCCAGTTGCCTGAAGAACCTTCTGTCCATTGCAAATACTGCTGACCTCAACGACGCCGAACAGCAAATCACACAGCTGACGCTGGCCGATCTGGCCGCCAATCCCGAACCGCCAGCCTTCGATCTGGATCACCTGCAACGGATTCACTGCCGCCTTTTCGATCAGGTCTACCCCTTCGCGGGGGAAATCCGGCGCGTCGAGTTCGGCAAAGGTGGCGCCTTCTTTCTGCCATTCCGTCTGATCGAAGAGGAGGCCCGCCGATGCTTCGAGCAGTTACGCAGCGAACATTTCCTATCCGGACTGGAGGATGAAATGGTTGGTGCACGCATGGGCTTCTATCTTGGCTGGATCAACAAGATCCATCCGTTTCGTGAAGGCAACGGCAGAGCGCAGCGCGTATTGATCGATCAACTGGCGAGTCGAAACGGTGTTGCCATCGAGTGGAGTGCTATATCGGCTGAGGCAATGGCACTCGCCTGCCGGGAGGCGAGGACCATTGACACCGATGCCACCCGATTGCAACGGCTGGTCGGGTTGAACACGGTTCTCATACGACCGGATCGATGACGGATAATTGGGCTTCGGCTTCGCTCAGCCGGTGAGAGCCGTTCCCTGAGCGGAGTCGAAGGGAACACAATCCCCAAAAACGCCGGAGCGATTTTTGGCATCGCGCCAGCGACGACCCGAAGGGTGCCCGCCGGGGATGGCCGGGCACAAAAAGATCGGGCTTCATTTTCGTGGGGGTCAGAACTTGTAGCGCAGCGTGGCCTGCAGATTGCGCGGCGGTCCGTAATAGTTATAAGCCAGCAAGTTGTGGCGATAAGCCTTGTCGAACGCATTATTCAGGTTCACCGCCAGACTCAGATCGTTGTTGAATGCATACCGCGCCATCAGATCCACCACCGTGTAGCTATCCTGGGTATAGATGCTGCGATATGCCGGATTGGAAGCATCGTAGGTTTCACTCTGCCAGCGCACACCACCACCTAATGTCAGTTGATTCATGCTGCCTGGCGTCCAGGTGGTAAACAGCTTGAGCATATGTTCAGGCTGTTCTTGTGTGACCAGTCTGTCGCCGTCGCTGTCTTCCAGAACCATGCGGGTGTACCCGCCCTGAATCTGCCACCCTGGCGCCAGCTCACCAGCCACTTCCAGTTCCCAGCCCCGCCCTTCGGTATCGTCAGCTGCGATATAGGCAACATCACCTTCGGGGGTCAAACGGTCGCCATCACGTACAGCCAGACCATCCTTGCCAGACTGGAAGACAGCGATACCGGCATTCAATCGGCCGTCGAACCATTCGCCTTTCAGTCCCAGTTCCTTGTTGCTGCCTTCTTCCGGATCGAGAATGCCGTTATTGACGTCCCTGAAGTTCTGCGGGTTGAAAATCTCGGTGTAACTGGCATAAGCGGTGAGTTGCGGAGTCAGTTCGTACATGACGGCAACATAAGGAGTGAATACGCCACTTTCCTTACGGTTGTCAGTGACGGCACGCGTTCTTTTATTCTCGCTACGTGTTTCCCAGTCGCTCCAACGGGCACCGACAAGGAAAGAAAGATCATCGGTCGCACGCAGACGGGTTGCCAGGTAAAAGCCGGTCTGCTTCGTTTCATATTCGGTAAGGCTGGCTGTATACGCAGACCAGTCTGGCTCAGGATGATTACCGTTCCAGTTTATCCATGAGCCGTATTGGGACATGTCTCGAATGAAGAAAGTGTCGAGCTGTATTGTGTCCCTGTTGACCCCCGCGACCAGATCGTGGCGCCTGCCAAACAACGTGTAGTTGCCATTCAGTCTGAGGTTGATACCTTCCCAGTCCTGATCATTGGAATAATTTCTCAGGTGCATCCAGCCTCTGCCATCCGGCTCCAACCCCATGGCTATGTTGCCAAAGACACCTTCGTTCTCTCCCCAGAGCCGGCTGTAATCGAGCATGACCTGCCAGTCTTCGTTGAAATCATGCTCCAGACGGGCCGATACATTCGTGCTGTCTCTCTGAAAGCGTGTCCAATCCGTTACCGCATTATCGGAAGCGGAAAAAGGCGACCGACTGCCATCGCTCATCAATATCGGGAAGAAAGTACCTTGTGCATCTCCAGTCGAATCAATGTTCTGGTGATCCAGGGTCAAACGGAACAGGGTGTTTTCGGTGAGATTGGTTTCAATGGCACCATAGACCACGCTTCTGCGGCCTTCGTAACGATCTTTCCAGGATTCACCTTCGTTGTAGACTCCAACCACACGACCACGAATCGTACCGGCCTGATTCAGGGAGCCCGAAATATCACCCACGGTTCGACGTTTATTCCAGCTGCCAAGACCCGCTTCAACAGATGCCTGAAATTCCTGCGTTGGTCTTTTTCGCATCAGGCTGATACTGCCGCTAGGATCTCCGGCTCCTTGTAACAAACCTGTCGCACCACGCATGATCGTGACCGAATCGTAGACGGCTGTTTCCAGTGCGCTGACGTCATACCATCCTCCAAGCCCGCCAACGCTCATACCCCCTGTGCCAGGCATGCCGTCAACATCAAAATTGGCCACTCGGTAACCACGAGAGTAGGTGTAGGTATATCCCGCGTAGTCCACGCCGCTTGCATGGGAAATACCGGGCGTTTGATCAAGCACCGTTCCCAGTGAGCTCAGCGCCTGGTCGTTCATGCGCTGGCGCGTGATCACCGTGACCGACTGCGGTGTCTCGCGCAGCGACAGGTTCAGGCCGGTGGCGGCGGAGGTGTTGTCGGTGGTGTAAGAGCCGCTGCCCTCCGTTGCACCGTCCAGTGCGCCGGCGCGCACCTTGACGGGCATGAGCAGCGGGTCATTGCCGGCCGATGCCGTCTCGATCGCCACGTTGTCGCCATCGATGCGCGCGGCAAGTCCGCTGCCCGCGAGCAACTGGTCGAACGCCTGCTGCAGCGTCATCGTGCCCCGCAGTGCCGGTGCGCTTTTGCCTGCGGTCAGTTCGGCGCTGGCGCTCAGCCGGGTGCCCGATTGCGCGGCGAGCTGGGTCAGAGCGGTGGAGAGCGCGCCGGCGGCGATGTCGAAGGCGTAACTCGGCTGCGCGGCCTGTGCCTGCGCGACGGGCATGGCGACAGCGGCGGCGGGCAGCCCCAGCAGGGCGGCGCGGACGAGCAGGGGAAGCAGGCGTTTCTGGCGGTGCGGCATTGCGGTGGCTCCGAATGAGGTCGACGGGTTTCTCATTCGCTTGCCGGGCGGCGCCGGAAAAGGGGAACCGTTTTTTCAGCGCGCCTCGATTCGCACGCCGTCCTTGCCGTGGACGACGCGCACCGGCAGTGCGCGCTCCAGCGCCAGCAGTGTCTGCGGCACGTCGCGTTCGGGGCGGCCGATCGGGTAGGCCCCGACCAGCTGCAGCGCGCTCGCGGCGGGCGCCACCGACAGTGGCACCGGCGTGTAGCGCGCGAGCTCCGCGACGAAGCGGTCGAGGCGGATGTCGTCGGCGATCAGCATGCCGCGCGACCAGCTCTCGCGCGCCGGATCGGCGGGCGCGGCGGCACGAACGGCGCCGGCGTTGAAGCGGGCCTGATGGCCGGCGCCGAGCACCTGTGCGCCACCACGTGCCGGCTCGATGTGCACCGCGCCGTCGTAGACGGCGACGGCGATCGCGCCGGCTTCGTCGCGCACCGAGAAGCGCGTGCCGAGCGCGGTCAGGCGGCCGAGCGCGGTGTCGACCACCAGCGGGCGTGGCGGGTCGCGGTCGTCGCGCGCCGATTCGATCAGGATCTCGCCGGCGCGCAGGCCGATGCGCCGCAGCCGGCGCGAATAGTCCACGTCGACGGCGGTGGCGGTGTTCAGCATCAGCCGCGTGCCCTCGGCCAGCCGCAGGTCTCGGGTCTCGCCGATGGCGGTGCGGTGGTCGGCGAAGCGGGCGGTGATGCCGTAGGACCACGGTCGCCACGGCAACAGCTGTTGCGTCATCGCGCCGGCGCCGATCGTCGCGCCGGCCAGACCGAGCAGGTGCAGCGCGCGTCGCCGCGACAGTGCTCCAGCGCGTTCCAGCACCTTGTCGGCGGTCGTCGCCGACGGCGCCGCGCTGGCGGCGAACGGGCGGCTGATCGCCTCCACCCGCTGCCACGCCAGCGCGTGCTCGGGGCTGAGCGCCAGCCACTCGCGCCAGCGCTGGCGGTCGCGCTCGGCCACCGGGTCGGCGCCGAGGATGGCGAACCACTCGGCGGCGGCGTCCAGCACCTCGCCGCGAATCGTCATCGCCCGGGCTCCGGCAGCAGGTCGGCGCGCAGGCAGTGGCGCATCGCCTCGGCCATGTACTTTTTCACCATGCGCTCGCCGACGCCGAGCTGTTCGCCGATTTGCCGATAGGAGAGCCCGTCGAGCTGCGAGAGCAGGAAGGCCTGCCGCACCTTGGGCTTGAGCGCGCCGAGCAGGCGGTCGATGCGCAGCAGCGCGTCCAGCGCCAGCAGCCGCTCCTCCTCCGACGGCGCCAGCGCTTCCGGCAGTACGGCCAGCGTTTCGCACCAGGCGCGCTCGATGTCCTGGCGGCGCCAGTGGTCGATCAGCAGCCCGCGGGCGATGGTGGTCAGGTAAGCGCGCGGTTCGTTCCAGGTGGTGTCGCCGCGGCGGCGCAGGATGCGCAGGAAGGTGTCGTGAGCGAGGTCGGCGGCCTGCTCGCGGCAGCCGAGGCGGGCCCGCAGCCACTGGTGCAGCCAGCCGTGGTGGTCGGTATAGAGGATGTGGAGGGGGTGCTGCGAAGCGGGATCGGAGGATGGCAAGACGCGCACTCCAGGTTTGCAGGGCCGACCGGGGCAATCAGTAAATAAGAATGGTTCGCATCATATCGAAGTAAAGGAGTGGTGGGCAATTTGGGGTGTTGTGGTTGGTCCGGGACCCCTCCGCCCCTGCGGGGCACCTATTGCATAGGGGAGGACTCGTTCGCGGCGATACTCAGGTCCTCCCCTGCGAAGTAGGGGAAAGCGAGGCGGAGGGGTCAGCCCCTCGCCGCGAACCAGCTCTCCAGAATCAGCCGCGCGCTGAGACTGTCCACGCCCGCATCGCGAAACGCCCGCTTCCCCTGCGCCAGCAGCTCGCCGCGCGCTTCGAAACTGGAGAGGCGCTCGTCCCATGTTTCCACGGACAACCCGAAGCGGCCGTGCAGCCGGTTGGCGAATTTCTGCGCGCGCGCCGACATCTCCGATTTGCTGCCGTCCATGTTCAGCGGCAACCCGACCAGCAGCCGTTGCGGCTGCCACTCCTTGATCAGCTTTTCGATCTGCGTCCAGTCGGGCACGCCGTCGCGCGCCTTCAGTGCCGGCAGCGGCGTCGCCGTGCCGGTGACGCTCTGGCCGACGGCGACGCCGATGTGCGATGTGCCGTAGTCGAAGGCGATGACGGTTTCGGCGGAGGTCAAAGGTGTTTCCCTCTCCCCCTGCCCCTCTCCCTGAAGGGAGAGGGGCATTTCTCCACTACCGGCTCAGCGTTATTCCCCTCTCCCTTCAGGGAGAGGGGCAGGAGAGAGGGCAGCTCACGCATGGCCCGCGCCGGGTGCCATCAGGTGCAGGTCGATGCCGAGTCGCGAGGCGGCGACGTCGAGCCGTTCGGCGAACGGCACGTCGAAGATCAGGCTGTTGTCGGCCGGCA